>NZ_JBFUET010000018.1:0-170884 GCF_056403815.1 Mesorhizobium sp. P2_E9
CTTTGCTGCCTTCGGTCTTGTAGCGCTCGACCCACCGCGCCACGATCTTGGGCGACACGCCATAAATCCGCGCTGCATGGGCTTTGGAAAAGACGCCTTCTATCACCGACAACGCCATCTCCTCTCGACGCAGCGGCGTGAGACGGGCATTCTTGTGGATGTTCATTCGGACCCTCCGGTGAGTGCTGAAGCGTGGTAACTCCAGTCTCCTCGGTTCGGTCCGAATGGACAACCTCCTGAAAGCCCACAGCTAGTTGAGCCCCGCCTATCGATATGGCCCGTTGAACCTGTCACATCAGCTTAACAATTCGCGGGTAATTGTTAGGAGCCTACTAACTCCTCGAGCCCCGCCAGCTTCGTCCCAAGAAGGCGGGGCAGTTTTTTGTTCAAGACGCCGCGTCCGAATCCAGCTTTGACCGTATGGTATTGATGGCTTTCACGATGGCGACCAGATGAATTATCGGACACGTACAATCGAGGCTCAGGCGGCGCGGCCGAACTCGTTCTGGACGATGTCGAGAAGCAGGCCGTCATTGTCCCAGCCGACAGGCTCTTTCAGTCGCCAATCGCACCCCGAGCGGTCGAAGACGATGGGCGCCGAATAGAGCTGGGCGAAGCCAAGCACCAGCCGTTCGGCGTCAGCGTACGACAGGTCGCCGTGGCGGTCGGCCAGTTGAGCGGCCAGGACCGGAACGTTGACGATTCCAAACTCGTAGATTGTCTTGACAAGCGTGTGATTCAGGTCGTCGCGCAGTTCGATGGGGTAGTTCTGCATGGCAAACTCCTGTCCAGGGGACTGGGTTTTCCCTCACTTTCACCATGCGCCAGGCGATTCGTTAAAGCAAGACAAAATCTCAACAAAACATTAATAAAATCAATTAGTTAGTATGTTTAGCCGGTGACGCAACAGAGGCACTTTGAGTAGCTGATGCAACAAATGTATTTGGCTACCTCGGAACCAAATAGGCCATTGGCAGATTGTGAGGCACATAAGTCACTTACTCATTCGGCTCACCGGCTGGATTGCCTTGAGAAGGAGGCCATGATGACCGACAACCTTGAACGCCCCGAACGGCTGCAGGTGATGCTGAACGCAGAGGAATTCGCGGCGCTCGACACATGGCGCTTCGACAAGCGCATGCCGAGCCGTGCGGCTGCCGTGCGTGAGTTGCTTCGCCGCGGCCTGGCCGCCGAGGGCTTTCTGCATGCCAACAGCGGCACCCGTTCGGCCGACTTCGGCCTTCTGAGCGGCCAACCGGGCGCCGGCAAGACCAAGCGCGCGGATGGGTGAGGATAACAGCCTACCGCGCCGACGGCGGCGCGATGGCGTCCGCCGGGGCTTCGAAGTTTAAAACCTCAACCAGCATTTCGACAGGCGCGGCCAGCCCCTCGAGGCTAGCGCGTGTGCCCAGTGTCACCTCAACAAGGTGATCCTCAGCCTTGCCGTTGTCGTTCGCCGACCTGGCGGCTGGCGGCTTCACTTGGACGATCCAGTCGATGAAGCCGCTATCGACGTGAAGACTGCCGGTGAGGTCGTGCATCATCGCCCTGGAGTGCTCGATCCATTTTGCTTCCGGCAGTTGCAACTCGGCGATCGATGCCTTGAAGGCGTTCCGCAAGATATGGGAATCGTGAGCGGAAATCAGGCGGTCCGGGTTGTGATCGTCTTCCATCTCATGTCTCCCGGCAGGGCGGGAGTACACGACACTCTCAAGCACCAGCGCCCGTTTCGTGGCCGGTGACACCTGGATTCCTACGACGATCGTGGGCGCGCGCAACAACAAATGATGTCGTTTTCGTACTGAACAACTCAGCCATGCGGCTGAATGGTTTTGCATGAGGATGTCAGTCAATCTGGTATCTTGGCATGTTGCCGCGTCACCAGGTGACAAGGTTTTCGAACTCGATCGCTGCAAATGGGATTAAAACACATGTGCAATGATTACGAACAGCATGTAGCCTGGGCTGAATATTGCCGGATGATGGAGTCCCTGGCGCTTCGAATACCCAGCCATCAGACCGAACTCGACCTGCCTCAGGCCGATGATATCAGGATCAACGATCCGGCGCCCATAATGCGCGCCGCCGCCGGCAGCGACACTATCGAGCTGGCGTCGATGACGTTCGGGTTTCCGCCGGCCGGTCCCAAAGGCGGGCCTGTCTTCAACTTCCGCTCCGAAGGCCGGCAATTCGCAAACAGCAAACGTTGTCTTGTGCCGGCATCTGGATTCTTCGAATTCACCGGCGCGAAATATCCGAAGGCGAAACATCGCTTCACGCTCAACGGCTCGCCGTTCCTGGCCATCGCCGGGCTTTGGCGTGAAGCGGTCGGCAACAAGCCACCGACTTTCACCATGCTGACGACGGATCCCGGACCTGACATCGCGCCCTATCACAACCGTCAGGTCGTGGTCCTTATGCCTGAGAACTGGGCTGCCTGGATTGGTCTGACCAAGCCCGAGACCGAACTGTTGCGTCCGCTTCCGGCGGGGTCGCTCCTGGTGGAAACCGTGCGCCCCGAAAGCGGATGACTGCACAGACTATTAGCCGGGCGACTGCCGGGCCAGTGTGGCTATGTTGCCCGTTGCGAACGAAATAACGCTCTTCGTCCTGATAGGCACTTGACGGGAGAGGAATATTTTCCTCATTTCAGCCATGCCTGAGCAACCAGACAAGTGGCCGAAGGGGATGCCGTGGACCCTTATGCATGCCCATGACGCCGGGCAGGTCGCGCGCATCCGCTGTGGCCATTGCAACATCAAGCGTTTCTACAAGCCGAAGGAACTGCGCGAGGTCATCGGCAATGTGAGCATCGAAGAGGTCAGGGCCAAGGTCCGCTGCGAAAAATGCGGACGCAAGGAATCAATGAACGCGGAACTGTTCCACCCCGTGGGGCAAGAGGCGGTCACCATCCGGTTCAGGCGTCTGGTCGAAATCAGATGGGAAAAGCGCGTCATCTGGAGAGACGAATGAGCCGTTAGCCGGCGCGCAAACAACAAGGGTGATGTCGCTTTCGTACGCCGGCCCAGCTGGTGGAACATTTTCTTTCGGTCCGCATTTTCAGTGCCACCGAAGCAAAGGAGGATACCGTGGCCCGACTGCCCCAGGACAAGGACCGGATTGAACGCGCCACCCGCGAGTCCCAAACGATCATTGATCTGGAACGTCAGGCGCGTGAAGCCAAAACCGCTCGGCTGCGCGAGCAGCGGCTTTCGGCGAAAGCGCCTGCCTCAGCCAAGACCGCGAAACACAAGCCCATCGGCCGCAAAACGACGGGCAAAACTAGCGACGTGCGGTGAGCTCGTGCTCGACGCTGTATTCGAACACGCTGCCCTCGCCTTCGTCGACCACCCGGAACCAGTGGTTCTGCAAGGCACGGGTCGAAATAGCCTTGCCCGTGATCTTGCGCAGCGCATCGAGAGCGTTTGTACCGCTGGCGACATGCGAAGCCGAAAGCTCATCTCCATCCATCTCGTCGATCTGGTATATCGGCATGGCTGGCCTCCTTCTCCTTGTGCACAACTTCGGGAGGTCGCCTAAGTTCCTGGAACAAAACCCCCTTCGCGAACTTGCAGGCATCACGGACGCTGGTGAACATCAGGAGCGCTGGTGAGTAGCATGAACAAAATCCTTTTCGTCGCCGCTGACTTCCTGTCCCGCCCGCCGGGTTTCTACGTCATGATCGTCGCCATGGTGGTGTGTACCGCTTTGGTCCCTTTCGGCCTGACGAACGCCGTCACCTATGCCCTTTCGGTCGCGGCCATCGTCATCACCGGCGTCGTCCTTATCCAGGGTTACCGCGACACCGCCGCCATCCACGCCAAGCTCGATGAGATCATCGTTGCGCTGAAAGACACCAGAAACGATGTGGTCGGTCTGGAACATGCCGACCCGAAGGAGATCAAGGCCAAGCTTGGAAAGCTCGAGGAAGAGGCGGCGCAAAGCGGCATGGGGCAGGCATAGCCAGGCAAAGCCAACATGCTCACGACCCCGTCGAGAATGTGTCCGGATCGATCTCGTCAAGTTTGGTCGATCCCCGCGCCAGCACCCGGACGTGCACCCGTCACTCTCGTTCGGCCATGCAAGTCAATAAGCGGTCATCGATTCGCGCCATCTCAAGGCGATGATCGAGATCGATACGCTCATGCAGGTCGCACAGGCGGAAGCGGACAAAAGGATTGCGAGCCTGGAGCGGGCCGCTGGTTTGTCCAGGCCATAGACCGCAAGCCGTGGCGCGGCTTTTCAGGCATGCTTTCGGAGAATCCCCGGGGCCTAAACCGATCGAACACACACAGCCTTCAGATCATTTAGCCGGCGGATTTTCACCGCCATCCTGCAAGGCTGGCCTTGGCGCGAAATGTCGGTTTCGTACCAATGGTGAATTGGTACGCTTCCGACACTAACCTTCAGGTCGATCTTTTCGTATGCGAACGGCAGTGGGGGACGCCGTGCATCGAATTTCAGACCGTATTCCTAGGTTTCTTCGTTCAAAGCCCCTATATCCAGGCGATCGTCGGCACGTTGATACGGGCGCGGACGGCTGGGAGATCGGATGGCTCTTGCCCTGCATTGGGCCGCGCCATGACTGAATCCGATCTCGACAAAAACCATCAATACCGAAACCAGCTGCTGCTGCACATGAGCGCGGATGATCTGGCATTGCTGGAGCCGCACATGCAGCGTTGCGAATTGCCGCTGCGCATGATGCTCGTCACGCCCCATGTCCCGATCGAGGCTGTCTATTTTCTCGAACAGGGCATTGGCTCGGTTGTCGCCAGGACGGCGAGCGGCCACGAGGCGGAGGTCGGCTTCATCGGCTTCGAAGGCATGACCGGAACCGCCCTGGTGATGGGCGACGACCGTTCGGCGCATGCATGCTTCGTACAGCTCGAAGGCGAAGCCATCCGCATCGATGCCAGGCCTTTCAATGCAGCCCTGGCGGCAAGCCCGACCTTGCGCCTGTTCCTGCTGCGCTTCGTCAACGCGCTGCACACCCAGGCCGGCTGTACGGCGCTGGTCAACGCAAGGCTGAAGCTCGAGGAACGGCTGGCGCGCTGGCTGCTGATGTGTGACGACCGGGTGCCCGGTGAACGCCTTGCCATCACCCACGAATTCCTGTCCATCATGCTTGGCGTGCGGCGGCCCGGCGTCACCGTCGCCCTGCAATTGCTGGAAGGCCGCGCGCTGATCCGCTCGCGCCGCGGCGAGATCGTCATTCGCGACCGCGCCGGGCTACTGGAACTCGCCAATGGCGGTTACGGCGAACCCGAAGCCGAATATATCAGGCTGATCGGAACGATCATGCCAGGCTGATCGCTGAGATCATGCCAGGCTGATCGGCGAGCCCGTCTCCAGCTGACATATCAGGCGTCGGCGTTCCCGCCGGACGTCCCCGCATCCGACGCCACGGCACTCGCGCCGCGCCCGATCTCGTCGCTTGCCTCCATCACCACCAGCCGCGCTGGTGGCGAATACGGAGGCATGCTGATCTGGTGCCACAATCCGTCGAACTCTTCCGCCGTGCCCGGATGCTCGAAGAATGGCACGCGCGGATCGAGCGGCGTCACGTCGAAGCGCTGACCGGTCCGGGGGTTCTCGACGATGACATGCTTGTCGAGAATGTCGCCTGGAGACATCAGCCAGCCGCGCACCACCCGCCAGTCCGGATGTTCAGCGACAAAATCATGGCTGTTCTCATGCGCGTCGTAGCCGTGCATGGGAGACGAACCCAACCTGACATATCTGTAAGGAACCAGGACCGCCGCGCGGCTGCCGGCGCGAAGTCTGGCGAAAAGGCTCAAGGCAGGCGCCGCACGCGCATCGCTGCCTTGCCCACGTCCGGCTTTGCCGCCCTTGCCTGGAAGCGGGCAGCAGCGCCGCTTGCGCCGGCGGGCGCATCCCTGCCGGCCGGCCCATCGCCGCCAACTGGCCCATCCCTGCCAACCGGCCCATCCCTGCCAACAGGCATGCCTGCATGCTCCAGGCCGGCGAGCTTGCACTTCGTCTGCTCGGCCGCCGCCCCGATCAGGCAATCGATGGTGAACATGGCGCCGGCGTGATTGCTTGCCGCGACCGCCTCGCGGATCTTGCTCAATTGAGCGTGAGTATAGTCGAGAAGATCGATCAGCTCTGCATGGTCCAAAGCACTCTCCATCATTCGATGTCGAGAGGCCGATCCAGGTCGCTCTTCGTGCTAAATTACGCCCATTCACATGACTTGCATAGGCAATATGTAAGAAACGTACAGTTCCCCGCCTCGGAACCGGCCGGCGGCGCTGACGACAGTATCCGATCGGGCCAATATCGGGATTGACCAAGAATCCCATGCGCATTGGCCAAAGGTCCCATTCGCGGCGGCGCGATGTTGTGCGAGATTGCCTCAATATAAGCAATTGCTGAACAACGGTCCGAACGGCTGTCGAGGGGCGTATCGTGCCAATCCGCAAGAATCTCGCCGCGAATCTGCGACGGCTGGTCTCCGGCCATGCGTCGGTGGCCGCCGTATGCCGCGGGCTCGACATGAACCGCACGCAGTTCGAGCGCTATCTGCAAGGCAAGAGCGTGCCCAACCGGGCGACGGCGCAGCTGATCTGCGCCTATTTCCGCATCGACGAGGATGAATTGTACCGCGCGCCGGAACCCGCCGCGCCCGAGCACCCGTTGCCGTCACCGCTCCACCAGACGCTCTACGAGAACATGGTGCGCGGCCCGGCTCCCGCCATCGCCGGCGGGACCTACTTCACCTATTTCGCGGTTCCCGATCGTCCCGACCTTCTGATGCGGTCGGTCACCTTCGTGCGGCGCGAGGCCGAGCTGGTGACCTTCCGGCGCGTGACCCGCTGGGCCGAAGGCCTCCGCCGGGGCGGCGCGCGGGCGCCGGGCTGGCATTATGGCGTGGCGATCTCGCAGCTGAACTGGATCTATTTCGCCGGCATCAACCGCCGGCAGACCGGCGAGCCATCGATCGTTGCCGTCCAGTGGGCGCCGTTCTCGGAGCCGGTCCTGGTCGGCAGCGCCTTCGTCCTGACCGGAACGAGGCCGGTCTGCGTAAAGGTCATCATGCGCCAGCAGGTCGGCAGGATCAGCCTGAGGCAGGCGCTGCAGATGTCCGGCATCGTCAGCCTCGACGACCCGCGCCTGGACCAGCTCGTGGCCAGCCTTGTGCGCGAAGGCCAGGCAATTCCAGAGACAGTGTGAACCGGTTAGAGTGGCATCCCAGGTCAACAAAGATTAGCCTTGGCCAACAAGAGGTTGGCCAGGACCGATAAGGCCAGCCAGGGAATACAAGGGTTCGCGATGCTCAACAGCTTCGACTATGGTGGCAAGGAAGCCGACACGGTGCACGCACTCGAGGAGGACATCATCTTCGGCCGGCTGGCGCCCGGCACGCGCCTGGTCGAGGATGTGCTGCTCGCCCGCTTCCCGGTTTCACGCCACATCATCCGCCAGGCTCTCTACCAGCTGGAAAAACTCGGCATCGTCACGCGCGAGCGCAACAAGGGCGCCATGGTGCGCCGGCTCTCGCCCGACGAGGTGCGGCAGATTTACGAGGTGCGCGAAATGCTGCAGCGCCAGGCGGCGCTGATGATCCCCCTGCCGGTCAGCGACGAACTGATCGCGCAATTGACCGACATCCACCGCACCTACAGCAGCCACGTCGACAACGGCTATCTCAGGGGCATCCACGAGGCCAATGACCGTTTCCATCTCACAATGTTCTCGGCCTGCGGCAACGCCTATCTCGTCTCCTCGATCGAGCATTACATGCGGCTCAGCCTGCCGGTGCGGGCCAATTCACTGGCCGACAGGGAAAAGCTCGACGTCTCGCGCCAGCACCACGCGATGATGATCGAGGCGCTGAAACGCCGGGATAATTGGGTTCTGGCGCAGCTCTGCGTCGACCATTTGCAGCCGAGCAAAGTGTTTTATCTCCAGGAGATCGAGACGGTGGCGGCGGGCTGAAGCAACGGTCTTCCGCCGAACACTCTCCCTATCTGACCTTGATGACGACCTTGCCCTTGGCACGCCCCGCTTCGACATAGGCCAATGCCTCGTTCGTCTTCTCGAACGGAAAAGTCCGATCGATGACGGGGCGTATGATACCGGATTCGATGAGCGAGGTGATCTTGCCCAGCTGCTCGCCCTGCGCCCACATGAACAGGAAAGAATATCCGACACCGGCGCGTCTGGCCTTGCTGCGTATGCCGCGGCTCAGCAGGCGCAGGATCAGCTTCAGCACCACGTTCAGCCCCTGCTTGCTGGCAAATGCGGGATCCGGCGGACCGGAGATGGAGATGAGTTTCCCGCCCGGCTTCAGCACATGCAGCGATTTTTCGAGCGTTTTGGCGTCCTGGCTGTTCAGGACGACGTCGTAGCCATGCAGGATTTTCTCGAAATCGTCTTTCTTGTAGTCGATGACGATACCGGCTCCGAGACCTTTCACCAGATCGGCATTCGCCGCGCCGGCTGTCGTCGCGACGGTCGCGCCGAGATGCTTCGCCAGCTGGATAGCGAAGGTCCCCACTCCGCCCGAGCCGGCCTGGATAAACACCTTCTGACCTTTCTTCAGCCCGGCTGTTTCGACCAGCACCTGCCAGGCGGTCAGGCCCACCAGCGGAATCGAGGCGGCTTCTTCCATGCTGAGGTTTTTGGGCTTCAGCGCCACATCGGCTTCATCCATGGCGATAGATTGGGCGAACGTGCCGATCCGGCCGTCGCGCGGCCGCGCATAGACCTCGTCACCGGGCTTGAATTTGCGGACTTTCGAACCGGTCCGAACGACGATCCCCGCCACGTCATGGCCCAGGATAAAGGGCGGGCGATAGGGCACTATCAGCTTGAACTCCCCGTCCCGAAGCTTGGAATCGATAAGGTTCACCCCGGCGGCGTGAATTTCGACCAGGACATCATTGTCCCGCAACTCGGGCTCCGGCATTTCGGCGAGCCGCAGGGCGCCCTTCTTTTGATACTTGTCGACAACAAAGGCTTTCATCATGGTCGCTTTCTAAAAATGATCTCGGTGGCCGGCATGAACGGCGAAGGCGCAAGGCGTCGTCGGTCCCACTCGGGGATGTGCCGGACAAGACCGGCGATGTTGCTGTTATATCCGCGGCTTCGTTCAGACGGGCAGGCGAAATTGCTTGCGCAAGATTTTGTCGAACATGGCTGCCGGCGCGAACCGGCGCAGCATGCTTACCTGCCGCGCTGCCTTGCCGGCGGTGTAGCGCCGCCGCGGATGCCCGTCGGTCGCGGCCCGCAGAACCACCTTCGCCACCACTTCCGGCAAGTCGGCCTTGGGCATCACCTCGCGAAGCAGTGCCTCGACTGCGGCTCGCGCCTGATCATATTCCTTTATGCGGGAATCGGGCTCGAATCCGTTCTGGTCGAATACCGTGCGCACATATGCCGGTTCGATGACCGAAACGCGGATGTTGAAGGCGCGAACCTCGTGGTCGAGCGATTCCGAATAGCCCTCAAGCGCGTGCTTGACGGCCGAATAGTGGGCTGAGTACGGCGCCGGGACCACCCCCAGGATCGAGCCGATATTGACGATACGCCCCTCGCCCAGCCGCCGCATCGACGGCAACACCGCGTGGGTCATCCGCATGACGCCGAACAGGTTGACGTCGAACAGGGCCTGCGACTGCGAGACGGATGACTCTTCCGCGCCGCCCAGCAGCCCGATACCGGCATTGTTGACCAACAGGTCTATCCGGCCGGTCTTGCCGAGGACAGTCGAGACAAGGGACGCGACAGACGTGTCGTCGGTCACGTCGCAAGCCAGCATCGATACACCGTTCGAGCTCTGGTTGGATGCCTTGCGGCTGGTGCCGAAGACAGTGAAGCCGGCGCGCGCCAGAATCTCGGCGGTGGCCCGGCCAATGCCAGAGGAGGCGCCGGTCACAACAGCGGTCTTTCCCGAATTCCGGTTCATTCTGAAGGCTCCAGATGTAAGAGGTCTTGCCTGCGATCGGCGATTGAATTATGATCGTAATATCACATTATGCTCATAATGCAATAGGGAAACGAGAAGGAGCCATCATGCGCTATGACAAGGGCCGGAAGGACGCATCCCGCAGCCGGATCATGGAGGTCGCTTCGCACCGCTTCCGAGGTGACGGCATCGCCGCGTCCGGACTGGCCAGCATCATGAGCGACGCCGGGATGACGAATGGCGCCTTCTATCCGCACTTCCAGTCCAAAGCCGACCTCGTGCGCGAAAGCATGGCATCGGCACTGGAGACCCAGTCGCAGCAATTGCAGCAGGCACTGGCCTCAGGCGGCCTGGAACTGGCGATGGCGATGTATCTATCGCCCGAGCACCGGGATCATCCGGAGATCGGCTGTGCTTCCGCCGCGCTGTTGCCGGAAATCGCGCGTCAAC
Organism: Mesorhizobium sp. P2_E9; assembly: GCF_056403815.1. Lineage (NCBI taxonomy): Bacteria > Pseudomonadati > Pseudomonadota > Alphaproteobacteria > Hyphomicrobiales > Phyllobacteriaceae > Mesorhizobium > Mesorhizobium sp. P2_E9. Next base: position 10,385 of record NZ_JBFUET010000018.1, read on the forward strand.
CGCCCGAGACGCGCGCGCTCTACACCGAAAAGCTGCTGACCCTGGTGCGCCAGTTGGCCAAGGACCTGCCGCCGCACACCCACGATCCCGAAGGCGTGGCGTTGGGCGTCTTCGCCGCGCTTATCGGCGCCCTTCAAATGGCCCGCGCGGTGGAAGGAACGGAATTGTCGGACCGCATCCTGGCGGCGGGCGCGGATGCGGCGCGCGCGCTGACCCGGAAGCCGCACAAGGACGAAGCCTTCTAAAGCGCGTCGCGTTTGCGCGGATTCAAGCAACGCGCTTTAGATCTTTGTTTTCATGCGTGTCGTTCTCCCAAAGCCGGGGCCACCTTTGGGCGACATGCATTAGAATTGCTGGCGAACAGCCATCGCCCTGAAGCCTCGGCGATGGATATCAAGGTCAAAACCGGCCGGCGGCAAAAGGCGCAAGTCTTTCGCTGTTGGGCCGCCGGTCGGCGATGAGATCGCCAACCAGTCGCGCGGTGACGGCCGAGAGCGTCAAGCCGAGATGGCCATGGCCGAAGGCGTAGATAATGTTCGAATTGCCGGGCGACGGGCCGATGACCGGCCTCGAATCCGGCAGCGACGGCCGAAAGCCCAGCCATTTTGACGAGGGCTGGCCGAGTGCGGGGAAGAACTGGCGCACGCCGCGATCGAGCAGCGCCAGCCGGCGCGGATTGGGCGGCGCGGCCTGGCGGCCGAGTTCCACCGTGCCGGCAACGCGCAGCCGGCCGGCCATCGGCGTCATGTAGAAGCCGAGATCGACCGGACACACCGGCCGCGTCAGCACCGGCGCCGGCGTGGCGAATTCGAGGTGATAGCCACGCTCGGTTTCGAGCGGGATGCGGTCGCCGGCCTGTGCCGCCAGCGGCCGCGAGAAGGCGCCGGCGGCGATCACCACCTTGCCGGCGCGCAGGCTGAGGCCGGGACCGCTGAGGTCGACGCCACCGGCATCGGCACGCAGCCCTGTCACCTCGCCCCGCAGCAAGACAGCACCCCGCTCCGTCGCCGCCTTGAACAGCCGCGCCATCATGGCCTGGGGATCGGTCAGGTTCATCGACTGCGGAAAAAACAACCCGCCGCCCTGCACCGCCGGCAGGTTCGGTTCCAGCGCTGCCACCTCCTGAGGGTTCAGCACCGCCTGGTCGACGCCGAATTCGGCGCGCAACGCCCGGCTCGACGCGCCGCCGGCAAGATCATTCGGGCGACGATAGAGATAGAGGCAGCCATTGCGGCGCAGCAGATCTCCGGCATCGGCCTGCGCCGCCATCTCCTCCCAGGCCGGCAGGGAATCGGCAAGCAGGCCGGCCATCGCCACGGCGTTGGCATGGGTGGCGGCCGGCAGCGACTGGCGCACGAACCGCAGCAGCCACGGCGCCAGGTGCAGCAGCGCTGTCCAGCGCAGCGAAAACGGACTGTCGGCGTCGAGAAGCAGCTTTGGCAGCGCGCGCAGCACCGCGGGATTGCCGACCGGCATGCAGGCATATTCGGCCAGCGTGCCGGCATTGCCAAACGAGGCGCCCGAGCCCGGCTCGTTGGGATCGATGAGCACGACTTCGCGGCCGTCGCTGGCCAGGCGCAGCGCCGTCGCCAGCCCGACCACGCCCGCGCCGATGACGGCGATCTCGACAGTTCTGGCAGCGGTCACGCGAAATCCCTCAGGCAAATCGTTGGGGCATCAGACAAAACCCGGCAATTGCAGATGCCCGGCCGACAGCAACTCCGCCATGGTGGTCAGCGCGGTGCGCAGATCGTCCTGCGAACGCGCCGCACCAACATTGATGCGCACGCCGTGCTGGACCGGCTCGCGGCCGACGGCGAAGGCATCGCCCGGTAACAACGCGACGCCGCGCTCCAGGCAGGTGCGGGCAAAGCCGGCGCCGCGCCATGGCTCGGGCAGGCGCAGCCAGGCATGGGTGGCGCTCGGCTGGCTCTGGACATCGTAGCGGCCGAGGATTTCGCTCAGGATCGCCTGGCGCTGGCGCAGTTCGTGTTTCTGCACCTCGATGATGCGCGCCGCCGACCCGTCCTCGATCATGCGTGCGCCAATCAGCGCCGTCAGCGGGCTGATGCTCCAGCAATTGATGCGCAGCGCCGCCGCGACCTGGCCGGCAATGGCGCGCGGCGCGATGACGAAGCCGAGCCTGAGGCCCGGCGCCAAGCATTTCGACAGCGCGCCGATATGCACCGTCAGCTCCGGCTCCAGGCTGGCGAAGGATGGCAAGGCCTCGTCCGCCAGCGGCCGGTAGACGTCATCCTCGATGATCAGCACGTTGTGGCGGCGCGCGACGGCCGCAAGCTCATGGCGGCGCGCTTCGCTGAGCGTAATCGTCGTCGGGTTGTGCAGCGTCGGCACCAAAAATACCGCGCGGGGGCGCAGCTGCGCGCAGGCGGCGTCGAAGGCGTCCGGCCGCATGCCGCCGCGATCCATGGCGACGCCCCTGAGATCGAGCCCATGCACGCGGCAGAGCGCGTTGATGCCCTGATAGGTCACCTCGTCGGCAAGCACCACCTCGCCCTGCCGTGTCACCGCGCCAAGCAGGCAGTCGAGCCCGTGCTGGGCGCCAGCCGCCAGCACCACGCGGCCGGGGTCGCCATCGCCGGCAACGGCCTTCAGCCAGTCGGCGACGGCCGCGCGCGCCCACAGCGGCCCTTCCGGCGGATGGTAGTCCTGCAGCGAGGCATAGTGCGGATCCCTGGGCAGGCGCGGCAACAGCGCCGCCAGCGCGTCGAGATAGGCCGAGGTGGCCGGCCGGTTGACCGAGAGGTCGATGATGCCGCTCTCGTCGCTCGGCGCCGAGACGAACCCCGGCCGCTCGGCCGCCTGCCTGGCCGCCACTGTCGTGCCCCTCCCCGGCCGTGCCTCCAGCAAGCCGCGCTGCTGCAGCGTCGCCAGCGCCCGCGTCACCGTGGTGACGTTGATGCCGAGCGCGCGCGCAATGTCACGCTGCGGCGGCAGCCGGTCGCCGACCGCGAGCGTGCCCGCGGCAATGCGCTCGGCGATCGCGTCGGCAAGACGGCGATAGACCGGACTTTCATCCTCGGTAAGGCGGAGATCATTGAGCATGCTGGATGGATTCGGGGCTTCGGTGTTGTCGTGGGCTTAGCATAAGACAATTCCCCGGACAATAGCGCTTGTGTGACATCAATTCGGCCTTTCCACTCGAAAATATCACACAATCGCGGCAAATAACGGCTTGACGGCAAAAGTTGTATGCATCTATGCTCGATTTCAGATAGATTGTGTGAGCATACAAGTTTGGACGACCCGCCGAGATGCGGGCTTCCAATGGGACGGAACCATGCATCACAGGCCGTATAGTGTTTCAGACTGCCAAATGAACGGCATGCTTCGGGGCGACGTCCGATGAGCGCCGCTCACGCCACCCTGGCAGCGGCGCCTGCCGCCGGCCCGGCTTTCGTCGATTTCGTCGATGTCGAGAAATCCTATGACGGCCGTGCCTTCGCGGTGACGCGGCTGAACCTCGGCGTGGCGCGTGGCGAATTCCTGACGCTGCTCGGCCCGTCCGGTTCGGGCAAGACGACGACGCTCAACATGCTGGCCGGTTTCGAACGGCCGACCAGCGGCACCATCACGCTGGAAGGCAAGCCGGTCGACCGACTGCCGCCCTACCAGCGCAACATCGGCATGGTGTTCCAGAACTACGCGCTGTTTCCGCATATGAGCGTCGAGGAGAACGTCGCCTTCCCGCTCTCCGTGCGCCAGGTCAGCAAGGCCGACATTGCCGGCCGCGTCGGCCGCGCGTTGGACATGGTGCGGCTGAAGCAGTTCGGCGACCGCAAGCCGGCGCAGCTCTCCGGCGGCCAGCAGCAGCGCGTGGCGCTGGCCCGCGCGTTGGTGTTCGAACCGAGTCTGGTGCTGATGGACGAGCCGCTCGGCGCGCTCGACAAGAAATTGCGCGAGCACATGCAGCTCGAGATCAAGCAGATCCATACCATGCTCGGCGTCACCATCGTCTACGTCACCCACGACCAGAGCGAGGCGCTGACCATGTCGGACCGCGTCGCCGTGTTCAACAATGGCGCCATCGCCCAGCTCGGCTCGCCCGACGACCTCTACAACGCCCCGCAAAGCTCCTTCGTGGCGAGCTTCATCGGCGAGAACAACACGCTGGAAGGCGTCGTCGACCGCGTCTCCGGCCAGGAATGCCGCGTGCGGTTGAATGGCGGCGGCGAACTCACCGCGCTCGCCATCGGCGTGGCGCAAGGTGCTGCCTGCCACGTCGCCATCCGCCCCGAGCGGCTGAGCCTGACGCCGGCCGGCGGCAACGCCCTGCCCGCGACGGTCGACGGCCGCATCTATCTCGGCGATCATCTGCGCCTGCTGGCCAGGCTCGGCAACGACCAGGTGCTAACCGTCAAGGTCGGCCCCGAGGCAACCATGGCCAATGGCGAGACCGTCACGGTCTCCTGCGCACCGGGTGACTGCCGCGCCTTTCCCGCCGATGCCGCGGCGGGCGTCGCCAAGACAGGTCCATCCTGAACCAAGCAAAACAGATCCATCTCAAAAACAGGGGAAGAAAAATGAAAATCGCAAAGACCCGGATGCTCGTATTCACGGCAGCCACCGCACTCTTCAGCATCGGCCACGCCGCCTTCGCCGACGAACTGTCGATCATGGCCAGCGGCGGCGCCTGGCAGGACGCCCAGCGCAAGGCTTGGTTCGAGCCGTTCAGCAAGGAGACCGGCGCAAAAATCCTCGAGCAGGAATATCTCGGCGATCTCGGCAAGGTAAAAGCCATGGTCGACACCGGCAACGTGCCGATCGACCTGGTGACGGTCGAAACCGCGACCGTGTTGCAGGGCTGCGACGCCGGCATTCTGGAACGCCTCGACTATGCCAAGATCGGCCCGCGCGACAAATTCATCGAAGGCTCCGCGCTCGATTGCGGTGTCGGTCTCGATGCTTACGGCGACATCCTCGCCTATGACCCGACCCTGCTGAAGGAAGCGCCGACCTCCGTGCTCGACCTCTTCGATACCAAGAAATTCCCCGGAAAACGCGCCATGCGCAAATTCCCGGCGCAGAACCTCGAATGGGCGCTGATGGCCGATGGCGTCGCCCCCGCCGACGTCTACAAGGTGCTGGCGACGCCGGAAGGCGTCGACCGCGCCTTCAAGAAGCTCGACACCATCAAGAAGGACATCGTCTGGTGGGATGCCGGCGCGCAGCCGGCGCAATTGCTCGCCTCGCAGGAAGTGGTGATGACCACCGCCTGGAATGGCCGCATCCAGAACGCCATCGACACCGACAAGAAGCCGTTCAAGATCGTCTGGAACAACCAGATCCTCGAATATGACATGATCGCCATCCCGAAGGGCGCCAAGAACCCGGAGCTCGCCTACAAATACCTGGCCTATATCAGCAAGCCGGAAAACAACGCCAAGCTCGCCAGCTACATCACCTACGGGCCGGTGCGCACGGATGCCGCGTCCTTCGTCGCGGCCGATGCCTTGCCGAAACTGCCCAATGCGCCCGACCACCTCGCCGGCGCCTATCTCGTCGCGGACACCGAGTTCTGGGGCGACTATGGGGAGGACCTGGTCAAGCGCTTCAACGCCTGGCTGGCGCAGTAGGCATGTCGGCGCTGCAGCCCAGCGAACTCGACCGGCCCGCGCTGGCCCGCGGCCGGTCAGCCGCCGACGCCGACCAGAAGTCGGTGTCGGCGGCGCTGCGGCGCGCCGAATTCGGCGACCGGCTGCGCACGCTGGCGCTGGCAGCACCCCTGCTGCTGCTTCTGGCGCTGAGCTTCGGCATCCCGATCGTGCTTTTGCTGTCGCGCGCCGTCTACGACCCGACTATCGCCGACGCACTACCGCGCACCAGTGTTGCCCTGTCCGACTGGAACGGCCAGGGCCTGCCCGGCGATGCCGCCTTCACCGCGCTCGCCGCCGACCTCAGCGAAAACCAGGCCAAGGGCACCGCCTACGAACTGGCCAAGGCGCTCAACGCCCGCCTGCCCGGCGCCCGCAGCCAGGTGCTGAAGACCGTGCGCCAGCTGGAAGGCGCCGGCGGCAAGCCGCCGCTCGACATCATGAAATCCGTGCCCTTCTGGTCGGCGCCCGGCACCTGGCCGGTGATCGCCAACGGCACCCACGCCATCACCTCGTTCTATCTCTTGAGCGCGCTCGACCTGCGCTGGAACGCTGATGGCGGCATCGAGCGCGTGCCGCCCGAACAGGCGATCTTCCTGCAAGTGTTCGCGCGCACCTTCTTCGTCGCCGCCGCGGTGACGCTTGCCACCTTGCTGCTCGGTTTTCCCCTCGCCTATCTGATCGCAAGCGTGCCGAAGGGGCTGGCGGCGATCCTGATCGTGGCGGTGCTGTTGCCGTTCTGGACCTCGATCCTGGTGCGCACCGCCGCCTGGACGGTGCTGTTGCAGAAATTCGGGCTGGTCAACGATACGCTGCTTTGGCTCGGCTTCGCCTCCGAGCGGCTCGACCTGATGTACAGCCGCATCGGCCTGATCATCGCCATGACGCACATCCAGCTGCCCTTCACGCTGCTGCCGATCTACTCCGTCATGCGCACCATCGCGCCCTCGCAGATGAAGGCCGCCTATTCGCTCGGCGCAAAACCCTTCACCGCCTTCCGGCGTGTCTACCTGCCGCAGGTCTTCCCCGGCGTCATGGCCGGCTGCCTGCTCACCTTCATCCTGTGCCTCGGCTACTACATCACGCCGGCGCTGATCGGCGGTGCCAGCGACCAACTGATCAGCAATTTCATCGCCAATTACGTCAATGTCGAACTGAACTGGGAGATGGCGGCGGCGCTCAGCTTCATCCTGCTCGTCTTCACCCTGGCCCTGTTCGGCATCTTCGCCCGGATCCTCGGCCTCGACCGCCTGAAGATGGTGTAGCCATGCTGTTGTCGCCCTATCCGACCCCAGGTGAACGCATCCGCGTCGCGCTGCTCTGGCTGTGGTGCGGACTGGTCATCCTGTTCCTGGTCGTGCCGATCCTCATCCCGGTGCCGCTCTCCTTCAACAGCGGCGCTTTCTTCATCTTCCCGCTCGAAGGCCTGTCGACGCGCTGGTACGAGGTGGTGCTAGGCACGCAGCGCTGGCAGTCGGCGATCGGCAACAGCCTGATCGTCGCTTTCGGCACGACGCTGATCGCCACCACGCTCGGCACGCTGACGGCCATCGCGCTGTCCAACGAAAAGTTTCCCGGCCGCCGCATCGTCATGCCGCTGCTGCTGTCGCCGCTGATCGTGCCGGTGGTGATCACCGCCGTTGGCTCGTATCTGTTCTACGCCCGCATTGGCCTCGCCAGCACCTATGCCGGCATCATCCTGGCGCATACAGCACTGGCCAGCCCCTTCGTCGTCGTCACCGTCGGCGCCAGCCTGACCGGCTTCGACCGCAATCTGATGCGCGCCGCCGCCATCTCCGGGGCGAAACCGCTGACCGCCTTCTTCCGCGTCATGCTGCCGCTGATCCTGCCCGGCGTGCTCTCGGGTGCTGCCTTCGCCTTCGTCACCTCCTTCGACGAGGTTGTGGTGGTGCAGTTCCTGGCCAGCGCCGGCCAGCGCACCATGCCGCTCGAAATGTTCATCGGCCTGCGCGAAAAACTCTCGCCCGCCATCACCGCCGCGGCGACGCTGATGATGGCGCTGTCGATCGTGCTGCTGGTGGTGGCGAACCTGCTTGCCCGGCGCGGCCAGGGCCGTCGAGCAGCAGCCGGCTGAGGCCGGCATTGGCGACTGCCGGCGTACGGAACGGTGAAACTTTTCGCACGCCGTTCTCGTTGCTTTTGGGATCGCCTTCCAGGCGATCGCAGACCTCCGATCAATGCCCCGCCGGCCCTGCCGGTGGGGCCTTTTTTTTGACGCGGCCGGCGCGAAACAATCAGGGAGCCGGGAGTTTTCAAATCGGCCGGACCCTGGCACCTCTGGTCAACTCCCGGTAGTGTCTCGGTTGAATTTGGCGTGGTCGCTACCCTTGCTTCATCCACCAGATCGAAGCCCAAAATCCTAAGCCGAGCACAATCAACGTAACAGGCCAATAGGCGATCGCCCAGGTGATGCCGATGATCGCCGACAGGAAGCCCTCGCCATGGCCTCCTTCCAGGAAAATTCCGAGGATAAACAACCCCGCTAACAACAGGCCGAGCCATCCAAAAATGAGAACTGTAATCTTAAACGCCGCCAATTGAGCATCCGATCACGCGGGGCGCTTCTGGCCTTTGGGTCCGGTCGGCATTAGCGCGGGTACTCCAAAACGATGACGTAGCCAGACGGCGACGTTATCGGACCAATTTCCGTCGGAATATCCCGCGTCGGCTGCCAGATCACGTTGATGATCCGGCTACCCTCTTCGCCTAGGCTGTGGAGAAGCGTCTGTTGTGGCCCATCCAACAATTGCGCGTCGAGGCATCCTCGTCGCTTCCGGCCGCTTCCTTTTTCTGGCCATGTTGCACTGCGAAAAGCTTGTTGCACTGCGGTAGCGGCCTGCCAGGCCGACTGTGGCAAGAGTCGGGCTTGAGGGGGCTTGCACCAAGGAGGCCTCATGGCGGCATCGTTCCGGCCTGACATACAGGGATTGCGCGCGCTGGCGGTCGGCGGCGTCGTTGCCTATCATTTCGGCCTCACGGCGCTGCCCGGCGGCTTTGCCGGCGTCGACATCTTCTTCGTCATTTCCGGCTGGTTGATCACCACGCATTTGATGCGCGAGATCACCGAGACCGGCCGGCTCGACCTCTGGCGCTTCTATATCAGGCGCGCCCGGCGGCTTTTGCCGGCAGCTTTGTTCGTCATCCTGGCGACGCTTGCATCAGGCTACTTCATCCTGTCGCCGCAGGAGCAGGCGCTTTATTCGCGCGGCGCCATGTTCGCCTCGGCCTATGCCATCAATCTGTGGCTGCTGCGCTGGTCGTTCGACTATTTTGCCTCGGATGCCGCCAGCAATCCCTTCATCCACTTCTGGTCGCTGTCGGTGGAGGAGCAGTTTTACCTCGCCTGGCCGGCGCTGCTGCTGTTCGCCGCGTGGCTGCAGCCGGGCAAGCGCATGGCGGTGATCGTGATCGGCGTCGCCGGCCTCGCCTCCTTCGCTGCCTGCCTGTGGCTGACCAGCCTCTCGCCGGCCTGGGCCTTCTACTTCTCGCCGCTGCGCGCCTGGGAGTTCGCCGCCGGCGGCCTGGCGACGCTGGCGCCCGCGACTTTGCCGCGCCGCGCATGGCTGCGGGCGGCACAAGGCTGGCTCGGCCTGGTGCTGATCGCCGTCGCCTATCTCTGCTTGAGCGAAGACCTGCCCTTCCCCGGCTGGTATGCGCTGTTGCCGGTCGCCGGCACGGTGCTGGTGCTGCTGGCGGGCGAAGAGCACGACGCAGAGAGCCCGACCGGCTGGCAGGCTCTCACGCCCGCCGCCGCACTGTCGCTGCCGCCGCTGCAATGGATCGGCGCGCTCTCCTATTCGCTCTATCTCTGGCACTGGCCGGTCATCGTCTATGCGCAAATGCTGGTGCCGGATCTCGGCGTGGCGCAACGCTTAGGCTGCGGCGCGCTGGCGCTGGCGTTGGCATTCCTCACCTATCATCTGATCGAGAACCCGGCGCGGCGCGGCAGCTGGCTGACGGTCGGCGCTCGAGCGCTGGTTCCGGCGCTTGCGCTGACTGGTGTGGGCGTGGCGGTGGCCTACGCCAATGCGCATCTCGCCACGCGCAATATCGACCCGGCCCAGCGCGGCATCGAACAGGCGGCCGAGCAGCCCTCCACCGCCCGCGCCACCGACGAAAACTGCCTGCTCGACTTCCACACGGTAACGCCGAAACCCTGCACATTCGGCGCCGCCGACGCCGCCCACACCATCGTGCTGTTTGGCGATTCGCACGCCGACCACTGGTCGACGCCGCTGGTCGAGGCGGCCAAGCGCAACGACACCAAGGTGGTCACCTATCTCAAATCCTCGTGCCGCGCCTCGCGGCTGCCGACCTTCAACGCGGTGCTGAAGCGCGACTACACCGAATGCGACGCCTGGCGCGAACAGGCGATCGCCGACATCATCCGCCGCAAGCCGCGCCTGGTGGTGATTTCGGAATTCTCGATCGGCAATCTGACGCGCGACATGCCCGCCGCCGGCCGCAAGGCCGAGACCGCGCGCTGGCAGGCCGGCCTGCGCTCCACACTGCAAGCCTTCAGCCAGGCCGGCGTCGAGACCGCCGTCATCCGCGACACGCCGATCGGCGACAGCTTTGCCGATTCCTGCGTGGCACGAGCGCTCTGGTGGCGCGAAGCCCCCTCGCGCTGCGACACGCCGAGAGCGCAGGCCGCCAATGACAGCGCCGCAGCGCAAGAGCGCGCCGTGGTCAAAAGCGTGCCCGACACGCGCTATGTCGACCTCACCGACCGCTTCTGCGGCCCGACCGAGTGCCACGTCTTCATCGGCGGAAAACTGGCGTTTCGTGACAGGCACCATCTGGCGACGGCGTTTGCCGAGACGCTGGAGGGGCCGATTGAGAAGGCGCTGTTTTGAGAGACTTAGCTCCCCTTCTCCCCGTTCACGGGGAGAAGGTGCCGGCAGGCGGATGAGGGGCAGCGCCTACCCTGCAAGTCAATGCACTCCAGCGAACTGCTCTCGATGATAAGCGAGAAACCCCGGATGTGGCATCAATCGCAAATCCTTCGGCCAGTGCAAACCTTGTGAATCAGGGCGGAAGAGATTCCTCAACTCGCTCGGCACCCGGTTGTGCGCGACCAGAAGCCGATGGTTCTCATCTATCGAAATCAGGTGCCGGTCGAACAGCCAATGGACGGTCGCCGACAATGCGATGCCGTTCTGCACAACATCGGGACCACCAGCCGCGACCGGCTTGATATGAGCGGCCTGAACTTCGGCTCGACCCCCGCCATTGATGATGCGCAGACCAGTGACCGCGCACGTATCCTCATAGGCACGGCAAACCTCCAGCCTGAAGGTTGCATCACGGACCTTGCTGTTCAGCAAGATTTGCTCGACCCGACGATCGACCATCTCAGCGAAACCGGGTTGTCCGGCAAAACCAGGCTGCGTGGGGAAAGGGACATCGAGCGGCAGCATGTCTGGGCTAAGCCGTCTGGCATTGGCTGGATCAAGCGGCTCGCGCAAGCCAGCCAGAACGATCTCGTCGAAATCCTCGCTCAGGATTGGACGCATCGATTTGCCCTGCACCGCCTGACCAACCCGGCTGGGATCCAGAACCTCGCGCAACAGCGCCTCCGCGTAGCGGCCGTCCCTGATGAAAGGCACCGGCGTCGGAAATTCGAGATAGTCGGCCACGTTTGCATAGTAATGATCGGAACGGTCAGGGTCCGGCACGACATCAGTTACACACGCGGTGGCGATATAAGCACGTCGGCCACCATTGCGCTGGGGCTCGCGAAACAGCACCCAGTCGCCGATGGCGTTTCGGGCTGCCGCCAAATAGTTACTGCGGGCGGGAAAATGATAGCGGCGGGTGATGTCGTCGTCATAGCCTGACCCCGGCTTCACATCGAAAACGGCTTTCACAATTCCCCCAAGCGCTCCATGGAGTCAGGTCCGCCCCATGACCGGCGCATCTTCAGGCTGTTTTGGCGAGACCGCAAGGATATGGCGGTGGTATCCGCCCGGTTCGTCACATCTTGCGAATGCATGGAACGAGACCGCGTCCCGCGAATTATATTAGACTAACCTTGAAAAGGAGGTAGCCATGAAGAAGCTCCTGCTTGCCTCGGTTATCGCCATTGCTTCGGCGGCGGCGATGATCGCGCCGGCCAACGCCCGCAGTCACGTCTTTATCGGCATCGGCGGCGGCTATAACGACTATTACGGCAACGACTATTACGACGGTTACGGGGATGGCGGCCGCTACGTCTATAGCCCCTACGACGCCTATGACGATGGCTACAGGCCGCGCTATTTCCACCGGCACCACCACCGTTGCCACATCGAAGTGATCAATCACTGGCGTCATCACCACAGGATCGTCGAGGAAGTCCGCGTCTGCGGATGACCTGATCGGGTGAAAATGATCCGGCCGGCATGCGCCGGTCGGATCCTGCGGCCGCTCTCTCAGCCCGCCTGTCTGACCATCATCATCCCATAGTGCACCGCCAGCAGGTCCAGCCCGACCTTCAGCAGCTTCGTCACCACATCCCGCCCCTCGCCGGCCTGCTCAGCCACAGCTTTGATTGACTCTCCCGCGCAGCAGACTTTTTGCGCCACCGCCGCCACCTCCCAGTGGCCCAGCGCCCTTGTGGCGGCGGCATGCGCGCGGCCGGCATCGAGGACGCTGTCGGCGATGCCGCCGCCGTGGCGGCCGCCGTCGACGCGTTCGCTCCAGCGCATCGGTTTGACGCTGGCCTGGTGGCTGCACTGGAAATCCTCGCGGTAGCGCTGGCCGGCCTCGCGCTGCTGGCGTGACAGCGAGGTGATGCCGACAAGCGGATCGACAGTGCGCACCCGCACGATGCCGCCGGTGGAGGTGTAGCCGTCATTCGACACCTCGTAGACGCGCCGGGACTCTGCCGTGCCGGCGGCCAGCCGCTTGCGGCCGAAGGCGTCGTCGCTGAGCGCGAAATCATGGCCGACCTCGCGGCGGATGCGCACCTGCTCGGCCTCGCCCTTCGGCAGTTTGGGGGCCTGGGGTTTGGCGGGTTTGGCTTTTTTGGGCATGGGTGGCTCCTTGGGTTCTTGGGGATTGGGGTGTGGCGTTTTTGATTGGAGAGGGGGCGCTGGCCCGCCGACCTGTCGATCACCCCGCCACCTGCTTGACGGGCGCTGGCGCCACCCGCCGCGCCATCAGCTCGCGCATCACCCGCCGCTCCCGCACCTCGATGCAGAGCTGCGCGCTCGACGGGCAGAACTGGGCGTTGCCGCTTTTCACCTCGCCGCGCACGAAGCGCTGGATGGCGGCCTGCAGATCGGCAAGTTCGGCGTCGCGCACCGCGCCGAGATAACCGCGCATCTGCATCTCGACGTCAGTCAGGGCGGATTGCGGGAAGCATGAGAACATCGCCGCCAGCGCCTTCGTCGCCTGCTGCAGTTCGGCTGCGGTCATGGCTGCGGATCTCCTCGATAATGGCGTTGGCGGCGTCGGCATGGGTTTTCGGCCGCTGCCAGCCGGGTTTTTTCCCCGAAAAGACGCGAGCCGTTTTGTTTTTACCCGCGGTGAACAAAGGCTCCGCCTTTTCCCGGGAAAAGGCGTCGGCCTTTTCACTCTGGTTTCTGGAGTCTGGAGAATGCCGCGGCAAAGTGCTGGCATTTGCCGCCCCATGCCCCTTTGTTTTCAAGGCCGTAGCCAGGCCGCCGCGCGCCCCAGCGGCGGCCCTCGCCTCGCTTTTGACCTGCGCCTTGTGCAGCTCTTTGGTCAGCCTCTTGTGGCCGATCTCGCCCGCCTCGCGCTCGAAGAAGGTCAACAGATCGGCGCTGATGGCGCGCCACTTCTTGAGTGACAGCCGCGCCACCCTTGCGAGCTTGGCATCGTCGTCGGGCAGGCTGCCGCCGGCGTTCCACATCGCCATCAGGATGAGCATGTAGGCGCCGATCTGCTCGGTGGAGAGCTGCAACGTGTCGCCGACGAAATCGGAGACGTAGAGCTGCATGAAAGGCCGCTCGCTCATGCTGCGCTCCACGCCATGCTTGCACGCAAGCTAATGGAACCAGCCGCCGGCCCGCACGTTATGCAGCGACCAATCCATGGGGAGGTTTGCCGATGACGGCTTTCATGCCGATTACGCTGCGCTTTTGCGACAACAAGACCATGCTGGTCGGCTCGGTCGCCGATGCCGAGACGGCGCTGCGCCAGCAATGGCCCGACAAGACCGCGCCCAGCTATATCGATGCCGCAAGGCTGGTCAGGCTCGCCATCGAGGGCACTTGCTGCCCGCGCACCGCCTTTGAGGCCTTCAGCAAGGCCGCCAGGCAGCAGAGCATATTGGTGGCCAGGCCGAGAAGCCGTGCGCATGACTGGCTCGATGCCGCCGCCAACCCGTGATACCATCGCGACGGCGATGCAACCGCGTGGCGGCCTCGCGCGTTTATGAGCGCGGGCTTTAAAGCCGCGCCGAGATTGAAGGTGAACGCCGTGGGTACGATGAAAACCGGAGTGCCACTCAAAGTCAGCATGGACGGGCATGTCGAGGAGATCGACAGCGTCTGCGATGCCGCCGATTTCCTGCAGCGCTGGCCGGTCGAGCGGCGCGGCCATGTCTACCGCAGCGCGCTCAACGCCTGCAGTGCGGCGATCGCAGCGCAGATTTCGGAATCCGACGCCATAAAAGTGTTCACCGGCTTTGCCCGCGTCGCCGGGGTTCTGGTTGCCGAGGGCGGCCCGGCCATGAAGCTGGAGGCACGCAGCGTGCAGAGCCGCATGCCCAAGCAGGGTCGGCAGATACCGAAATAGGGTGAAGGGGACGCTGCCCGCTATGCACACATCTTCTCTTACTGGCATGACTGATCGGCCCGAGGCTTGATTGCCACGTGGTTCCCCCAATCCGTCGCTGCTTCGCAGCGCCACCATGCCGGGGCGAGCCACGGGTCTCGCCCGTCCTTCGGACCCCCTCTCCGGAGGGAAAGGAAGGGAGCGTTGCTGGACGAGCGTTGATGGCAAAAAGCCTGGCGCCTTTCCTCTACCCCGTCGATCGGGGGGTCCGAAGGACGGGCGAGACCCGTGGCTCGCCCCGGCAGGTGGCTCGGCGAAGCCGAGACGGAGTGGGGGTCGACCGGCGCAGCATAAGACAATGCATGCACCAAGCTCCTATGCACGCTATCGCCAAAGACCAGCTGCTTGGAAATGTGTGCATGCCGTAGCCGTAAACGGGGAGAAGGAAAATTCACGCGCAGACCCGCCTCTGAAACCGCGCCTGGTGGTAGCTGCAGTAGCTTTTCAGCGCCCTTGTGCGCATGCCGCAGCACAGCATGTCGGCGCCGGGCCGGCCGCCCGGGGCATCGTTTTCGGCATCCTCTTCCAGCGTCAAATCCATCGGCGCGCGGCAGCGGGAAAACAGGCAGTCGACGAAGCGCATCGCCACGCCTTGCGGCTGGCGGCCGATCGGTCCGCGCGGCGGCGCCGGCACCTTGAAACGATAGGCCTCGCCATCGGCGATCAGCACCCCCACTTCGCGCACGAACAGGCGCGGCGGCAGCCAGGCCGGCGAGGAGTCGTGCCTGGGTCGGACTTTGTTCTTGCGTACGGCGGTGCCCTCGGCGGCAGTCACGCCAGCGCGCTTTTCCACAGCCGCTTTGCCAATAACCTTGCCCTTTGCCCGCCTTGCGGCCGCCGGCTTGCGTACTGCCGGCTCCCCGGCGGCTTGCCTGGCGACCGGCGGCATCCCCCGGCCATTGGCAAAGCCGATCGCACCCAGCATGGCGTTGCGGTGGACAATGCCGATGATGGCGTTGCGCGAGACCGGGCTGCCGCGCAGCGCGCTGAACGCCGCCGCAATCCTCGAGGCCGAAAGCCCCTCCCTCAGCCAGCGGGCGATCTCTTGCAATTCGGCGTAGCTGTAGCTTGCCATGTCCAGGTTCCATCCAAGGGTGCGCCTTCGGCAGCGCTTGCAAGCGCGCCGTCGGCCAGGCGTCAGGGTTCGGGCCCGGTTGGGGCCACGGTCAGGGTGTTCGGTTCGAAAGCAGGCTCGCGGGCCGGATCAGCCGGAGCGGATCGAATGCCCGGCGCAAAGGCGCGCCAGCCGCGCCTCGGCGGTCTTCCTGTCGGGGGCGGAAACCGCCCTGCCCGTCATCGCCTCGAACAGGATGACGGTGCCGTCCTGCGTGCGGATGCAGGAGCGGGCAAACGGACCGGCAAATAAAGCGGCCCGTTCTAATTGGGGGCCGGAGCCGCGGGGAGCGGCGGCTCCGGCCGTTCCGGCCGCCGGTGACGGGCGTGCCGGACCCGAGGCATCAAAGCGCTCGGGCTTCGCCCCGGCCGGGGAGGAGGACGGCCGGGACGGAAGGGAATGCGTGGCAACTTCGGTCGCCGGATGGGCCTCGCGCGAGGCCGGCGCTTCGGCGCCATGAAAGCTGGACAGGTTCTGCATGGCCAGATATAAGCATAACTCAAAAATAGATGCAAGCCATTCTTTCATAGACGAGAGCCGCTTTCATCGCTCACATGGGCGCCATGGCCAAAACGGAACTGTCGATCAAGGTCGGGGCGGCGATCCGCCAGGCGCGCAAGCAGCGCGGTCTGGTCATGCGCCACATTGCCGAGCACAACGACACCGATGTCGCCGCCGTCGGCAACTGGGAAACCGGCCGCAACCTCCCCAAGACCGAGAACCTGTTGAAGACCGCCGCCTTCCTGCGCGTCGACCCGGTCGCACTGGGCCAAGGGCAGGTCGTCTTCCTCGACGATGCCGGCCCGGTGGCCGACGCCGAGATCGTCACTGATGCCGGCCCGTTGCCCGGCGGATCAATGGATATCGAGGTGCTGGGCGCCGCGGTCGGCGGCGACGACGGCGACTTCACCTTCAACGGCGAGCCCGCCGGTTACGTCCAGCGCCCGCCGGGCGTGCGCAACCTGCCAAAGGTGTTCGCGCTGCATGTGCTCTCGGATTCCATGGTGCCGCGCTACGAGCCCGGCGACCTCATCTATTGCGGCGGCCGCGACGCCGTGCCCGGCGACCATGTGGTGATCGAGACCTTTCCGGAAGAAAACGAAAAGAACGGCAAGGCCTTCGTCAAGAAGCTGGTCAAGCGCACCGCGGGCGAGCTGGTGGTCGAGCAGTACAATCCGCCGAAGACCCTGACCTTCAACCGCTATGCGATCAAGCATGTCTGGCGGGTTATACCGCTGAAGGAATTGCTGGGGTATTGAGGGTTCATCACCCCCAGAGGCCATCACTCGACCGGCGGCAGCTTGTGTAAAAGTGTATGATTAAATCATACGCTTCACATTTGCCTAAGGAATGACAATGCGCAGCACCCAGCCACTGACCATCACCTTGCCGCTTGAGATGGCGCAGATGGTAAAGGACAAGGTTTCATCCGGCGAGTACGCGACCGAGAGCGAAGTCATCCGCGATGGCTTGAGAACTCTTGCCGCACGCGACGCAGCGGTCGATCGCTGGCTGCGGGAAGAGGTGGCGCCAACAATGGATGCGCTGCAGAAGGATCCTTCGCTCGTCTCGCCACTCGAGGAAGTGCGCAAGCGACTTCACAACCGCATTGACGCACTGGCGGGCAAGCGTTCACGCCAAGCATGACGCACAGGGTCGTCTTCAGTAAGGCCGCAGAGCAAGACCTGCTGGATTTGCTGACCTATCTGGTTCCACAGGCTGGCGAACGGAAGCCTATGTCGATCGCCTGATCGATTACTGTTCGGACTTTAATACGTTTCCCGAGCGCGGGACTCGCCATGATGATGTTAAGCAAGGCCTCCGCACCGTGGGCTATCGCAGGCGGGCGACGATCGCATTCACCATCAAAGACAAGACAGTGACGATCATCCGAATCTTTCACGGCGGACGAGACGTCATCCTCTCCGTTGAAGATGACTTCTGACACCCCATCAAGCCTTTCTCGACCCCTCCACCAACACCTCCCGCTCGCTCAGCATCTGCGCTTCGCTGCGCACACGCTGGCGCTCGTCTATGAACGCCGCCTGGATCGATACCGCCGTGCCCGGCAGCCCGTCGGCGCGGCAGGCCGAGCAGACGATGCGCCCCGACAATGCCGCCAGCGGCGTGCTGCCATTCACCCCGAACCGCTTCAGCTGGTCGGGCCGCCACCACCTGTTGCGGCCGCAATCGGCGCATTCGACGGAAATCGAGGCGACCTGCGCGATTACTGCTTCCCTGCCCGGCAATACCATCGCCCCTCTTCGCCTTTTGTTCGTGATTTGTTCTTATATTCCTGCGTTTCGAGCCAGGAGTCGAGTCGCCGTTTTAACACTTTCCCAAAAGTTTCTCTTCTACACATATTTGAGTTATGCTTATATAAACTCGCAAATATGAGTCGGCAGGGAATTCGCCGCATCAGACCCGGGAGCAGTGATGGATGCCGCCGATTTCGCCCGCGCCTGCGGTTACACCGGCGACAGCCCTGCTTTGCTCGAAGCCTTCGAGGCGATCCGCCGCAACGGCATCGCGCACGCCCGCCACGACCATTTCCGGCGCAAGGCCGTCATCGACGCGTTGAAGCAGTCGGAGCTGCTGTTCCTGGCCGCGATCGGCCCGGCGCTGTCGGCGCAAGAAGCCATCGAGGACACCGCCCGCTTCATTGCCTGCTGGCGCAACATGCCGCGCTGGCGCCAAGAGAGGCGCCTGCCCGACCTCGTCAGGGCCAGGCAGCAGCGTCTCGTCGCGCGCTTCTTCCGCCGCTACGGCCACCGCCTGTGGGCGCGCGAAGCGGCCTGAGGCGAGCAGGCCTGGACCAGCCTTTTGCGGGTTCCAATGACCAAATTTTCTTTCTAGATTGCTGGGGGGCTGTTCGTTCGACGTGCATGATTTGGAATGTTTAGCACTGCCCGCTCAAGAATTCAGACCTGGATAACGGCCGGCGCGGGGACCATCGCCGCGCTGTTCGTCGCCGGCCTGATGGGTGCCTTCGGCGCCCTGCCCGCTCATGCTCCGCCACAGCTGCCGCTCGACACCGCCATAGACGCCGGGCGCTGGCGCGTGCAGCCGGTGCGCGCCTATGTCAGCCACGGCAAGACCTACGGCGTGCTGTTGAAGCCAGGCCAGAAGGCGCTGGTGCTGGAAGCCGACATGACCAACCGCACCGCGCAATCCGGCAAGGCCTATTTCGATGTCTTCAAGCCGGACGGCATCGCCCTGCCCGACCCCATGCCGATGATCGCGCTCACCCGTGACGCGACGCTGACGCCGGAACTGCATCCGGGGATGACCGAGCGCATGGCCTATGTCTGGCCGCTCGCCGCCGACACCGCCTTGCCGGCCAGCGTGAGCTTCGGCGTCACCGCCGAGATCTTCAAGCCGCGCGACAATCTCTACGGCATGCCCGGCTGGTTCAATCCCTACAGGCTCGGCACCGTCACCTTGCCGGTCGCCGATGTACCGGCCCCGGGAACCGGCTCATGAGAATCCGCGTCCTCGGCAATCTCGCAATTCTTTGCGCCACCGTGGCGCTGAGCTACGGCATGCAGGTGTCGAAGCCGCATTATGCCGACCTCACCGCGCCGATCCCGGTCGATGGTGGCATGCGCGACACGGTGCACGCGCGCAGCTTCGATGTCAGGCTGGACAAGGTGGTCTTTGCCCGCCAGCTCAAGACCAAGCAGTTCGGCCAGGAAAAGCTGGTGACCACCAGCGGCATGTGGGCGGTGGTAACCACCAATCTCACCGCCACCGCCGTCTCCACCACGGTCGCCGACGGCACCTGGCAAGGCCCGACCGGGCTGCGCTACCACCAGACGGAGCGGCTCGGCTACCGCTCGGACATGCCGCCGCATGGTGTCGATCCAGGCTTGGAGAGAAGCGGCTTGTTCGTGTTCGAGATACCGCCCGACCAGATCAGCGGCGCCAGGCTGCTGATATCAGCACGCCAGTTCGGCCCACTCGACGCCCAGGCCCGCATCAGCCTCGACGGACTCCCGATTGGCGCTGATGGCCAGCCGACGGATGTGCTGCCCGAGTATGATTTGGACGCTTCGCAGGGCAAATCATGACCGCCGTTTCGACCGACCTTGGACCGGCAGCCGGCAACGACCCACAGGCCGAGAAAAAATGGCGCCGGCGCAGCCTTATCGCACTCGCCATCTTGCTGCCGCTGACGCTCGCCGAGACCAGCTATGACAGCGCCAGCGAATGGCTGCATGGCGAGGACCTTATCGCCCGGGATGTCGACTTCGGCCAGTCCGTGCCGTTCGGCGGCAGCGACTGGAAACTGGCCGATTTGCGCGGTGGCAAAGCAGGCCGCCTGCCCGACCACGCCCTCGCCGTCATCGCCACCTTCTCCGTAACCGTCGGCGAGCCCGACCTGCAAAAGCAGTGGCTGGGCTGCAAGCTGATGCTGACCGATGCCACAGGCCGCCGCTGGCTGCCCGATTTCATCTCCGGCGTCAGCCTGCCGGATGGGGTGATGAACTGCAGCTCGGCGATCTTCTCCGGCGCCAAGAAGGGCGACATCATCACCATCGGCGATACTTTCATCGTGCCCGAGGATGCGGTGAAAGCCATTCGCCCGGCCGTGGGGCTGGGCAGCGAACGGCCGTGGTTCTTGCGGTTCCAAAGGCCGCCGAAGTGAGCGTCCTTCTCCCCGTTCACGGGGAGAAGATGGCGGCAGCCAGATGAGGGGCAGCGCCAACGCTTCGGTAAGTGGCTACTGAGCACGACGACAGCTGACACAAATCCAAGCGCATCATTCCGGCATGTCAGCGCCGCCCCTCATCCGCCTGCCGGCACCTTCTCCCCGTGAACGGGGCGAAGCTCAGCGAAAACGCCGTCTCCAACACCGCGGCCAGAAAACATATCCTGATCGGCTCGATCAAAATGCCGGTAGAGGAATCCTGGAACGGGCTGCCGAACAGCAACGTCACGCCATGCGAGAAAATCTGCCAGACATCGAGTTCGTGCGGACCGATGAGCCGCGTCGTGCCGAGCCACAGCCAGGCGGCACCCCAGTCGAGCAGGCGGTAACCGACAACAAGCGTGCACAGAAGCAGCAGGCTGGAACTCACCGTCAGCCGCACGCCGTTTGCGATCGGCAGATAGCGCGAGCGGTAGCCGGCGATGAAATGCTCGACGAAATCGCGCAGGAATTTCGGCAGCCCGGCATAGCGCTGGCCAAACCGCTCCACCTGGCTGTGCACGCGCCTCAAGGCAGCATCGTCGCGCACGTCATAGCCATAGATCAGCGCCGCCATCACCAGCCAGATCAGCGGCAAGAGCATGTAGAAGAACAGGTTGATGGCGATCGTCGAGGGCGCGATCGAGGTGATTTCGACGGGCACCATGGGGGCGGCCGTCGCCACCGGCACCGGGGTCGCCAACCCGTCGGCGGTGGCCTGCAGCACCGACCAGAAGGTGCGGCTCATCAGCCATTGCAGCACGCTGTCCTTCCAGCGGCTGATCACATAGAGGCCGACGAAGATCCAGTTGGTCTCGCAGATCACCACGACGATCTGCCAGAACGAGGCGGTTTTCGTCGTCTGCATGAACTTGGCCAGGCGGCGGATCAGCCAGGACACCACCACCGAGATCAGCAGCCAGCGTGAATCCAGGACGTCGAGCACATTGGCGCTCTGGCCGAAATCGGCCTGGTCGAGCGTTTCGCGCGAATATTGCCGCACGATGTCGCCGAGAAAGCCCCAGGCAGCGTAATAGGCGAAGAAGGGCAAGAGCGCGATGGTGATCATCCGCACCAGCCGTGAGCCGCGCCGGTCGGCTGCCGGCTCGTCTGCGATTGAGGCCTTGTCCGCGCCACGCTGGGCAGCGAGCAAATGCGGCAGGCCGGGGCGCAGCACATGGAACATCGCTACCGTCACCACCAGTTGCGCCAATGCCACCAGCGTCAGCATGGCGAGCCCGGCGAAGTGATTGGCGAGCGCCACTCTGGCCGCCAGCTGCATCAGCAGATCACCCGCCAGCACCCCGGCTAGCACCAATGCAACAAGCTGCGGCCAGAACCGCCGCAGCAGCGAAAAACTCAAGCTGATCGGCCTGATGATATCGGCAAACATGAGGTCTCTCACGATGCCACCCGCCCCAGGCCTTTCTAGCAAAGGGCGGCCGTTTTGCAACCGGGACGGGAATGGCCATCCATCCCCGCGCGGATGCCAAGGCATGCGCCGGCCCTGATTCCGTCGGATTGCTGCGCTGATTGGTGCCTCGAAACCGCCGGAAGGACCCGCCATGAAACGCCTTGTTCTCGTAGCCCTGTGGGTGATGGCGCTCGCTTTGTCCGCCCATGCCGCCGGCGACAGCACGACCGGGCTTGCCGACACCACGGTGCTGATCGTGCGCCATGGCGAAAAGCCCGACAGCGGTCCCGGCCTGTCGCCCGAGGGCGAAGCCCGCGCGCAGGCCTATGTCGCCTATTTCCAGCCCTTCATGCTCGACGGCTCGCCCATCCGGCCCGATATGCTGGTGGCCAGCGCCGATTCCAAGAACAGCGCGCGCGAACGGCTGACGCTGACGCCGCTAAGCCAGGCGCTGAAATTGCCCATCGACCAGCGCTTCGCCGACCACGAAGTCCAGAACCTCGTCGCCGCGCTGTCGACCGAAAGCCACGGCAAATCGATCCTGATCGCCTGGCATCACGGCCAGTTGGGAAAACTCATCAAGGCCTTCGGCGCCGACCCCAAGACGCTACTGCCGAACGGCAAATGGCCTGACGATGTGTTCAACTGGGTGGTGGTGCTGCGCTTCGACCATACCGGGCAGCTGGAGCCGGATTCGGTGCGGGTGATTGAGGAGAAGTTGGCGGGTTGAAATGATGTCCGTTGGGCGCAGACCTCTCCTCACCGTCTCACCCTTGACTTCAGCCACCGATCAAACGCCACCGCCAGGATCAGGATCAGCCCAATGACGATGCTCTGGGTGTAGGACGAGACATTGTTGAACTGCAGCCCGTTCTGCAGCACGCCGATCAGCGCCGCGCCCACCACAGTGCCGCCGACCGAGCCGATGCCGCCGAACAGCGAGGTGCCGCCGATGACGACAGCGGAGATGACCGTCAGCTCGTAGCCGATGCCGGCGACCGCTTCGGAAGAATTCAGCCGGGCCGACAGCACGAAGGCGGCCAGCCCGGCGAAGAAGCCGACGATGACATAGACCGAGACCAGGATGCGGTCGACGCGCAGGCCCGACAGCCGTGCCGCCTCGGCATTGCCGCCGACGGCATAGACGGCGCGGCCATAGCGCGTGTAGCGCAGCACGATGTGGCACAGGATCGCGGCAATGGCGAAGATGATCGCCGGCACCGGCACCGGGCCGATCAGGCCGGTGCCGAACCAGCGCATCGAAGCGTCGAAGCCGGAGATCGGGCCGCCATTGGAGATGGTCAGCGTTAGCCCGCGAAACACCGTCAGCCCGCCCAGCGTGACGACGAAGGGCGGCACTTTCAGGCGGGTGATGGCAAGCCCCTGTACGCCACCGGCGGCGGCGCCGACAATGACGGCGGCAAGCAGTGCGGCGAACCAGCCATAACCCTGCGTTCCGCTCGTCGACAGCGACAGCGTGTTGGCGGTGCCGCCCTTGGCAACCACGGCGGCGACCATGCCGCAGAAGGCCAGCAGCGAGCCGACCGACAGATCGATGCCGGCGGTGAGGATGACGAAGGTCATGCCGAGCGCGATCAGCCCGGTGATCGAGATCTGCCGTGTGATGTTGAACAGATTGATCGGGTCCATGAAGCTCGGCTTCAGCACGGTGAAGACGACGATCAGCGCCGCCAGGAACAGCAGCGGCCCGAAACTCACCAACAGCCGCGCGAAATTGATGCCACCGCGCTCACTCTGTTCCGTCACGCTCATCGTGCCCGCCCTTCGTCCTGAGACTGCCCCTCGTCCTGTGGCTTCCTGTCGAGCGCCATCAGTTCCATCAATCGTTCCTCGTTCGCCTCGACGCCCGGCATTTCGCCGGTGATGCGGCCCCGGCGCATGGTGACGATACGGTCCGACACCGCCAGCACTTCGGGCAGCTCGGACGAGATCATCATCACCGCGATGCCGCGCGCCGCAAGCTGCACCAGAATCTGATGCACCTCAGCCTTGGCACCGACATCGACGCCGCGCGTCGGCTCGTCGACGATCAGCACTTTTGGATCGCGTGCGAGCCAGCGCGCCAGGATCACCTTTTGCTGGTTGCCGCCCGACAGGCCCTCGATTGCCTGCTCGGCCGAGGCCATGCGGATCGACAGCATCTTGCGGAAATCGGACAGCGCGTCGCGCTCGCGTCGCTCGGCCATGAAGCCGAAACCGTTGCTGAAACGGCCAAGCGAGGCGACCGAGAAATTTGGCAGGATGCCAAGTGCTGCAAAGATCGCCTGGTGCTTGCGGTCCTCCGGCACCAGGCCGATGCCGAGCGCGATCGCATCCGCCGGCGAGGCCGGCGCGATCTGCTTGCCATCGAGCGTGATGGTGCCCGCCGCGGTCCGGTCGGCGCCGAAAATGGCGCGCGCCAGCTCGGTGCGGCCCGAGCCGACGAGGCCGGCGACGCCGAGGATTTCGCCGGCCTTGAGGTCGATGTCGACACCGTCGAGCACGATGGCATGCGGCGCCTCGGGATCACGCACGGTGCGCAAGCCGCGCACGGACAGCACGACAGCGCCGGCGACCGCGCGCTGCGCCGGCCTCGCGTAGAGTTCGGAGGCCGCGCGGCCGACCATCTTCTCGATGATCCGCGGCAACTGGATCGGCCCGCCCTGGCAGTCGAGATGGCCGGCCAGCCGGCCGTCGCGCAGCACGGTCATGCGGTCGCAGATGGCGGACGCCTCCTCCAGCCGGTGGGTGACGAACATGATAGCGACCTTGTCCTGGCGCAGCCGGCCCATGATCGACAAAAGCCGCTGCACCTCGGTCTCGGTCAGCGCCGAAGTCGGCTCGTCCATGATGATCAGCCGGCTCTTCAGCGATAGCGCGCGGGCGATCTCGACCAGCTGCTGCTCGGCCACCGACAGCGCAGACACCGGCGTCATCGGATCGATGGAGAGGCCGACGCGGGCGATGATGTCGCGGGAGTCCCGCTCCATGCGTTTCCAGCTCACCAGCCCGAGCGGCCCGACCGGCGCGCGGCCGATGAAAATATTCTCCGCCACCGTCAGCGTCGGGATCAGGCTGAGCTCCTGGTAGATGGTGACGATGCCGAGCCGCTTGGCATCTTGCGGGCTGGATGGCGCGTAGTCGGCGCCGTCGAATAGGATGCGCCCGCTGGAGGGTGGCATGACGCCGGACAGGATCTTGAGCAGCGTCGATTTGCCGGCACCGTTTTCGCCGAGCAGGCCGAGGATTTCGCCGGAGCGGATGTCGAGCGAGACATCGCTCAGCGCGGTGACGCCGGAAAAATGCTTGGTGACGCCCTCGACGGCGAGCAGGACGGGCGCGGCTTCAGCTGGCAAGGGTTGCTCCCGGATTGTGGCAAGTCGCGGGACAGCGCCCCCCTCTGTCCTGCCGGACATCTCCCCCACGAGGGGGGAGATTGGACGTCACGCCGGCTTTCGCCAATCTCAAACGTTGCAAGAAAGGCGCGGTCGAAGAAGCAGCCGATCTCCCCCCTTGTGGGGGGTGAGACGTGGTCCGCGAAGCGGACGGAAAGCCAATTGCTTGGCTTTCCGAACGACGAACGCCCGGAGTGACAGCGAAGGGCTGCGTCCGGCAGGGCAGAGGGGGGCGCTGTCCCGCCGGCCTCACCCAATCAGCCCCTACTTCGTCTCGCTCAACCTCTCGGCCTTATCCAGATTGTCCTTGCCGATGACGATGGGCGTCAACAGCACCAGCTTCTCCTTCGGCTCGGTCTTGTTCTTGGCATAGGCGACCGCGATCTGCACGGCGGTGCGCGACTGCTGGCCGGGGAACTGTTCGACCGTGCCGGCGAGCTTGCCGTCGCGCACGGCAACCAGCGCTTCCGGCAGCGCGTCGAAACCGTAGATCTTGACGTCGGTGAAGTTGCGCGCGGCACACGCTTCGAGCGCGCCGAGCGCCATGTCGTCATTGGCGCAGATGATGGCGTCCGGCTTGCCGTTGGCGGCGAGCCCCGCCTCGGTCACCGACAGCGCTTCGGCCCGCGCAAAATTGGCAGTCTGCTCGAAGATGATCTGGTACTTGTCCTTCAGGGGATCGAGCACATTGTGCACGCCCTTGTTGCGGTCGATCGCAGGTCCCGCGCCCGGCTGGCCCTGCAGATGGAACAGCTTGGCGCCATTGGGGAACGCCGCCACCATGGCGCTGGCCTCCGCTTCGCCACCCTTGACATTGTCGGCACCGACATGGGCCAGGATGCCCTCGACACCGTCGACGCGACGGTCGATCGTCACCACCGGAACGCCGGCCTTGACGGCCTCCTCGATGGCGGGCGCCAGCGCGTTGACGTCGAGCGGCGAGATGACGATGGCGTTGACCTTCTGCACCAGCGCCGCCTCGATGTCGGCGGTCTGCTTGGTGGCCGAGTTCTGGCCGTCGCTTTCGGTCAAATTGACGCCTTGCGCGGCGGCTTCCGCCTTGATCTCGTTCAGCATGTGCACGAAGAACGGAAAGCCGAGATTGGGCACCGAGCCCAGTATGGTGAGCTTGTCCTCGGCGAACGCCGAAGGCGCGGCCAGCATCATCGCGCCCGCCGCCACGGACGTCATCAGGAATTCGCGTCTGTTCATGGTTGATCCTCCTCCACAGAGACGCATAATCCCCAAGACCGGGATCGGTCTTGGGAAGGGATCATGCGTCGGTTCAAAGTGTTGGAGCATCCTCCTTGCGCGGGATAGCGCATGCCGCTCCAGCTGATTGCCGTTGCAAAAAACTGCCTCCCATCGGCATCAGCAAATGGATGCTAACCCAGGGTCAACCATTTGTGCAACATCGATATAACAGTGTTTGGCGGCCAATTATCGGAATTATCGGAATTTTGGATGTTGGGCGCTCTGCCCCGGCATAATAGACGCGGCGCTCCCCGGAACTGGCCGGCTTATTGGCTTTGGCTGACTTTCACATTTTGGTTGAAAGGCTGCTTGTCAGTGTGTATAAATACACATGAATAGCACAGACATTATCCGCCTGTTGCAAGCTGACGGTTGGTTCGAGGTTGCCCGCAAGGGCAGCCATGCACAGTTCAAGCACCGCGATAAGCCAGGGCGGGTCACGGTTCCTCATCCCAAGCGCGATATCCCAATAGGCACTCTACGCAGCATCGAAAAGCAATCTGGACTGAAACTGAGGTGACGGACGTGAAGCAGTATATCGGACTTATCCATAAGGATGCCGGCAGCGACTTCGGTGTGTCTTTCCCTGATTTCCCGGGCGTTATCACCGCTGGACAGGATCTGGATGACGCCCGGTCCATGGCTGAAGAGGCCCTCGCCCTCCACATCGAAGGGCTGGTCGAGGATGGCGAGGCTATTCCGGAGCCTTCCAGTTTAGAGGCTGTGATGGCAGACGCCGATAATCGTGACGGTGTTGCAATCCTGGTCGCGGCCAAGACCGAGGCCAGGAAGGCGGTGCGTATCAACGTGACACTGCCGGACGACGTTCTTCGGCGGATCGATGCCTTTGCCGAAGCTCATGGCTATACGCGATCGGGGTTTCTCGCGAAGGCGGCTGAGAAAGCGATGGAACTTGAATCGGCCTGATGCGTGTCGCCCCTAAAGTAACCTCCGGAGAATTGCATGAAGCCGCGCATCATCTGCCATATGCTCGCCTCGCTCGACGGCAGCCTTCACCCGAGCCGCTACACCACGAGCCCGGACGGGACCCGGGCTGAGTGGTCAGGCCTCTATGAACAGATCCACGGCGATCTCGAAGGTGACGCCTGGATCGTCGGCCGCGTCACCATGGCCGAGATGAGCAAGGCTGGTGCGCACCCGCCGGCGCAAATCGGCAAGGTCGATCGGCCGCACCATTTCGCCCAACGCGATGCCGGCAGCTTTGCCGTGGCGCTCGATGCCTCTGGCAAGCTGCACTTTGCCAAGCCCGATGTCGGCGGCGATCATGTCGTGGTGCTGCTCGGGCGTGATGTCGAAGACAGCCATCTGGCCGAGCTCGCCGCCGACGGCGTGTCCTATATCGTCTCGGAAGCGGCCGAAATCGATCTCGCCGCGGTGCTCGACGTGCTTGGGCACGAACTCGGCATAAGCCGGCTGCTGCTCGAGGGCGGCGCCGGCATCAACGGCTCCTTCTTCGCGGCCGGGCTTGTCGACGAGCTCAGCCTGCTCGTCGCGCCCGCGCTCGATGCGCGGGCGGCAAATCAGGGTTTTGTCGAATTCGGCGAAAGCGGCCTCGCCGGCAAGATGCAGTTGTCGCTGACAAGCTGCGAAACCCTCGCGCATGGGCTCATCCACTTGCGCTACGCTGTTACGTCCGGCTGACGCGGCTCCCTCGTGATGTGGACAAAAGACCCTTTCTTCGGGTGTCACGCCTGCCAATTCGCGACGGAGAACACGGTCCGGCTTCCATAGACGCAGTACGTTCTTCAGACGGTGTTCAACGCGGTTGCACCCGCGCGAGCAGCGCCTCTACCATAGGGAGCATGTTTCTGGCGATGATCGCGTCACCCGCTGCATTTGGGTGGTCGTTGTCGGCTTGCAGCAAGTCCGGATGCCCAGTCACACCCTCCTTGAAGTCGGCGTAGAGCAAGTCTCCATGCTTGGTCGCCAGTTCGGAGAACATCTTTGAAAACAACCCGGCATAGTCAGCCGTGTGCCCAGCAGAGAGGTTAGACGAACAATAGCCATAGGCCGCGGTTCCTACCACAAGCACTGGGACGTGCTTCTGGGCGAGGATACTCAGAATCTGGTCGAGGTTCGCTCGCGTGTGATCCAGGTCAATACGAGCGCAATCGTTCTGACCCAGTTCAACGATGACAACGTGGTTTGCAGGGTTCGCCTGCAGGTCCAGGCCGTCCTTGGATTCCGCTAGCCAGGCGAGACCCCGTTTGCTGGTCCCCGTGTACCCCACCTCGACAATTGTCACTGGGTGCCCGGCAGCGTTCAGCCCGGACTTTAGCCTGGTCGCAAAGGTCTCAGTGGCAGCTACTCCATGGCTGTTGATGTAGCTGTCGCCGAGGGTGACGATTGTCGGAGGCGCATCCTCGGCATCCAAATTGCCGGCTAACCCCAACATTGCGGAAAGTGCGGCAAGGGACACAAACGAAACGTCACGCAGCGTTGTCATGGTCTACCTCCCAGCGGGACCATTCGGGGCTATCCTGATCTAAGCCTCAGAGCCCGCGATGGATCGCTACAGCACATTCTCACGACCGCATCGGCGAAGGAAGGTGGCCGCGCCGTGCTGAACGGACGGCCACCACCCCGGCTATCCCGGATTGGTGGCCTGGCTTAGCACCGACGGCGTTTCAGCCGGCGTATCGCATAGCGTCGAGATCGGCGATCAGCGTCGGGCCGGTCGGATGCCAGCCGAGCCTTGCCTGGGTCAGCGCGCTCGAAGCCGGCAGGTCCATCGGCGCGAACATCGCCATCCAGCCGAAATGCTCCGCCGCATTTTCCGGCGCGATGGAAACGACCGGCAATTTCAGCCCCCGGCCGAGCGCCTCGGCGATGGCACGCGTTTCGACACCTTCCTCGCCGACGGCGTTATAGCGCGCGCCCGGCTGCCCCTTCTCCACGGCAAGCCGGTAAAGCCGCGCCGCGTCGAGAAGATGCCCCGCCGAAAAACGGTTGCGGCCTTCGCCGACATAGGCCGAGACGCCTTTCTGGCGCGCGATCTCGATGAGCGGCGTGATGAGCCCCTGCTTGACCGGATTGTGCACCTGCGGCAGGCGCATCACCGACACATTGACGCCGGCCTCCAGCAAGGCATTGCCGGCGAGTTCCGAGGCAATGCGCGGATTGGGATGGCTGGCGTTGAAGACGTCCTCGACCGCCGGCTGGCCATGTCCGGGGCTGCCCATGCCGACGCCCGATGTGATCACCAGCGGGCGGTCGGATCCGGCCAACGCCTGACCGAGCGCGGCGATGACGCGCCTGTCCTTTTCGCAGTTCTCGGCAAAGCGCGAGAAATCATGGTCGAAGCCGGTATGGATCACGGCGTCCGCCTTGGCCGCGCCGGCGCGCAGACCCTCGGGCTCTTCAAGCGTCCCGCGGTGCACCTCGGCGCCCGCGGCGGTGAGCGCCCCGGCGCCGGCGTCGGAGCGGGTGACGCCCACAACCTGGTGGCCGGCCTGGATGAGTTCGGGAACGATGGCCGAACCGATGAAACCGGTCGCGCCGGTGAGAAAGATACGCATGCAAAATCTCCTGACAGTTGCCTGCGTAATATCGACGGTCTATTATTCCATTAAAGTAGTGATCTTATCATGGTATAATCTTTAACAGGATGGCTAACAGGATGCCCACCAGTTCCCCCGGCACGCTCGCTGCCTTCCTGAAGGACCGGCGCACCCGGCTCGATCCCGCCTCGTTCGGCTTTTCCGGCCGCCGGCGCACGCCGGGGCTGCGCCGCGAAGAGGTCGCCCAGCGCGCCAACATCAGCCCGACCTGGTACACATGGCTGGAACAGGGCCGTGGCGGCGCGCCTTCGGCCGACGTGCTGAACCGCATCGCGAAGGGGCTGATGCTGACCGAGGCGGAACGCGAACATCTCTTCATGCTCGGGCTCGGGCGCCCGCCCGAGGTCCGTTACCGGGGCGACGAGGGCGTCAGCCCGCGGTTGCAGCGCCTCATCGACACGCTCGATGCCAGTCCCGCTTTGATCAAGACCGCGACCTGGGACGTCGTTGCCTGGAACCGCGCCGCCGAGATCGTGCTGACCGACTATGGCAGCATCCCCGCCGGCCGGCGCAATGTCCTGCGCTTCATGTTCCTCACGCCTCACATCCGCGCCAAACAGCACGATTGGGAAAACCTTGCCCGTTTCGTGGTCGGCGCTTTCCGGGCCGATGCGGCGCGTGCCGGCGCGGTCTCCGAGGTCACCCAGCTGGTCGATGAACTGTGCAGCGGCAGCGCCGAATTCGCAGAGTTGTGGCAGGAGAACGATGTGCTCGCCCATGGCGACGGCACAAAGCGCCTGAAGCACCCGGAACTGGGTGACATCGAACTGGAATACTCGTCCTTCGCGGTCGACGGCAGGCCGGATCTGAACCTGACCGTCTACAACCCGATCGACAGCAAGGTCGCCGACCGTATTCGCGCCCTGGCCAAGCGCCCCAGGGGGTAAAGGCTGGGGGCGGCTGCTACAGCGCCCGCCCCCCTCAACTTCGCTCGCACACCGCCTTCAGGATCTGCAAGGTCGGCCCCCAGTAGAGATCGGCATGCGGGCGGATCGCCGGTTCGGCGAAATCGCTGAGCGTCAGCGTCAGCAGCGTCCCTCCATCCGCCGGCGCCAGGGCGAAGCTGACCAGCGTGTGGTTTTCCGGCGCGTCCGCCAGGCGCGAGGCCGATAGCGTGCTCCAGTAGCTGTAGGTAAAACTCTTGTCCGGCTCGAACGCCCGGACAATGCCGTGGTTCTCGAACGGCATGCCATGCAGCAGCCCGCGTATCACGATAGCGCCGCCGGCATGGCCCTCAAGGCTGACGGTCAGCTCCTCGTCGGACATCCATTGCGGGATCATCGCGGGTATCGTCAGCACGCGCCAGACCTTGGCCGGTTCGGCGCCAATGGCAACGGTCTTGACGATCGGCACGGAGGGATCGGTCATGGCGCGCTTTGGCCTGATGGCTCGGGCGCCAGCACCAACCCGATCTCCTGCGCCGCCTGTGCGGCGTGGCGGCGCACGGTGGCAAGGTCGAGCATGCTGTAGCTGGTCGCCACATAGGGCACGGTGAGCGCCGCGACCGAGTGGCCGAACGGCCCGATAACCGGGAAGGCAAGATCGATGACGCCCGGCTGCAACCCGTCCGCCACCTCCTCGTGACCGGCGGCGCGGATGCGGGCAAGCGCATCGCGTACGTCAGCCTTTTCATCAGGGATACCAGCGGCTTGCAGCCATTGATTGACTCTGTCCTGTGGCTGGAACGCCATCAGCGCTCGGCCCGTCGCAGTGGCAAACAGCGGAAACTCGGCGCCGACACGGACGCGAAAGCCGAACGCCGCCGGACTTTCCACCTGCGCCAGGATCAGCACTCGTCCGGCATTGTGGACGCCGAGATTACAGGATTGCTGGATCGCGTCCGACAGCCGCCGCATCGACGGCAGCGCAGCCTGGACGAGGCCGCGCAACGGCTCGTGCCGGTGCGCCAGTTCGAACAGGCGCGGCGACAGGAAATAGAGGCCGGCCGGGCGATCGCGAAAGATATAGCCGCGCCGCTCCAGCGCCTGCAGCACGCGGTAGATCTGGTGGATCGAGCGGCCGACCGCCTCGGAAATCTGGCCCTGGTTCAGCCCGTCCTTCTGCTCGGCCAAGAGCTCGATGATGTCGAACGCCTTTTCCAGGGCCGGTACCGAATAGTCCGGCGCGTCAGCAATTTTGCCAGCCATGCAAAGTTTCCAGGACCAGAATCAGGAATTGCAGGGAAGTATAGTCAGCGTGCCGCCCCCATCGTAGCCATCATCAGCCGGGCGATGCGCCGGTTGATGTCGTCGGGCACCGGCTGCGCGCCTGCTGACAGGTTTTCGCCCTTCACCACCCGCTCCAGCGACAACGCCTGCAGCATGAAGCCGATATCCATGGATTCGATCGAATTGCCCTTTGGCTCGACGCCGGCAAGGTTGAACATCCGCCCCTCGGCGACGAGGATGACATGCCTTCCATTGGTAAGGTCGAGACGCCGCAAGGTACCGTCGAGATCGGTGGTGGCGGTGGTCATGGCGGCGAGGCCTTCGGTGTCGATCTCCCACGGAAAATGCCCGGAATTGGCCAGCACCGCGCCATCCTGCATGGCGGCGATCGTCTCGGCCGGCAGCACCCCGGCCCGGCCGGTGGCGGTGATGAACATTTGCGCCCACGGTGCCAGTTCCACCAGCGGCGCCACCCGGTAGCCGTCGAGTGCAGCCTCCAGCGCCTTGATCTCGTCGACCTCGACGATCGCCACGCGGCCGCCCAGCGCCCGCAGATACTGCGCGATGCCGCGCCCGCACCAGCCATAGCCGACAACGCAGAAGCGGCGGCCGGGGATCATCAGATTGGTGATGCGCATGAAGCTTTCCACCACCGACTGGCCGACCGCGTGCTTGTTCTCGCCGATCGCCTTCAGCGGGCTGTCATTGATGACGATGGAGGGAAACGGCACCTTGCCGGCCAACTCACCGCGCAGCCGGTCGCCGCCCGAGGTCGTCTCCTCGGTGCCGCCCAGGATGGACGCCGCCCTGCCGCGTTCGACAATGCCGGCGGCAAGGTCGGCGCCATTGTCGAGCAGCATGTCGGGCTGCGCGTCCAGCACGCGTGCCAGGTTGGCGTGATGGTCGGCGAGCGTATCGGCGCGGCGGCCGAACACGCCGATGCCCTGGCTCTGCAGGAAGGCGACGACATCGTCCTGCGTCGAACCGTGGTTGCCGGTGCCGACGATCTCGGCGCCGCCTTCGGCCAGCACCTCGAGCAGCACCGCCGTCTTCGGCTCGATATGCAGCGACATGCCGATGCGCTTGCCGGCGAAGCGGCGGCTGGCGCGGAACTCCTCACGCAGCGTGGCCAGCATCGCCATGCGCGACCGGATCCAGGCGACACGGCCGCGGCCGCGTTCGACCAGCTCGGGGGTCGCTGGATTGGCCTGGGCTTGGGTCATTCGACAGCTCCATTCGCTATTAAACACATACAAAAAAGTTTTTTGCATATGATGGGGCACATGAAAGCGCGTCAAGTCCCTGGCCAGCACACAAAGGGCTTCAATCGTGCAAATCGCGCGTGCCCGGCCGAATTACCGCGACCGCCGGAGCGAGGCCGTCATCCTTGGCCAGTGACTTCTTTTCACGGGAAACAGCCATGGCAAAATTCTTTCCGCCCGGTGGGGCAGTTGCTTTTCGGAATTCGCTGAGTGCGGAATTTGACTGTTCTCTGACTCGATCGTATAGAAAAATCTTCTCTGACAAATGCTGGTAAATTTTCCATCTGAAGCGGGTGCCGCAAAGTAGAGACGATTTTATTGGGGGGGGGGGACGATAGTGAAGTGCTTGGTGATTAATCTTGATCGCTCAGTCGATCGGCTTACCGCCGTAACAGCGGAATTTTCTCACATTGGTGTTGCTTTTGAACGCGTTGCCGGTGTCGATGCGATCACCGGCGTTCCGTTTGTCGCGCCTCCGCTCACCGATGCGGAAATCTGTTGCTTTCTCAGTCATCGTCGTTGCTGGCAAATCATCGCAGATGGCCCCGACCGGTATGGCGTCGTGTTCGAGGACGACGTTGTTTTCAGCCACGACGCAGGGTCCGTGCTGGCCGATGACAGTTGGGTCCCGAGAGACGCCGACGTTGTCAAACTGGAAACATTCTTTGGCGGGGTGCGGATCGGTAACCGGCACATCCGCGTAAAGAATGGATACGCGGCAACGCGGCTTTTCGGACAGCATTTGGGTTCGTGTGGGTACGTGCTTGCCAAAGCGGCCGCCGGAAAACTACTCACGAACACGAGGCATCTTAAGGTGCCGGTCGATCTCGCGCTCTTCAGCCCCAATCAGATGACCGCCGCGCGCAATACGACCTACCAGTTGACGCCGGCTCTTTGCGCTCAGGCGCATTTCGTTTCTGGGGATAGACCAGCGAGCTTGATCCAACTCGTTCCAAGGGTCCACATGACGAAGCGGCTAATCAACAGGATAAGTGTCGAGGCGACACGCACGTTCGGGCTTCTTCGAAACAGAGCGTTTTTCGCAACCGAGAAGGTCGACGCCGTGCCGCTACGCCTTCCACTGGCCCGATCATAATTGGTCACCGGCTCGTCACTGCAACTGATATATGAGTGGGGTCACCTGAAGTGAGGGCCGGCCCGATGGAAAGAGAGACCTCGCAGTTGCACTGGAACGCAACATATGAATCGAAACGGGAGGACGGCGTCAGTTGGTTCCAAGACAGTCCAGAGCCGTCTCTTTCGTTGATCAAAGAGATTGCCCATCCTGGGTCGGCCATCATTGATGTAGGCGGCGGCGCCTCGCGACTGGTGGATAATCTCCAAGAACAACTCTTTGAGGATGTCACCGTCCTCGATCTGTCCTCGGCTGCGATCACGGCTGCCCGCAGTCGACTGGCCGAGACTGGCGGGCGAGTGGATTGGATCGTGGCTGACATTCGCACCTGGTCGCCGACACGGCTTTACGATGTTTGGCATGACCGGGCTGCCTTTCATTTCATGGTCGAAAAGGCGGATCGCGACGCTTACCTCGCCAAACTTGGGCAGGCACTCGCACCAAATGGCTACGCGATTATCGCTACTTTCGCGCTCGACGGCCCGGAAAAGTGCAGCGGCTTGCCCGTCCAACGCTACGATGCAAGCAAGCTCGCTCAAGTCCTTGGATCCGGCTTTGCTCTCGTTCGCACACTCGACCATCTGCATCTGACGCCGTGGGGCTCCTCTCAGTCCTTTCAGTTCAGCGTTTTCAGACGAGCCCCTGACACGTAATCTGGAGATGCGGCAAAATTCGCGTTGCGACGGACCGCATCGGCCGTGCCGCTCTCCTCACCCTTGCGCGATTGCCGGCTGATCAGCGCGACGGCGGCGAAGGCCGCGATACCGAACAGGCCGACCACGACATTGAGCCACAAGGCAGGGAAGACGCCGAGGCCTGATATCATCAAGGTGAGGCCGAACGGGGCGAAGGCGGAACTGAACTGGCGCGCCGCCGTGATCCAGCCGACATAGGAACCGTAGCGCTCCTGGCCGAACAATTCGAGCGGCAGCGTGCCGCCGACGATGCTCATCAGGCCCGAGCCGAAGCCGAAAAGCACGGCAAACAGCATGGCGCCGGGAACGGAAGGGGCGACCAGCAGCAGCACCGCAAGGCCGCCGGCCAGTGCGGCGGTCGCGCCAAGCGCCAGCGATGTCTGTGTCAGGCCCCGGCCAAACAGCATGTTGACGAGCCGGCTCGCCACTTGCGACGGGCCAAACAGGCTTGCGACCAGCACCGAGGCTCCGCCGAGACCGACCAAGGTGAGCAGCGGCACCATCTGCACGAGAACCGCCGAAAGCATGAAGCCTTCTATGGCAAATCCGGTCAGCACCAGGACGAACAGCGGCGACCATCGCCGGTTGGGCGCCGGGCCTGACAGGCCTGATGTTGCCGGGATGATCCTCTCCCTCGCCTTGCCGGTGCGGCTGGAAAGCCCGGCCAGCCACCAATGGATCGGCAGGCAGACAAAGGCGTTGAGCGCGGCAAAGAGGATGAGCACCTCGCGCCAGCCGAGATGCTGGTGCAGCAGCGTCGTCAAGGGCCAGAACAGCGTCGAGGCGAAGCCGGCGATCAAGGTGAGATGGGTGATGCCGCGACGCGCGCCGCCGAGTTGAACGATGGCGACGAAGGCCGTGCTGTAGAGCACGAAGCAGGAGGCGAGTTCCATCGCCAGCACGCCGACGGCAAAGCCGGCACGCCCGGGCGCCAGCGCACACAGCAGCAACGCGCCCGCCGCCGCCAGCGATCCCGGCACCATCAACCGCCCTGCCCCGACCCGGTCCGCGAGGCTGCCCGCGAACGGCGCCAGGATGGCACTTGCAAGCAGCGACACCGACAGCACGGCGAACACCCATTGCTGCGACCAGGCGAGTTCCACTGCTACCGCCGGCGCCAGGATGCTGTAGCTGTAATAGAGCGTGCCATAGCCGGTGATCTGGGTGGCACCCAGCGCCCAGATGGCGGAAGCGGGGATCCTGGCGTCGCTCACTCGGCCGCTTCCATCTTGCTTGCACAGCCGCAACCGCCTTTGCCGGTCGCCTTGGCGTCGGCGTCCGCCACGCAGCAGGCATCGACCTCAACCGGCGCCGGTCCTCCGCAACAGCCTTGCGAGACGCGGCCTGCCGGCACCGTGCAGACGCCGGTTTCGGGCAGCACCAATTGCACCGCGTCGGCCGCCGCCATGTCGCCGGCGATCGCCGCCGCGACCGAGCGGACCTGCTCGTAGCCGGTCAACAGCAGGAAGGTTGGCGCACGGCCATAGCTCTTGATGCCGACCGTGTAGAAACCGGGCTCCGGATGGCCGAGCTCGCGGTGGCCGTGCGGCGGCACGTCGCCGCAGGAATGCTCGTTGGGATCGATGAGCGGACCGAGCGCCTTGACGCTTTCCAGCCACGGATCGAGATCGAGCCTGAGCTCCCGGGTCAGCGACAAGTCCGGACGCTGCCCCGTGGCGGCGATGATGCGGTCGACGGGGCCGAGTTGAGCCAAGCCCTCCTCGCTTTGCCCCTCGACGATCAGCCGGCCGTCGCGCTCGTGTATGGCAAGCGTCGCAAAGCCGGTGACCAGCCTGACGCGGCCGCTTTCGGCGAGCTCGCGCACATCGGCGCCGAGTTCGCCGCGCGCCGGCAACTGGTCGGCGTCGCCGCCGCCATAGATGCGCACGAGGTCGGTTCCGCGCACTGCCCAGATGAAAGTCGTGCCGGGCGCGGCATCCGCCAGCCTGGCAAGGTCGAGCAAGGCGTTGGCCGCCGAGTGGCCCGAACCAGCAACCAGCGTCGTGCGGCCGGCATAGAGCGCGCGGTCTCGGCCGAGAACATCCGGGATGCCGTAGGCGATGCGGTCGGCCAATTCCGCCTCGCCCTCCGCCGCGATGCCGCCGGCACCAAGCGGATTGGGCGTGCGCCATGTCCCCGAGGCGTCGATGACCGCGCGGGCGCTGTCACGCCTGGTGCCATCGGCGGTCTCGACCACGAGCATGAACGGCCGCGTCCCGCGCTCACTGCCGCGCACCTTGTCGGCGCCCCAGCGCGATATGGCGACGACACGCGCATTGGTTTCGATTGCCGATGAAAGTTCCGGCAGGCTGGCGAGCGGCTCGAGATAGTGCGCGACGAGTTCATCGGCGGTCGGAAACGCTTCCGCGTCCGGCATCCGCCATCCCTGGCTTTCGAGCAGCCTGCCGGCCGCCTGGTCGACGCAATAGCGCCAGGGCGTGAACACCCGGACATGGCCCCAATCACGCAAATTGGCCGCGACACCGCTGCCGGCTTCATAGAGCTTCACCGGCAGGCCCCGGGCCATGAGATGAACGGCGGCCGCGAGGCCAACCGGGCCGGCGCCGATGACGGCAATGGGCAGATCGTTTTGCATGGCCATAGCTTCTATCCTTCCGGTATTATCGAAATAACAGGCAAAAATTTATGCGGCCGCGTCACCCGCTGCCGGATTGCAAGCCGCATCGGCGCAGCATTCGTCGGCCAGGAAGCCGATGAGATCGTTCATCACGGGATAGTTGGCGCGGCAGATCAGCGTCGTTGCCTGCCGCTCCTGGCTGACCAGCCCAGTCAGGATCAGCCGGTGCAGATGGTGCGACAGCGTCGAGGCGGCGATGCCGAGGCACTCCTGCAGGAAGCCGACCGGCCGGCCCGCCTCGCCGGCCCTCACCAGGATACGATAGAGGTTCAGTCGCGTCGGATTGCCGAGCGCTTCCAACTGCTTCGCTGCTTGTTCGAGTTTCATGGAAATAGCATGCAGCCAGCGACGGAAACCGTCAAGTCCTATTTCGATATTTTTCGAAATAGCTTCAGACGACCCGCTTGCCACTCGCATCGACGACGACCTCACCATCCTCCTTGGTGAACGGGCCGATATCCGGGTTGGGAAGGATATCGAGCACCGCTTCGGACGGCCGGGCCAGCACGACGCCGAGCGGGCTCACCACGATCGGCCGGTTGATCAGGATCGGATGCGCCAGCATGAAATCGATAATCTCGTCGTCGCTCCATTTGGGATCGCCAAGGCCGAGCTCGGCATAGGGCGTGCCCTTCTCGCGCAGCAGCGCGCGCGGCGTCATCGCCATCGCCTCGAGCAATTCGACGAGCCTGTCGCGTGACGGCGGCGTTTTCAGATATTCGATCACCTCCGGCTCCTCGCCGGACTGGCGGATGATCGCCAGCGTGTTGCGCGACGTGCCACAGGCAGGGTTGTGATAGATGATGATGGTCATGGCGCGGCTTTCATTTCAGTGAGGGTCTTGTCAGTGAGGGTCTTGGGTTCAGCCAGCAGCCAGCCGGCGAGCGCCAGCGCCAGCAGCGCGCCCGCCAGTTCCGCGGCTATAAAGGCCGGCACATCGGAGGGCCGGATCCCGGCGAACGTGTTCGAGAAGGCGCGGGCAATGGCCACCGCCGGATTGGCAAACGAGGTCGAGGCGGTGAACCAGTAGGCTGATGTGATGTAGAGCCCGACCAGCCAGGGGATGGCATCGCTCCGGAAGCGCAGGCCGGCAAGAATGGTGAAGACCAGGCCGAAACTCGCGACCAGTTCGGCCAGCCACTGGCCCTGCCCGCTCCGCACCGTTGCCGTCACCTCCAGCAAGGGCAGCTCGAACATGGCATGCGCCACCAGCGTGCCCGCGAGGCCGCCAAGAATCTGGACAGTGATGTAGCCCAGCGCGGCCAGCCAGCCGATGTCGCGCCGTAGCCCGAAAACCAGTGTGACGGCCGGATTTAAATGGGCGCCGGAGACCGGCCCCAGCGTGGCGATCAGCACCACCAGCATGGCGCCGGTTGGAATGGTGTTGCCAAGCAGCGAAAGTGCGGCATCCCCGGTCAGCCGGCTGGCCATGATGCCCGAGCCGACCACCGTTGCGACCAGCATGGCGGTGCCCAAAGCTTCGGCCGCGAGACGGCGCCGAATGTCGGTCATAGCGCCGACCTCAACATTTGCAGGTCACCGCCTGGAGGATCGGCTGGCAAAGCTCCGGCGCGCCGTTGCAGCAATCCTCCATCAGATAGGCCAGCAGATCGCGAAATCCGGTCATGTCGGCCGTGTAGCGGATGCTGCGCCCGTCGCGTTCGGCATGCACCAGCCCGGCCTGGCCGAGGATCTTCAAATGCGCCGACATGGTATTCTGCACGGCGTCCAGCCGCGTGGCGATCTCGCCGGCCGGCACACCTTCGGCCCCGGCCCGAACCAGCAGCCGGAACACCTCCAGCCTGGTTTCCTGACCGAGTGCGGCGAGCGCCAGCAATGCTGTTGTCTTGTCCATCAATCCATCTATCCAGATTTATGGATTAATGGCAGCCGACCATGACAGTGCTGTGACGGCCAGGGCTCACGCTTTGCGCCGGGAACCTGTCGAGCGCGGCTCGCTGAGATGCGGGCGCCAGCCATGCACGCGGTCTCGTCCCGCGGCCTTGGCGCCGTAGAGCGCTTCATCGGCGCGCCGCAGCAGATCGGCGATCTCGATCGTCGCGCTGCCGTCGAAGGTGCCGACCCCGATGCTGACGGTGACGATGCCCTTTTCGCTGCCGGCATGCGCAAGCCTGAGGTCGCGCACCTTGCCCCGCAGCGTTTCGGCGATGACGAAGGCGCCCCGCGCATCGGTTTCCGGCAGGACGACGGCGAATTCCTCGCCGCCATAGCGGGCCGCCGCGTCGGCCGGCCGCCTCGCCGTCGCCTCGATGCAGCGGCTGACGGCGCGCAGGCATTCGTCGCCCGCCGGATGGCCGTACTGGTCGTTGAAGCGCTTGAACCAGTCGACATCGATGATGAGCAGGCTGAGCGGCGTCGCGCTGCGCCGGCCGCGGGCGAATTCGCGCGCCAACGCGTCGTCGAAGGCGCGGCGCGTCAACAGTTCGGTCAGCCCGTCGCGATGCGCCAGCAGGTTCAGCTTCTCGTTGGCGGCCAGCAGTTCGGCCTCGATCTGCTTGGCCTCGGTGATGTCGGAAAACACGCTGAGGCTGCCGCCATCGCCGGTCGGCCGGGTCCGCACATCGAGCCAGCGCCCATCGGCGAGGCGGATCTGACGGTGGCTGGCAAGCCTCTGCAGGTCCATGATTTCGGCGATCCAGGCCTCGACCGCATCGGGCGGCGTGACGCTTTCGCCGCGCGCGACCGACGCGCGCAGGATGTCGCGGTGGTCGGCACCCGGCACCCTGATATCGGCCGTCTTCGGAAACATGGCGCGATACTGAGCGTTGCAGAGCACCAGCCTGTCCTGGGGGTCGAACATCACCAGGCCGTCGGCCATATGCGTCAGCGCGTCTCCGAGCCTCGCCTGGCTTTCCGCCAATTCGGTCTCCAGCTGCTTGCGCTGGGTGATGTCGCGATTGTGCGTGATCAGGCCGATGACGGCCCCGGTCCTGTCGCGAAACGGCGCCTTCAGCGTCGCCAGCCAGGCATCGGTGCCGTCCTCATGGTGCAGGCGCTGCTCGATGGTGGAGGAGACGCCGGACGCCAGGGCGGCCAACTCGTCCTCGCGAAAAGCCTGCGCCGTTTCGCTGGGATAAAAGTCGAAATCCGTCTTGCCGATCAGCGCCTTGGCGTTTGCCGCCTGCATCAGCGCGGCCGTTGCCGGATTGGCGGCGATGAACCGCCCGTCGAGGTCCTTGACGTTGAGGCAATCGGGCAGCGTCTCGAACACGGCCTTGAAGATGCGCCTCGACTGCAACGCTTCCAGGCGACGCCGCTCCTGGTAGATCGCCAGCCCCGACATCGCCACGGAGACGAAGATAAGCAGGCTGGAGGGGAACACCACCTTCGGCAGCACCGTCTCGATAATGGACCGCGGCAGGACACTAAGGCCAAGCAGCGATCCGCATGCGGCGGCCGCACCCAGGATCATGATATCGCGCATGCCGGGCGAGCGGCCCCTCAGCGCAAGATTGCCGGCAATGCCGATCAGCATGGTGGCCGCGATCCCGACCGCGCCGGCGAAGGCGCCGATGCCGCCCTCGAAGACCCGGAAGGCACCGGCCATCACGCCTGCGACGAGACCGGCGACGGGACCGCCGAAGAAGCCGGCAACGGCAATCATCGTTGCCCTCAGATCGACAAAGACGCCTGGCTGGAGTTGCATCGGCGTCAGCATCAGGATGATGGCGCCGGCGCCCATCAGCAGTCCGAAGGCCGCGGCCTTAACAGCGGCCGGCCTGCGGTCCAGCCACACATGCGTGTGGATCCAGACCGAAACGAACATCGCAACGACCGCGAGATTGGCCAGCAATTCAGACCAGGGCGAACCCATTTTCTTGCGCGTCCCCCTTCCTTCATGCGTCGAGGGTGCGTCGGCCATTCACGACGCCTGCCCTCGTGAGTACGCCGGGCAGGAAAACAAACCGTTACGGACCGGGTTTGGATTGTTCGGATGTACAGACGGAAGGGGCGTCTCGAAGGCGCATGGTTTCAGCACCGACACGGCTTCTGCATTCTGCAACGACATGCATTCATGCATGAAAACAGACACTTAAGAACGCCTGATGAATCTGTTTCGACCCGGCGCGCTTGACCCTCGCAGCCGGGATTACCCGTCGATCGCCAGCGAGCTTGAAAGCGCGCGATAGGCTTCGATCTGTTGCCGCAATGTCGCAATCTTCTGCTCAGCCGTGGCGATGGCATCGGCGCCGGCCAGGAAGCGCCGGGGAAGCGCGGCCTCCTTGTCCAGTGTGATCAAGGCCTGCGCCAGTTTTGCGGGGTCGCCGCCCTGTGTGCCGTTCGCACTGGTCCAGAAGGCCTCCTGCTGCGCACGGCGCGCGCTGTAATCCGCGATGGCGAGGTCGGCATATCTGGTCGATTCCTCGGTGAGAAGTTCGGTGCGGAAGAAGCCCGGATTGACGATCATGGTCTCGATACCGAAGGGCGAGACCTCGACCTGCAGCGCTTCCATCCAACCGTCGAGACCGAATTTGGACGCCGAATAGGCGGTGCAGAATTCGTAGCCAACGAGGCCTGCCGTCGACGAGATCGAGATGATCCTGCCCGATCCCTGCCTGCGCATCGCCGGCAGAAAAGCGCGGGTGACATTCATCGGGCCGACAAGGCTGGTGGCCAGTTGCAGGTCCATCTGCCGGGGCGACAGTTCCTCGAAATAGCCTGCGTAGAAGCTGGCCGCATTGTTGACCAGGACGTCGATGCGGCCAAAGCGCTCGATGGTGGCCTTGGCGGCCGTTTCGGCGTCGGCGCTGCTGGTGACGTCCAGCTTGACGACCAGAAGCCTGTCGGATTTGCCGACAGCTTTCGCCACCTTGTCCGTATTGCGCCCGGTGGCGACCACTTGATGGCCGGCGGCGAGAGCAGCCTTGGCGATATGCAGGCCCATGCCTCGCCCGGCGCCGGTAATGAACCAAACCTTGCTCATGTTCCAAAATCCCTTCGTTGATGGGGCATAGGTAGCCCCTGCCGAGAAACGGGATTAGATGGTATTATCGGCATGAACTTAGAAATGGGATTGATGAATGCGAAGGCAGAATGTGAACGACCTTCTGGCCTTTATCGCGGTCGCCCGTGAGCAGAGCTTCACCAGGGCAGCCGCCAGGCTCGGCGTATCGCAGTCTGCCTTGAGCTATACCATCCGCACCCTGGAGGAGCGGCTTGGCCTTCGGGTCCTGACCCGAACGACCCGCAGCGTCGCCCTGACGCAGGCTGGGGAGAGGCTTCTGGGCAGCATCGGGCCAAGGTTCGATGAGATCGAACGCGACATCCAGGCATTGGGGGAGATGCGCGACAAGCCGGCCGGCACGGTCAGGATCAATTCCGTCGAGCACGCCGCTGAAACCATCCTCTGGCCGGCCATGGCGCGGTTGCTGCCGCAATACCCTGACGTGAACGTCGAGATCATTTCGGACTATGGTCTGATCGACATCGTGGCGCAGCGCTACGACGCCGGCGTGCGACTTGGTGAGCAGGTAGACAAGGAC
The DNA here is from genome assembly GCF_056403815.1 of Mesorhizobium sp. P2_E9. Classification (NCBI taxonomy): domain Bacteria; kingdom Pseudomonadati; phylum Pseudomonadota; class Alphaproteobacteria; order Hyphomicrobiales; family Phyllobacteriaceae; genus Mesorhizobium; species Mesorhizobium sp. P2_E9. The sequence goes on from NZ_JBFUET010000018.1 coordinate 53,655, forward strand.
ATGATCGCGATGCGCATCGGTCCTGATTTCCAACAGGCGGTGGTCGGGGCGCCGGCTTACTTCGAAGGCCGGACGTTCCCGGACACACCGCAGGAACTCACCGAGCACCAGTGCATCAATCTCCGCCTGCCGACGCATGGCGGTTTCTATGTCTGGGAGTTTCGCAACAATGGCCGCGAGCTGAATGCCCGTGTCCAAGGTCGTGCCGTATTCAATTCCATAAGCTTGATGCGGCAAGCAGCACTCGACGGATTGGGACTTGCCTACCTGCCATTGGACGTCGTCGAGGCGGACATCAGCACCGGTCGGCTGCTGCGCGTACTGGACGACTGGTGCATACCACGCCCAGGCTATCATCTTTACTATCCCAGCCGACGCCAGCCTTCACCGGCCTTCGCTCTCGTTCTCGAGGCGCTCCGCTACCGTTCACCCACCCTTCACCCCCAGCGCATCCCACCGACAAAATCGATAAAGGCACGCAGCGGCGCCGGCGTCAGGCGGCGGCCGGGATAGTAGAGGAACGGGCCGGAAAATTCCTGCCACCAGGGCTCCAGCACCGGCTCCAGCCGGCCATCGTCGAAATAGGGGCGCAGCCAGTCCTCGAACAGCGAGACGATGCCGCCGCCGGCGATCGACACCTCGAGCGCCAGCGCCATTGCCGTGCCGGTGCTGACCAAAAGCGGGCCGGTCGGCTCGACGCTCACCACCTCGCCGTCGCGTTCGAACTCCCAGGCCGGCGTCAGGCCGCTGGCGAAGCGGCCGCGCAGGCACGCGTGATGCAAGAGGTCGCGCGGATGGTCGGGCCGGCCATGCCGGTCGAGATAGGCCGGTGACGCCGCTGTTGCGAAGCGCTGCCGGCGCGGGCCGATCGGCACCGCGATCATGTCCTGCTCCAGCCGCTCGTCATAGCGGATGCCGGCGTCGCAGCCGCTCGCCAATATGTCGACGAAACTGTCCTCCGCTGTCACTTCCATGCGGATATCTGGATAGGCGGCGAGGAAGGGCGGCAACAAGCGCGGCAGCACCAGCTTGGCCGCGACGACCGGCACGTTGAGCCGCAGCGTACCGGCCGGGCGGCCGCGAAAGCCGTTGACCACGTCGAGCGCCGCCTCGACCTCGCCGAGCGCCGGGCCGAGCCGCTCCAGCAGCCGCGCGCCGGCCTCGGTGGGCGCCACACTGCGCGTCGTGCGGTTGAAGAGCCGCACGCCGAGGCCGGTCTCGAGCCGCCGCACCGTCTCCGAGAGGCTGGAAGCGCTGACGCTGCCCGTCCTGGCCGCTTCGCGAAAGCCGCCGGCGCGGGCCACCGCCATGAATGCCTGGAGGTCGCCGAGATCCGTTGCCATTGTTCGCCTTTCCGCACAGGTTGTGCCGATTGCACCATATTATCGTGCAGGCGCGCTTTGTCTACATTGGGCTGATCCAAAGGAGATGAGACCATGACCGACATCAGCAAAGCCGGAACTTTCAAACTCGGTGACCGCACCGTGAAGCGCCTCGGCTACGGCGCCATGCAACTGGCCGGACCCGGCGTATTCGGGCCGCCGAAGGACCGCGACGCAGCCCTTGCGGTGCTGCGCGAGGCGATCGCCAGCGGCGTCGACCACATCGACACCAGCGATTTCTATGGCCCGCACGTTACCAACCTGATCATCCGCGAGGCGCTGCACCCCTACCCCGCCGATCTCACCATCGTCACCAAGATCGGTGCCCGGCGCGACGACAAGGGCGGATGGCTTCCGGCCATGGCGCCCGACGAGCTCAAGCAGGCCGTGCACGACAATTTGCGCAATCTCGGCCTCGATGCGCTCGACGTGGTGAACTTCCGCCGCACCGACGGCCTGCATGGACCGTCCGAAGGCTCGATCGCGAAAGAAGTCTCGGTTCTGGCCGAGCTTCGGCAGCAGGGCCTGGTCAAGCATATCGGGCTGAGCAACGTCACGCTCACCCAGGTCGAGGAGGCGCGCCGCATCGTCCCCATCGTGTGCGTGCAGAACCTCTACAACATCGCCCACCGCAACGACGATGCGCTCATCGACACGCTGGGTGCTGCCGGCACCGCCTATGTGCCGTTCTTCCCGCTTGGCGGCTTCACGCCGCTGCAGTCGGACACGCTGGCCAGCGTCGCCAGGAAACTTGGCGCGACGCCGATGCAGGTGGCGCTCGCCTGGCTGCTGCGCCGCGCGCCCAACATCCTGCTCATCCCCGGCACCTCCTCGGTCGGTCATCTCCGTGAGAACCTGGCGGCGGCCGAACTCGACCTGCCGCGCGAGGCGATCGATGTGCTGAACGGGATTGCCGGCGAGAAGGCAGCCGCCTGAGACATTGAACACCGCCTGCCGGGCGAATCCGCCCCGGCAGGCGCCCTCGCCTTCTCACCGCCTCACGCTCCAAAGCCGGTTGACCTATTCAGCCAATCCCGTTATAGAACCATTTAGTTCCAGAACTAAATGGTTCCACAATGGCTCCTCAGATCTCCCTCGACGACACATTCGCCGCTCTCGCCGACCCCACACGCCGGGCGATCCTCGCCCGGCTGCTTGACGGCGAAGCTTCCGTTGCCGAACTGGCGCAGCCTTTCGCGCTCACTGTGCGTGCTGTCTCCAAGCATGTCGGCGTGCTGGAACAGGCTGGCCTCGTTACCCGCAGCCGGGCGGCGCAAAAGCACCTCAGCCGCATCGAACTCAAGCCTCTGCGCGACATCGACCGCTGGCTGGATGACTACCGAAAACTCTGGGAAGACCGTTTCGATCGCATGGAAGACCTCTTGCGGCGCGGCGCGGACAGGCCGAAATGAGCGCGCCCGCAACCGCCGATCGCAGCTTTGCCATCGAGCGGATTTTCAACGCTCCGGTCGAGCGCGTCTTCAAGCTGTGGACCGATCCGCTTCTGGTGGCGCAATGGTGGGGCATCAAGGACTGCACCATTCCCCATTGCGTGCTCGATGTGCGCGTCGGCGGCCGCTGGCGCATCGACATGCTGACCGCCAGTGGCGCGCTTTACCGCAACCAGGGCAGCTATCTCGAGATCGTCGAAAACCTCAGGCTGAGCTACCGCGACGAACCGGACCCTGAAATCCGAGAATGGGCCGGCAAGCCGCCCGGCCAGAGCCGCCATACGATCACCTTCACCCCTGACGGCGCCCGCACCCATGTCCATTTTGAAGTCACCTTGGCCAGCACCGCCGACCGCGAACGCCTGCTTGCGCTCGGCATGCGCGGCGGCTGGATCCAGAGCTTCGACCGGCTGCAACAGCTGATCAACAGGGGAGCCGACCATGCTGGCTGAAAGCGCGAAGCCGACCACGCAAGCCGATTTGTCGGGGGCCGTGTTGTCGCGGGATGGAACGCCGATCGCCTGCGAGCGCCGGGGCAAGGGCCATCCGCTCATCCTCGTCGACGGCGCGCTCTGCTCCCGCACCATGGGTCCGAGCCTTCAGCTCGCCAAGGCGCTGCAAGGCGATTTCACCGTATTTCGCTATGACCGCCGTGGCCGCGGCGACAGCGGCGACACCTTGCCTTACGCGGTCGAGCACGAGGTCGACGACATCGCGGCCGTGCTGCGGGCGGCCGGCGGTGAAGCCTATGTCTGGGGCATGTCATCAGGCGCCATGCTGGCGCTGATGGCGGCAGCCCGCCTGCCCGGCATCCGGAAACTCGCACTCTACGAGGCGCCACTGATCGTCGACGACAGCCGCGCGACCACGCAAGGCGACTGGGCAACGATCCGGCAAGCCATAGTGGACGGCCGGCGTGGCGACGCCGTGAGCGCCTTCCTCAAATCGGTCGGCATGCCCGGCCTGCTGATCGCGGTCATGAAGCTGACGCCGATCTGGCGCAAGCTCAAGGCGGTGGCGCATACGCTGCCTTATGACGGCGCCATCGTCGCCGGCGATCAGCTCGGCAAGCCGCTGGACCCCGCCCGCTGGACCGCGCTCAGCTTGCCGACGCTGGTGACCGATGGCGGCAAGAGCCCGCCATGGATGCGCCATGGCAACAAGGCGTTGGCGCAGGCTCTGCCCAATGCTCGCTACCGAACGTTAGCCGGCCAGAACCACATGCTGAAGGCAGCCGCGCACGCGCCTGTGCTGACGCAGTTCTTCAATGCGCGGGATTAGGCGCGGGCGATAACCTCATGCAGCCACAAGGAAATTCTCCCATGCAACTTCGCCATATCCTCATCAAGGTCGATGACCAGGACAAGGCGCTGGCCTTCTACACCTCGGTCCTCGGTTTCGTGAAAAAGCATGATTACGACGGCGGCCGGCCCCGCTGGCTGACGGTGGTGTCTCCGGATCAAGCCGACGGCGCTGAACTGGTGCTCGAGCCCAACCACGATGCGCCAGCGCGTGCCGCGCAGAAGGCGCTCCATGACGCCCACTTCCCGGCGGCCTTGATCACGACGTCCAGGCCGACTACGACCGCCTCGCCGGACGCGGCGTGAAATTTCTCGGACCGCCCCAGCGCATGGGTCCGGTCAGCGCCGCCTTCTTCGACGATACCTGCGGCAACTTCATCGTGATGGCTCAGCAGGCCGGTTGACGCGCCATCGCTGTTATGGTGGCGCCCGTACCGCAACCAGCAGGGTGCTGTGCGTGAACGGGAACAGCGCGACCTGATTCTGACCTGGATCAACTTCAGCTTCCTGAAAAGCGGCTAGAAACGCCAGAACGGCGCCTGCCAGGCGGGCGGCGAAGCAGGTGGCACCATGTTCGAATACAGCGTTGAAGCCAGACGGACCGATGCACGAGGCAGCGTGGCCACGACCAAAAACGCCGCGCTTGTTCTCGACACCTGTCTCGATGGCCGGGCCGATGCCTTCAATCCAGCCGAACTGCTTCTGGCGGCGATCGCCGCCTGCATGATCAAGGGCATCGAGCGCGTCACGCCGATGCTCGGTTTCAAGCTGCGCGGCGTCAAGGTCGCGTTGCATGCCGTTCGGCGCGACACCCCGCCGGGCATTGCCTCGATCGACTACGATCTTGTCGTCGACACCGATGAAACCGACCAGCGGCTGGAGCTGCTGCACAAGAACGTCCGCAAGTATGGCACGATTTCCAATACAGTCGCCGCCGCCACGAAACTCGAAGGCACGATCCGGAGAAAAGCATGAGCCGCCTGCATATCGAAAACCACCTGGTGTCGCGCATCGGCTGGCTGCGCGCCGCCGTGCTGGGGGCCAATGACGGGATCGTCTCGACCGCGAGCCTGATCGTCGGCGTGGCGTCGGCCGCGGCGCCGACTTCGCAGGTTCTGGTCGCCGGCATAGCCGGGCTGGTCGCCGGCGCCATGTCGATGGCGGCCGGCGAGTATGTCTCGGTCAGCTCCCAATCGGACACCGAGAATGCCGACCTCGCCCGCGAGCGCGAGGAACTCAGGACGCAGCCCGAATTCGAGCGCGAGGAACTGGCGCAGATCTACGTCAAGCGCGGGTTGGATACGGGCCTGGCGCGCCAGGTCGCCGATCAGCTGATGGCCAAGGATGCTTTGGCCGCGCATGCCCATGACGAACTCGGCATTTCGGAAATGACCACGGCGCGACCGATCCAGGCGGCGCTGACCTCGGCGGCGACCTTCAGCGTGGGCGCGGCCATGCCACTGCTCATGGTGCTGGTGTCGCCTGCCTCCATGCTGGTGCTGGCGGTCTCGGTGGCGTCCCTGCTTTTCCTTGGCTTTCTGGGCGCGATCGGCGCCAGGGCGGGCGGCGCCAACATCCTTCGCGCGACGCTGCGCGTCACCTTCTGGGGTGCCTTCGCCATGGCGCTCACCGCCGGCATCGGCGCTCTGGTCGGCACTGCGGTGTAAGCGGCCGGCCAACGGCCCGGCCGCTTGTGACCATTACCCGCCGACCGCGACCTTGGCGACATTGACGCCGAGATCGTAGACCAAGATGCCGCCATAATAGGCGGTGACCGTGACCAACACGGAGCCGGCGATTTCGATCACCGGGACGGCAACGGCCATCGAGCCGATGCCGCGATTGCGCAGCCAGAGGACCAGCCTGACGGCGCCCCAGATGAAGAACGCCAGCACGGTGGCGCCGCCCAGTCCCTCATGCGTTTCCGCCACCGGACTGCTGAAGCCGCCCGATTCGGCAAAATCGAGCGCCAGCCCGCCAAGATACCAGGTTGCGACGGCGACGCCCGGCAGCAACGGCCAGGCCGGTCGAGCGTGTGCCGGCACCGCTGCGCACCGTCATGTCATGAACCGACCCCAGACAGAATGCCAGCACGACCGACCCACACCCAAGCCACTCGGTGTCGGCCTTAACCGCGTCCTATCGAAGCTCCCGGCCGGCCAATTATCGGCGTCCTTCACCCTCTGCCGAACAGCCGCGCCAGCCGCTTCTTCAGCGGCCGCAGCGACAGGCGCCGCCGCCGGGAAAATCCCGCGATGCGCTGCCGCACCGCGTGCATGGCATCGGCGTGGATGGCATCGACGCTCATCGAGCCGTCGCCGAGCAAGAGGTCGGGGCCGGACGGCCGCCGCATGATGCCGCGCAAGGCGCGCTCATGCATCTCGGCGTAGCGGCTGTAATCCACACCCGGATCCCAGCCAGGCGGCCGCGCCAGAACCGTTGGATTGTTGTTGATCTCGAAGGTCTGCACCCGGCCATCGACGATGCCGTAGTCGATGCGGCCGTAATCGATGCCTGCCAGCGCAAAGACACGCTCGATCTGCGTGGCATGCGGATTGTCGGCGACATAGGCGCGGCTTTCGGCTCTGTCGGCTTCGGTGAAACGGGTGCTGGGAAACTTGATGTACCAGTTCTCATTGATGAAGCAGTGCTGCGGATAAATCGTCGACCCGACCTTGTAGGCCGAGTATTTGCGAAACCTGCCGTCGGCCGAAGGGGCCGCGCCATATTCCACAATCATCAGGTCAGGGTCCTGGCGAACATGGCCCGGCAGGCTGGCAATCGCCGCCTCCAGCGCTTCGGCGCAGTCGATCAGCCAGGTCAGCGGCGGCTCGTGCTGGCTCTCCCAGCGCACGAAAACCGGAAACCGGCGAACAGACTTGCGCTCCCCCAGACGATACACATCGAAATGATTCAGGCCGGCGCCCTTGAGCCGCCTCAGCAAGTCGAAGCGCCGCGGTACGATTGCCGGGTCGTTGAGGCGCAACAGACCTGGATTGAACAAGGCGATGCGCGCATGCAATGCAATCGCGGCCTCCAACTGCGCCGGCGCCAGCCGTTCGAAATCGGTGAAGATGAAGGTGCCGGGAGCCACTGGGCCGAGCCTTCCCGCCAACTCATAGGGAATGATCCGGACCAGATCGCCAAGCCCGTGGCGGAAATAGCCAAGCAGCACGCCCATCGTGTAAGCGTGTTGGCGCGTGCAGAAATAATAGATTGGTCCCTGATCGCTGGTCATGGCCGGGCGTCAATATTCAGGCGTGCGTGGCGCACACCTGTACGCGGTGACAAGGTAGGGTTTTTCGAAAGTCGATGCATAGCGAGCCTTCTTCCAGTCCTGCATTCGAAGCCACGCGGCACCCATGGCAAGGCATTCGTGCCGGCGCCTTCGAAGGTGCCGCGGACACCTACGCGATCCATGATGAAATGCGACGGCGCGCTCCTGTCTGGCGAGCGCCGTGGGGCGATGTCTACCTCACCGGCTACGATCTCGTTTCGAGCAGTCTCGCCAATCGCAAGCTGTCGCATGTGCCGCCGGGCGGCGGAACGGCCGAGCCGTCTTCCGCGATCCGTGACTGGCTGATCTATCAGGAGGGCAGCGCCCACGCCGCCTTGCGCCAGGCCCTGCAGCAACCCTTTGTCGGTAAGGGCATGGCAGCATTGCGTCCCGTCGTGGACGAAGCGGTCGAGGACCTTATCGGCGATGCCGGCCAGTCCGGCACGATCGATGTCGTGGCCGCCTTCACGCGCGCCGTACCCGAACGGGTCATCTGCCGCCTGCTTGGCGTGCCGGACGAGGATATGCCATTGATCCGGGCATGGTCGGGCTCGATCCGTACCATTCTCGATACCGGCTTCGACGAAGCGTTTGGCGGCCATGGCAATCCGGCCGATGAAATGTCCGACTATTTCGTCGAGCATCTGCGTCGTCTGCTTGCCGCCGGGCAGGTACCGTCGCTGCTGACTGGGCTTGCCACTCTTGTCGAGGCGCTGGGGCTGACGGCCGCCGGTCGCAACATCGCCTTCCTGGCCTTTGCCGGCCACGAGACCACGGTGCACCTTATCGGCAACATGCTGTTCCATCTTGCTCACCAGCCTCTCCAGTGGTCCGCCTTGCGCAGAGACCGCCGGCTTGCCGCCAATGCCGTTGCCGAAACGCTGCGGCTGGAAAGCCCTGTGCAGAAGATCTGCCGCTGGCCGCTCGAACCCGTCGTGCTTGACGGCCAGGAAATCGAGAAGGACGAGCTGTTGGTGCTCCTGGTCGGGGCCGCCAACCGCGATCCGGCCCAGTTTGCTGATGCGTCGCGTTTCGACCTTGGCCGGACCGGCAAGCAGAATTTGGCCTTCGGCCGGGGGGCGCATGTGTGCATCGGCAGGGCGCTAGCGGAAATGGAAGGTACCGCGGTGCTGGAAGCCGCACTCGCCCGTTGGAACACCATCGAACCGGTTGGCGCTTGTTGGATGGACAATTCCTCCATCCGCGGCCTGGACGCGTTGACCTTGCGCCTGACGGCCTGACCCGTCCGCCTCCGGTCTTCGCGACCTTGCCCGGCATCCCGAATTTTCGATTCCATGCCAAGCAGATGCGGCATCGTCCTAAATCTCCCCCTGATCCGCTTCGAGCGCTGCGAGAAGCGCCGCGTCCGATCGCCCGAGCAGAATCGGCGCCTTCATCCCGGCAATACTGGTGCCGCCCGCCATGCGGTGGCGCTTCAGCCTGCCATAGAGGTCATCGACGTGTTTGGCCCGCAACGGCTCGAGCTGGCCGATGCGGCGGGCATATTCATATTGCGGATTGGCCTTGAGCGCGTGGTCGAGACTTTCATCAAACCCGTCGACGGTGCGCCCTGGACCAGCCTCGACGAAAAGCCGGTAGTGCGGGTGTGGCGCCGCGACCGCCACCAGCAGCGCATAGGTTCGATGATCGAGCCCGATCTCGGCCAGACAGCGCGCGACGAAAGCTTCCGTGAGCTTCTCGCCACAGAGATCGGACACCATGCCGGCACGGCCACGGAAGCGCAGGCGCGGCGTATCCCCGGTATATCCAGTGACCTCGATCATGTCCTGCGTGTCGTAGCGGTAGAGGCCGGAGCCCGTGGTAACGATCAGCCTGTAGATCCGACCGGCCTCCAACTGCCAGGCGAAAAGGCAGGCACCGCTTTCATCGACAAACTCGAAGAACCCGCTTTGCGATGCCAGGATACAGCCGGGGCCATCGCCGTAGGGGAATGAAACGGCGGCTTCGGTGGACATCAGCCCCTTGGACTGGATGGACACGTGCGGGAATTGCGCCTGCAACGCGGCGGCAAAGCCGCTGCTCGAGGCGTCGGTCCAGCAGCTGATCGTGTCGAGGCGAGGCCAGATCTCCGACAGTTGCGAATTCCCAAGCGCGCGTTCCAGCACGGCAATGCGACTGCGCACCGCATCCGCCGGCTGCGTGGCGCTCAGCTTCTCAGCCAGTTCCGCCAACAGGCTCTCGGCATCGCGTTGCATCGCGCGCAGGATTTCGGTCAGATAGGTCGGGCTCCAGACCCAGATCAGGGCGAGATCCTCAGCGGCCAAAAGATGCAGGCAGGTCTGCCTCTGCCAGTTGGCGAAATCGGCGAGCAACCGCAGGTCCATCGGCACGGCGGAAAGTTCGATCAGGCTGTCGCGCAAGGCGCCGAAATAGGCGAAAGGCACTGGACTGCCCAACCTGAGCGCGCCGACGCGCTCGTTCGCGCCGCGGCCCACTGGGCTCAGCGCAAAATAGCTGCGTCCACGCCTGATGCCCGGGCGGCGCCGGATCAGGTTCGCCAGCCAGGGATAGAGGCAATCGGTGAAGGCCTGCAGGCCCGTATCCGTATAAGGAATAAATTTCGAGCCGCCGGAACTGCCGCCGGTCTGTTCCAGGAACCGGACCGGTTCGGCGGTCAGCACGTTCTCAGCCCCGCTGACCACCCGCTCGATATAGGGCGACAACCGTTCGTAATCGCCGATCGGCACCAGATCGCGAAAGGTTTCCGCCGAAGTGACGCCGGCGAAGCCGTGCTCAGTTCCGAACGCTGTCGCGGCATTGGCGTTGACAAGCCGCTGCAAGACAGCGCGCTGCGTGGCCTCGACACCATCGAGCCGCGACCGGAAACTCGCGTCGCAAGCCGCGGTCGCGTCGGCGATCCGTGCCCAGGCCTCAGCCGCCATCGTTCAGCCCCTCGGCAAAGCTCGCGGCTCCATAGCGCTTCAGATTGCCAAGCTCGAACTCCGCCAGGCAGGCGAGTTCGACACCCCGAAGATAGGACGGGTTGGCCCTCAGGAAGAACGCGGCGAACCGGTTGCGGACAGCTGTTTCCTCGACATCTGCCCATTCCCGCCGCAAATGGCCCTGCGACGGCCCGAAATCGATCAGGCCGGTCGAGGGATCGAAGTAGCTGCCGTAGCGGGCAGCCGCGATCTTGTCGCGGATTGCCTGAAGGCCGGCCGGGTTCGCGCCGTCGATGGCGGGAACGAACTCGTGAAAGAAATTGGGCAGGATACGGAATGTCCTATGCCCGCCGATGATCGAGAACCAGAACAGCCGGCCTCCGACACTTGCCTTGGCGGTGCCCGCCGCGTGGAAGAAACCACGCAGCAGCACAGGGTCGCCCCAGCGCGCGGAGTGGAGAATCGTGTCGCCCGAGAAGAGATAGTGGATTGTTTCCCCGCCGATCGTCTGTGGCCGGACGAGATAGGTCGAGAAGCCGATGATCTTCCGCTTATGGCGGATAGTCACGACAGCATCCTTTTCGGCGAGATCGCGCTCGAAACCCTTGCGGTCGACGGCCTCGTAGTAGGTCTCGTACAAGGCAAACATCTGGTCGCGGTCGGCGGGCGCCAAATCCGGGACCGGTGTGTTTACCGAGTGGATGGAATCGATTTCATCTGCAGTACATCGCACGCAATCTTGCCGCCCCTGTCAAACCCAATGGATCGAATATGAGACAGAGCTTGAGAAGTTCAACCCGCTCTTTTCGGAATCCTTGTCAAACCGGTTATGCCAGTGCGCCCGCCGCCGGAGCTTGCGAACTCGCCCCCGCCCGTGCCATCAGTCGGCCCAACCGACACCAGAGCTACGGCCATGACACCACGGCGGACACACGATGCCGACAGGCCGGCGATCACCAGGCCACACATGGCCAAGTCGCCCGGCGTCAGCCTGAACCGCGCGCTGTCAAAACTCGGCCTTTGCTCGCGCACGCAGGCTGAGGTGCTGATCGCGGAAGGTCGCGTGCGCGTCGGCGGCAAGGTGGTGCGCGATGCCGCATTGCGCGTCGACCTGAACCGCGACCGCATCGTCGTCGATGGCGAGCAAGTCGTTGCCGAGTACAAGGTCTATGTCATGCTCAACAAGCCGCGCGGGCTGGTCACCACCCGCGACGACCCGCAACAGCGCGACACCGTCTATGCCTGCCTGGAAGGGCTCGATTTGCCCTTCGTCTCGCCGGTCGGCCGCCTCGACAAGGCGAGCGAGGGCCTGCTGCTAATGACCAACGACACACGCTTCGCCAACCGGTTGATGGACCCGGCCTCGCATCTGCCCAAGACCTATCACGTCCAGATCGGCGCGGTGCCGGACGAAGCGATGCTCAAGACGCTGCGGGCGGGCGTCACCGTCGACGGCGAGACCCTGACCGCCAATTCGATCGCGCTTTTGCGCAGCGGCGGCCGCACCGCCTGGCTGGAGATCGTGCTCGACGAGGGCCGCAGCCGCCACATCCGCCGCCTGCTCGCCGCGCACGGCATCGAGGTCAAGCGCCTCATCCGCATCGCCATCGGCGAGCTGCCTCTAGGCGACCTCGCCAAGGGCACGGCGCGGTATTTGACGGCGGAGGAGCTGGCGCTAGTAAGTGGGTGAGCGCTACGTTGTCATTTAACGGTAATATTTATGACAACCGTGTAAGCTTCTCCCGTAATTGTATGGATCGAAAACGTTATCTGATCCTGCCCTTTAAATCCAGGATTTGACCTGTAAAGACCACTTACTCCGTCAACTTTTCGATAGTCACATTTATAGCGGTCACTCCCCTTAGAATAGACAGGATAAATCTTTCCAAATACGATCTTGATCGTTCCGTGACTCGGCCCAGCGATTGCCCTTACATCTTGTCTACCCTCAGTTGAACAGTCTGGGTTCAGACTCGAGCCCTTGATGACAGAAACCTCTTTTCCAGAGGGTGCTGTCTTCTCTTGGCTTGACCAACGCGCCATCGCTGCCGCGGGACAGACAGCGAGCCCTAGGAGGGCAAGCATCGCTATGATACCAGTCGCGCGGCAGATCATCTTGGCTTTCCCATACTTGCTGATTCTATCAGAATAGACTTTTGATAATGTGCCGATGAATTTTGACCTCTACAATAAATCCTCTCCGGGTTGCTGGCCGGCTGAGCTGTGAGGATTAGCCCGCAAAGCTCTATTCGACGTCAATGCTCACGACCGCCTTATAGGCATTTCCCGTATAGGTATGGGTCGAAAAAGTCACCTCGTCGTGTCCCTTGAATCCAGGATTCGACCGGTAAAGCCCCTTGATACCATTGACCTTGTGCGTATTGCATTTCGAGCGCTCATTCGCTTTGGCGAAACCGGTGTAGAGCTTTGCGTGCACAAGCCTGACCTTGCCATGGCTCGGGCCCGCGATGATCCTGACATCGTCCGCGCCCGCGCTCGAACAGTCCACATTCAGGCTCACATCCCTGAAGATATAAATCTCCTGTCCGGATAGCGCTGTCTTTCGATAGCTTGTTGACCCTGCGGCCGCGGGCCAGGCCGCCAATCCCAAAGCCATCAATGCCGCTACGAAACCTGCGGTTCTATACACCATTTTTCAGCGATCCCCTGGCTGCATGACGTCTCCCTTCGGCCGAGATGCGGGCGGGCAATTGCTTTACCGCCCACCGTATTCCGGCTGAGATCCGCTACTCGACCTTGATGTTGGTGACATATTTGAAGGCATTGCCCTCATAGGTGTGAACCGAAAATGTCACCTGGTCCCAACCCTTGAAACCGTCTTTCGACCGGTAAAGTGCCCTGATGCCATTCACCATGCGGGAATTGCATTTTGAACGCTCGTTCGATTTGGGATAAGTCGCATGCACCTTGCCCCGAACGGGTCTTACATTTCCGTGGCTTGGGCCGGAGATCACTCTCACGTCATCCCTGCCTGCGCTGGAACAGTCCACGTTCAGGCTCGCACCGCCGAAAACATAGATCTCGTGGCCGGAAAGCGCTGTCTTCTGGTGGGTGTCCGCAGCAGCCGGACAGGCCGAAAACACCAGAAGCGCAAGCCCCGTTATCACACTTGTTGTGCGGAAAATCATGTCACCCCCCTCTGCCCGGTGAATTCTCCCCGGTCAATTCTCCAAGTGACGACGCTATGACGACACCAAGCAAACGGCCAATCACGGAAGGAGTACGTCCAATCAATTCTTGGTTATCAGAATAGAGTTCGGATACGCCGCTGATGCATCTTGGTTTTTACAATAAATCCGCCCCAGTGCCGCTGGCCAGTTGAGCCAAACGTCCCGCCCGCCGGGCAGGAAGCGGCCCTGGCCATTCATTGCAGCACGGTCAGCCAGAATTAGAGCCGTCGATCAGGCCTTATTGGTGATCCACATGCTTGGCGCGCCGACGACGCCGGCGTTCCCCATCGCCTCTTTCAATTTTGGGTTTTTGATGAAGGCCTGAGCTTCGGCGACACTGGCGAAATCATGCGTCACGGTAACGTCGTTGGGGTTGTCCGCCGCCTGATAGACGGTCTCAGCCTTCACGCCGCCGGCCTTTTGGACCGGGGCGAACCCGTCATAGACTTTGCGCCAGGCCTTGTAGTCGGACACGGTATGTCGCACGAACAGCGCCGTCATCGTCCATTCCTCCCAGGGTGCGCCCAAGAGGTCGGCGATGGGCCGTCTAGTTTATCGCCTCGATCAGGTCTTTGGCAAAGCGGGGCGAAGGGGTATTGGGTCGGCTTGATCGGCGTCAACCGAGTGTCGCACAACGCGCCGAACTTCTTTATGCTTAGCGGAGAGCATTGGAGATAGGCGATGGCGCCCAAGCGCGCGAGGTTAATGATGACTGATGCAGATCAAAAAAGTGTCGGCGAGTGGAACCGTTGCGACGAGTGCAAAAGTAGTTATGTGGCCTCATCATCCAAAATGGCCTCTCTTTGCCCGGAATGCTCGCACCACATCTACGGCTACGAAAACTGCCCTCACGACTTCGAAGCCACTCGCTGCAAGCTATGCGGCTGGAATGGCCGACGATCCCGATACATTCGGTCTCTAGTCGCTGGCGACTGATCGCACCGAAGTTCGAAATTTCAAACTAAGACACGACCGACGAACGGGCACAGCCCCGACAGACCGCCCGACAAAGTTTTTTGATCTCCACCGATGATTTCCGCTCACCCGCGCTGTCTTCACCTACAGGCGCCGGAATCCTCCGGGCCGGAAGAAGCGAGGTGATCCATGCAATCGTTGAAAGGTCAAAATGTCGTCGTGGTCGGGGGCAGCCGGGGTGTCGGCCGCTCGATCGTGGAAGCTGCATTCAGCGAGGGGGCGACGGTGCTTGCCGTCGCCCGCGGCGCGGAAGCTTTGAAAGAACTCGCCTGGGAAGCGTCAGGTGTGAAGACGCTTGCCGCCGACGCCACGCAGGACACCGCGCCCGACGCGGTGTTTGCCGCCATGCGGCCGGATGTGCTGGTGATCTGCGCCGGCGCCTTCGCTCCGTCGGCCTCCATCCAGGACCAGAGCTGGGATGATTTCTCGGCGAATTGGGAGACGGACGTCAAGGCATCGTTCCTGTTCTGCAAGGCCGCCCTGCGAGGCGGGCTGAAACCTGGCAGCCGCGTGGTGCTGATCTCCAGCGGCGCGGCATTCAGCGGCGGTCCGCCGAACTCCGGCGGCTATTCCGGCGCCAAGCGCATGCAGATGTTCCTGGCCGCCCACAGCCAGAAGGAAGCCGACCGGCTGGGTCTTGGCCTGCGCTTCATGGCGCTGGCGCCGATGCGCATCATGACCGGCACCGGCGTCGGCCAGCGCGGCATTTCGAGCATATCAGCCTATCTCGGCATCAGCCCGGCGGATTTCCTGGCCAGCTTGAGCGATGTGCAGACACCCGCCGATGTCGGACGCGCCGTGGTCGCGCTTGCCGGCGGCAAGGCGCAGGGAACCGCCTTCACGGTGAGCGGCAGCGGCCTTGCAGCGGCAGCATGAGGCGCGCAGGATGAGAGATAAACTTCGCTTGGCAGGCTCGACATGACAGACGCTCCCGGCCCGTTTGAGCCGCTGAGCCCGACAGGCAGGCCGATCCTCGATCGGCCTGCCTTCGAGCGCCTGACGACGACCCACCGCCGCGCGCTGAAGCTGCATTGCTACCGGATGATGGGCTCGCTGCATGAGGCCGACGATCTCGTCCAGGAGACGTTGCTGAAGGCCTGGCGCGGTCGCTCGCAATTCGACGGCCGCGGCTCGCCGCGCGGCTGGCTCTACACCATCGCCACCAACGCCTGCCTCAACGCCATCAAGGCGCGGGGCACAGCGCATCGCATTCTCGGAGAGAACGCGCGGCCGCCGAGCGAAGGGCGTGCTGCCGCCGGACCCGCCGCCGAGCTTGCCTGGCTGGAGCCCTATCCCGACGCCGAGCTGCCGGACCTTGTCGACGGCGAGCCCGGCCCGGACGCACGCTACGAGACAAGCGAAGCCGTGCGGCTGGCCTTCGTCGCCGCCATCCAGTTGCTGCCGCCCCGGCAGCGCGCAGCCCTTTTGCTGTGCGACGTGCTTGGCTGGTCGGCGCTGGAGACCGCGCAGTTGCTGGGCGGCTCGACCGCCTCGGTCAACAGCGCCCTGCAGCGGGCGCGCGCGACGCTTGGTGAGCGCTATCCGCAGGGACGCCCCTTGCAGCGATCGCAGCCCAACCCGGAGGAAAATGTGCTCCTGGAGCGCTATATCAGGGCCTGGCAGGCCGCCAATCTCGACGGCTTCATCGCTCTGCTGCGCGAGGACGCCACCTACCACATGCCGCCATGGCTGGACTGGTACCAGGGACGCCCCGCGATCCACGATTTCTTCAAAACCGTGTGGAGCAATTTCGCCGGCTACCGCGCGGTGGCGACACGGGCCAACGGCCAGCCGGCGGTTGCGATCTACGCACAGCGCCATCAGGAGCCGGAATGGCGCGCGCAGTCGCTGCATGTCATCGAGCCGGCCGCCGGCGACATCGCCTCGCTGACGGTCTATGTCGGCCCGCTCGCGGCAGGGCTGATCGCGGCGTTCGGCCTGCCGCCAATGGTGCAGGAGAGTTGGTCCGAACCGAAAGCTTAGCCCTCTCTCCTGACAGAAAGCTGGCAGGAGGCCTGGCCTATAGATCGCTTGGGAGCCGGGTCGCGGCTTCAGCGATCAAGGAGCTCTGCGATGAATTTCGTTTCTGTCCGCATCATCACCTCGGATGTTCAGCGCCTCGTGCGCTTCTACGGCGAGATCACCGGCATGCCGGTGACGGTCTACACGGAAGACTTCGCGGAACTCGCGACGCCTGCCTGCACGCTGGCGATCGGCAGCACGCGCACCTTGATGCTGTTCGGCGGCGACATCGCCCGCCCCGCCGACAACCACACCGCCATCCTCGAATTCCGCGTCGGTGATGTCGATGCCGAATTCGCCAGGCTGTCGGACACGATCAGGAACGTGACCGTGCAGCAGCCGACCACCATGCCCTGGGGCAACCGCTCGCTTTTGTTTCGCGACCCCGACGGCAATCTGGTGAATTTCTTCACGCCGGTGAGCGCTGAAGCGATCCGGAAGTTCGATAAATAGAGACAAGGCGCACGGTTTCAAATTCGTGCAGCGCCAGACGTCCGGACTCAGCCGAAGCCTCCCTCGCATTCGTCATCCACGGGCGGAGCAAGGAGCGCAGCGACGCAGCGCAGACCCGAGGATGACGAAAGAGAGGGGGCTTCCGCGCCGAGTGCCGTTGCCTGCCGCTACTTCTGGTTCCACTTGCGCACGACCGGTTCGGTCAGGTCATGCTCATAGCCGAGCACGCTGATGCTGGCCGTATCGAGCACGAACAGCGCGCCGCCCTCGGGCGGCAGGCCGAGCCAGCGGGCGGTCAGCACGCGCAGGAAATGCGCGCTGGAAAAGATCAGGATCGAGCCGCCAGCGTCGCGAAGCTGTCTGATGATCCTGTCGGCGCGGGCGCCGACATCGGCCGCCGTCTCGCCTTGCGGGCAGCCGTCGCGAAACACGTTCCAGCCCGGCCGCTCGGCCAGGATTTCCTTGGTGGTGCGCCCCTCATAGGCGCCGTAGTCCCACTCCTGCAGATCGTCGTTTCTGACGCTTGTCGCGCCAAAGCCGGCCAGCACGCTGGTGTTGTAGGCGCGCTGCGAGGGGCTCGACCACACCGCCGAAAACGACAGGCCCTTGAGCCGATCCGCCACGCCCCGCGCGGCCGCTTCGCCTGCCGGCGTCAGCGGCATGTCGGTGCGGCCGGTATGCTGCCCCGAAAGGCTCCACGCCGTCTCGCCATGCCGGACCAGATGGATTTGCGGATATGCGTTGCTCATGGGATGCCTTTCGATGATGTCAGGCCAAGCTGTAGCGGTCGGCACAACACAGCGAAAGACCCCGGCTGCCATCGCAGCACTTCAGCGCCATCATCGCTGGCTTACCAATCCGTAAGGTCCCTGCCACCGCGTTTTCATGAACCTGTCATGTCCGCTCGCCTACCTTGATCCATCGCGAGGTTGCGAGACGAGGGACACTTCAATGAAAACACTATCTCTGGCGCTGGCGGCGGGTACGCTGACGGCGGCGTTGGCTGGCGCGCTGTCTGCTTCCAGCGCTGTCGCCGCACCCTACAAGCACGTGCTGCTCATCAGCGTCGACGGGCTTCATGCCCTCGATCTGGCAAACTATGTCGCTACAAATCCGGCAAGCTCGTTCGCCGCGCTCGCCCATACGGGGATTTTCTATCCCAACGCGCTGACCAGCGCCCCGTCCGACTCGTTCCCTGGCCTTGTGGCACAAGTAACCGGCGGCACGCCCAAATCGACGGGCGTGTTCTACGACGACAGCTACGACCGCACCTATTTCGCGCCGGCTTCGGATTGCAAGGGCGAGCCGGGCGCCGAGGTCGCCTTCGCCGAGAACATCGACGTCGATTCGACGCGCCTTGATGGTGGCGGCAAGCCAGGCGATTACCGCAGCCAGATCGACCCGGCAAAGCTGCCGATGACGCAGATCAACGACAAATGCTCGGTGGTCTATCCGCATGATTTCGTGCGGGTCAACAACGTCTTCGAAATCGTGAAAGCGCATGGCGGCCGCACGGCCTGGTCCGACAAGCACCCGGCCTACGAATGGCTGAATGGACCTTCAGGCAAAGGCGTCGACGACCTCTACGCCCTTGAACAGGACAGCTTGATTCCGGGCACGAAGATCAAGACGACCGGCAGCTTCAAGGCCGAGCGCGACTTTGATGAAGCGCGGGTCCAGGCGGTGATCAACGAAATCAAGGGCCTCGACAGTACCGGCGCGCATCATGCAGCGGTTCCCACGCTTTTCGGCATGAATTTCCAGGCGGTGAGCGTTGGGCAGAAGCTTCCCAAGGCCGGCCCTGGCGACGAAGCCGGTCTGGTCGGGGGCTATCTGGATGCCAGCGGCGCGCCGAGCAATGGTCTTGCCGGGCAACTCGCCTATGTCGACGGCGCCCTCGGCAAGCTGATGGCCGCACTCAAGGACAATCATCTCGCCGATTCGACGCTGATCATCCTTGCCTCGAAGCATGGCCAGTCGCCCATCGACCCCGCGACGTTCCAGCCACTGGACGATGATCCGTACACCAAGACACCGGGCTATGCCTTCCACATCGCCGACGACGCCGCGCTGATCTGGCTCAAGCCGCAAGACAGGGTCAAGAACCTCGCGGCGGCGCAGGATTATCTCGAGAAATCGAGCAAGGCTGAAGGCATCGCCCAGATCCAGCCGCCGAATGCCCTTGCTCTCGCCTATCAGGATCCGGCCACCGACAGCCGTACGCCGGACTTCATAGCCACGGTCAATCCGGGTGTGGTCTACACATCTGGTTCGAAGATTGCCGAGCACGGTGGCGCCAATGCGAACGATCGCAATGTCGCGCTTCTCATCAGCAGTCCTTCGCTCAAGCCGAGGTCGGTGCCAACCCTGGTGCAGACGACACAGGTAGCTCCCACCATCCTGCGGGCTCTTGGCTACAACGCGAACGAACTCCAGGCCGTGAAACTCGAAGGCACCCAGGAACTGCCGGCGACACCGTTCTAACTCTTTGTTTTGACGCAATTCCCAAGGGAAAACCGTTTCACACTTTTCCTGGAATTGCCTGGGATCATACCGTTTCACAATTGGCCGCCGGGCATGCTCGGCGGCCAATTGTTTGTGATCGGCAATGTTTGCGGACGGGTGATCGCATCGCTGATGGCAGGCGGCGACGGGCCTGGCGTTGATTTGAGTGCCCAACCCCTCGTCTGGCCTTGATCCGCATCAAGGTGGCCCTGTGACGAAGCCGATAGCGAACTTATATCAGGATAAGCCGCTCCAAGGCTCCCGCCACTCCAAGGGCACCGGCCCTTGCACAACAGGTCAGATCATCATGTACAAACATCTGCTCATCGCCACCGACGGATCGGAACTGGCCGACAAGGGCGTTGCCCATGGCCTCACATTGGCAAAAGGCATCGGCGCCACCGTCACCTTCGTCACCGTCTCGGAACCGTACCCCATCTTCGCCTGGGGCGGCGCCATGGCCGGCTATGCGGCGGGCGATGAACTGGCCGTCTACCAGGAAGAATCGCGCAAATATGGCAAGGAGGTTCTGGCCAAGTGCAAGGCTTCTGCCGACGCGGCCGGCGTGTCCGCCGAGGTGATCCATGTCGAGGACAAACGGCCCGCCGAAGCCATCCTGGAACTATCGCAGGCGCAAGGCTGCGACCTGATCGTGATGGCCTCGCATGGCCGCCGCGGCCTGGGCAAACTGCTTCTGGGCAGCCAGACGGCAGAAGTGCTGTCCTACACCGAAATCCCGGTGCTGGTGGTTCGGTAACACGGTGACCGGCGCGCTCTTCATGCCCTTGAGGTTAATGCGGCAGGATTTATATTGTACGGATTCAATCCGTACTGTATTATCGTGAGCAAAGGAGACTCCTATGCCCCGCAACGTCAGCGACAATGGTCGAATTGATTTCCGGATTTCGCCCGAAGCGAAGGCCGTGATCGCTCGTGCGGCGGCCTTGTCGAATGTCGGCCTGACCGAGTTCGTTACGCGCTCCGCACTGCGTGACGCCCAGGCTGCGATCGAGCGCGCAGAACATCTTGCCCTGTCGGAACGGGACAGCCTGCGCATCCTCGACCTGCTTGAAAACCCGCCCTCTCCGACCGACCGCCTTATCCGCGCCGCCAAGGCTGGTCAGACCCTCGCGTGAACTCCATCACGTGGCAAGAAGTCCCGATCGGTAAACAGCATGACCGTGCCGCCTTCGACTGCGGCGACGCGGACCTCAACACCTATTTGCAGCGCTTCGCCCGTCAAAACCATGAGAGCGGTGGCGCGAAAACTTTCGTTGCCGTGACGGCGCAAGATCCTTCGCACATCCTCGGGTTCTATTCCCTCAGCCCGGCTTCGATCGACTTTGCCCGGACACCGGCAATCGCCAGACGCGGCCTTGGCCGCTATGACGTGCCGGTCTACCGTCTGGGTCGGCTCGCAGTGGATCTTACGATACAAAGCCGCTGCCTCGGCGGCGGCTTGCTGCTCGCCGCCGGCAAGCGCTGTATGGCAGTCGCGGCGGAAGTCGGCGGCGTTGCCTTGCTTATCGATGCCAAAGGGGATCAGGCGGCACGCTGGTATGAGGGTTACGGTGCGGTCCGTCTCGATGACGCGCCATTGTCCCTGGTCCTGCCTTTCGCCGTGATCGCCAAGGCGATAGCTGCGTTCTGAACTGCGGCGGTGCTGGCGATTCGCTAAGCCCTGGCCCTCAGAGGCTGAATCCGGCATGTGTCTGACATTCGTTCGACCGCGCCCGGAGGAAAACAACGAATGGCGCATGAGGATCGCACCCGGATAATCCCTAGCAGAACGCCGGAATCGGCGGCCATGCTGGCGGACGTCAAACAGGCGATGGCGATTACCGCCCGTCTCAACCGTTTGACGATCAACGACGCGGACGAGGTCCGCGCCCTGTTCAGCGAACTCATCGGCAGGACAGTGGATGACAGCTTCCTGCTGATCCCGCCCTTCTACACGACCGGCGGCGCCGAGATCCGCGTCGGCCGCAATGTCTTCATCAATCAGAGCTGCACGTTTTATGATCTTGGTGGGCTCGACATTGCCGATGATGTGCTGATCGGGCCGAATGTCAGCCTCATCACCTCAGGCCATCCGCTCGAGCCGTCACGGCGGCGCGCCTTCACCACCGCAAAGCCGATCGTCATCGAACGCAACGTCTGGATCGCCGCCGGCGCGACGGTCATCGGCGGCGTGACAGTAGGCGAAAACGCAGTCGTCGCGGCGGGCTCGGTGGTGACCAGGGACGTTCCCGCGAACACGCTTGTCGGCGGCAACCCGGCGAGGGTTTCCGGTCGATTGCCGAGTGAGGAAACTCACCACAGCGCCTCCAACACCAGATACGCCCCCAGCGCCAGCAACCCCACGAAGAACACCTTGCGAAACGTCTCGACGCTCATCGTCTGGCGCAGCGCCTGGCCGATGAACATGCCGGCCAGCGCCGGCACCAGCGCCAGGATCGACCCCGAAAGCTGCGCCGCCGGCGACGCCAAAGCACCAGTTCGGAACAGGCCGATGGCAAGGGCCGCCGTCGAGACGGTGAAGGACAGGCCGAGCGCCTGGATGAGGTCTTCCCTGCCCAGCCGTAGCGATTGCAGATAGGGCACCGCCGGAATGACGAAGACACCGGTGGCGCCGGTGACCAGTCCGGTCGCCAAGCCGACCATTGGGGACATCAAGACCTCGTGGCGCGCCGGCGTGGTCAAGCCAAGCTTGAGCAGGCCGAGAACGGCATAAAGCACGAGCGCCGCGCCAAGCCCCGCCGAGGCCGCGCCCGCATGTGCGCCGGTGAGCACCCCAGCGCCGGTGACGGTGCCCAGCATGATGCCGGCCATCATCGTCCAAAGCCGCTTGCACAGGCCGGCGAAGGAGGGGCCGGTGAACAATTGGCAGAGATTGGTGACCAGCGACGGGATCAGCAACAGGGCGGCCGCCTGCGCCGGCGGCATCGTCACTGCCAGCAATCCCATCGCGACCGTCGGCAGCCCCATGCCGACGACGCCCTTGACGAAACCGGCAGCAAGGAAGACGGCGCCGATCCAGGCGATGATGCCGGCACTCAGCATGGCCGCACCTTCACCGTGGGATCAGTCATGCAGCAGCATGTCCGTCGCGTCGGCATCCCTGGATTTCGCTGGCGCGGCATCGGGACTGATTGAAGCCGCCCTTGTCGTACATCCCCGCAACCCGGGCTGCGCCTGCGCCATGGCAAGCGAAGCCACGGCAACCGCCAGCACGATGGCCAAGGTTTCAAGAAGGCCGGGCCGGCCTGTCGCTTTTTCGCTCATCGAAAATCTCCATCGCAAAAGATTTGACTGACATGTGGCCCGCGCACAATGTGGAAGTTGCGCCGTCAGCCTTCGTCCTGGGCGAAGGCTGACGCTGGCGCGGCACGGCTGTGCAGGAGCAAAAAATGCGCTTCGATCTCACCGATCTCCGGCTGTTCCTGCTGGTCGCCGAGCGCGGCAGCATCACCCATGGCGCCGAGCTTGCCGGGTTGGCTCTGGCCTCGGCAAGCGCCCGCATCAAGGGCATGGAGGAGCGGCTCGGCGCGCCGCTGCTGGAACGCCTCCGCCGTGGCGTGGTGCCGACGGCCGCCGGCCAGGCGCTGCTGCACCATGCACGCGCCGTGCAGAACCAGATCGAGGCGATGGCCGGCGACCTCGGCGCCTATGCCGGCGGCCTGCGGGCGCGTGTACGACTGATGGCCAACACCGCCGCCACGGCCGAGCTGCTGCGCGACATCCTGCCCGCCTTTCTGGTGGCGCATCCCGGCATCGACATCGATCTGGACGAACGCCCCAGCCACGAGATCGCCGAGGCGGTGGCCAGCGGTGCGGCCGATCTCGGCATTGCCGCCACCTGGGCCGGTCTTTCGCATCTCGAACAGAAACCGTTCTTCGTCGATCGGCTGGTGGTGATCACCGCGCGGAACAGGCCTGGCCTCGACGGCCATGCCGTCAGCCTCGCCGACATCTTGAGCGAATCCTTTGTCGGCCTCAGCCTCGGCCACGCGCTGCAGGAACACATCACCCGCCAGGCCGCCCGGCTCGGCGGCCATCTGCACATCCGCATCCGCGTGCCCGGCCTCGACAATGTCTGCCGGCTGGTCGCGCAAGGTGCCGGCATCGCCATCGTGCCGGAAAGTGCCGCGCGCCGCTCCGCGCGGACATTGCGCAGCCTACGACTGACCGACGACTGGGCAACGCGCCAGCTCAACCTCTGCGCCCGCAGCTTCGACGGGCTGACGCCGCAGGCAAAACTGCTGGCCGCGGTCCTGGTGTGAACCGAGGCGGTGGCCTGCCGGGTCTCACCAGGGCAACGGACCCTCATCGTAGAAATAGCCGCCGGTCGGACCGTTCTCGTCCAGGGTCGCCAGGCGAACGATGATCTCAGCCGCCTGCTCCACGGTACGGTAGCCACTGTGTCCGTTGAAGTCCGTCGCGGTATAGCCGGGGTCGGCCGAATTCACCTTGATGCCGGCCGCGGCAAGCTCCTTCGAGAAGGCAACGGTGGCGGCGTTGAGCGCCGTCTTGGAGCTGTTGTAGCCAAGGATATTGATCGCATAAAATTCATTGGCCGGATCGGTCAAGCCGCCGAGTGACCCCAGCCCGCTGGAAACCATCACCACATTGGCGCGCGGGGCTGCCTTGAGCAGCGGCAGGAAGGCCTGAGTGGTGCGGATCGGGCCGAACACATTGACCTCGTAGACATCCTTGATGATGGTTATGGGCTCTTCGCTGGGAGCGAGCATTGAGCCGAGGACGCCGGCATTGTTGACCAGCACATCGAGACGTCCGTCCTCCTGCAAAACGCGCGTGGCGGCCGCCTCGACGCTGGCGTCGCTGGCGACGTCGATCTCCAGCACGCGCACGTCATGGCCCTTCTGCCTGAGCTCGGCTGCCGCCGCTTCGCCGCGTTCAATGTCGCGGCTGCCCATCCAAACCCTGTAGCCAGCTTCGCCCAGCCGGCGCGCGGTTTCGTAGCCGATGCTCTTGTTGGCACCTGTCACCAATGCGGTCTTGTCGGTCATTTCCATCTCCAGTTTGATCCATGGTTGGTCTACGGCAGAGATGGGGCGGACCGCTGGCCGCCGCGTGCCGAAAACTGGTGAGTTCTTGCCTATTCCTGCCGGGAGCTTGATTGCCGGCCGCGCCGATGCGATCTACAGGCTGTGATGAAATCGCTCGACGACCTCAAAGCGCTGGTGATGCGCCATGCGCGCGGCCGGCTGACCGAAACCGGCATTCCCCGTGTCGCCATCATGAAGGGCGAGGCGACGACCGGGCCGTTGCTGGGGCTCTACGACCCAAGGTTTTGCCTGGTCCTGCAGGGCGCCAAATCCGTCATGATCGGCGATCAGCTGCTGCATTACGACGCCGGCCGTTACTTCATCGCCGCGGTCGAGGTGCCGGCCGTCGGCAAGGTTGTGCAGGCCAGCCTGCAGCATCCCTACCTCTCCGTCAGCATGGCCTTCGACACCACGCTCATCGCCTCGCTGCTGCTTGACATGCCGCCCGTTGCCGAGGCGCCGATCGGCCATGGCTTTGCCGTCAGCCGAGCCGACGAGGCGCTGGTCGACGCATGGCTGCGCATGATTGGGCTCATCGATCATCCGGCCGAAATCCCTGTGCTGGCGCCGTTGCTCGAACGCGAAATCCTGTTTCGGCTGCTGCAGGGACCGCAAGGTACCATGCTGCGCCAGATCGCCGGCGCCGACAGCCGCCTGTCACAGATTCGCCGCGCGCTGGCTTGGATCCGCGACCACTATGCCGAGCCGTTCCGCGTCGAGGATCTCGCCCGTATGGCCGGCATGAGCGCCTCGGTGTTCCACCGCCACTTCAGGGCGGTCACGGCGATGACGCCGATCCAGTACCAGAAGCGCATCCGCCTCAATGAAGCGCGCCGGCGCCTGCTCGCCACGTCAGGCGATGCGGCCGGCGTCGCCTTCTCCGTCGGCTATGAAAGCGCTTCCCAGTTCAGCCGCGAATATGCCCGCCTGTTCGGTGCGCCGCCCCTGCGCGATATCGGCCGCCTGCGCGCCGCGCCAGAGCCCACCGAGCTCGCCTGACCCCTTGAAGATGCAAGAGTAAAGCGGGAAGACCACGCCTTCCTAGCCCGCGCGCCGCGCGCCCTCTAGAGCAGTTCACCGTTTCACGGAAACGGCAAACCGCTCTAACTCTTTGTTTCAACGCAATTCCGGACGGAAAACCGTTTCACACTTTTCCTGGAATTGCTCTTGGCCGGCCCGTGCGGCGGCTTCGATACCAAGCGCTTTATCCTGCCTGCATGCAGGATAAGGAGATGGTCGCGGCCTGGAAGCGATACAGGCCTTGCTGTTATTAAAAATTTCTCATAATGTATTTTCACATATGAAAGAAAAAACCTCCAATTTCTCTCATTTATGAAAGACAGGGCTTTTGCGGGAACATCTCGATCTGACCGATCGGCGGCTGGTCAAACAGCTGTCGCAGGACGCCCAGCCGGGTATCAACCGCCTCGCCGAGATGTTGGCGATTTCGGTGCCGACGGTGCGCTCGCGGCTGCGCAATCTGCTCGACCGCAATCTGCTCAAGATCGTCGGCCTGTTGAACCTGACCGAGCGGCCCGAACTGATCTCGGCCATTGTCGGTATCAATGCCCAGGGGCGCGGCCGGGCTCGCGAACTGGCGCAGCGCATTTCCGAACTGCCCTTCGTCAACTCGGCTTCGGTGGTCACCGGGCGTTTCGACATCATCGTCGACGTGACGGTGGCCGGCGACGTCGCCGATCTCTACCGCGTCACCAGCGAGCTGATCCCGGGCGCCGGCGAGCCGGGCGAAGTCGTGCGCAGCGAGACCTTCGTCGTCATGGCGTCCTGCAACAAATGGGTCAGCCTGCCCGAAGGCTGCTGGTCTGACGACCGCAAGGAGACGGCATGAAGATCGCGGTTCTCGGCGGCCTCGGCCTGCAAGGCCGGGCGGCGATCGCCGATCTCGTTGCCAGCGGTGTCAACGAGGTGATCTGCGTCGATACCGCACCCGACGGTGCGGCCCGGCTGGCTGATCTGACCGACCTTTCCCGCGTGCGTTTCGTCGTGCCTGAGGGCGCGATTGGTCCGGCTCTCGCCAGCGTGCTGGCCGATGCCGACGCCGTCATCGATCTGTTGCCGCAGCCGCTGATGCGCGAGGCGGTGCAAGCTGCGATCGCAACCCGCACGCCGCTGGTCACCACCAATTACGGCAAGGCCATTGCCGACCTGGCGCCGGCCGCCGAACAGGCCGGTGTGTCTGTTATGACCGAATGCGGGCTCGACCCCGGCATCGACCTCGTGCTCTACGCCCGCGCCGCAAAGCAGTTCGACACCATCACATCAATCGAATCCTATTGCGGCGGCATTCCCGAACCGAAGGCGATGGCCAAGCCGCTCTGCTACAAGGTGAGCTGGAACTTCGACATGGTTCTGGTCAGCCAGAACCGCGACAGCGTGATGATCGAGGACGGCGAGCGCGTCGCCGTGCCGGCCGCCCGCCAGCACGACAGCCCTTTCATCCATGAGATCGAGGTCGCCGGCTTGGGTAAGCTGGAAGCCTTCCCCAATGGCGACGCGCTGCACTATGTCGAGATGCTGCCCGCGGCAAAAGCGCTGCGTCGCTCCGGCCGCTACACGCTGCGCTGGCCGGGATGGTCGGCATTCTGGGCGCCGTTGAAGGAGCTTGGTTTTCTGTCCGAGGACAAGGTGCCCGGCACCTCCAACAGCCCGCGCGAATTCCTCGGCCGGCTGCTCGGCCCGCAACTGCAATATGGCCCCGGCGAAAAGGACCTTTGCGTCATGCGCAATGTCTTTTCCGGCCTCGAAGGCGGACGCGCCAAGACGGTGACATCGGATTTGATCATCGAGCGCGACCTAGCCTCCGGCCTGTTCGGCATGAGCCTCGGCGTCGGCTATCCCGCCAGCATCGTGGCGCAAATGCTGGCGCGGCGCGAGATCACCACACCAGGTCTTTTGAACCCGCTGCTGCATGTGCCCGACGGACCCTTCTTCGAGGAACTGGCCAAACGCGGCATCAAGGTTGCCGAGACGGTGGCCTGGGACTGAGGATTTTCGAATGGTGGTTGCCGCCGGCAAACGGCGCCGCCGTTCAAAAAAGAGCCCAAGGGAATCCGCGGGCAAACAACAACAGGGAGGAATACCAAAATGACGATTGCCAGACTTTTCATCGCCGGACTTGCCCTTGCCGGGCTCGCCACGGCAGCCAGCGCCGGAACGCTCGACGAGATCACCAAGCGCGGCGAACTGCGTGTCGCGGTGCAGACCCAAGGACCGCCCTTCTCGCTGGTCGGCGCCAATGGCGAACGCACCGGCAGTTCGGTCGAACTCGCCGAACTGATGGCCAAGGAAATGGGTGTGAAAATCACCTTCCTTGATTTCGACTGGGACGGCCTGATCCCGGCGCTTCTGTCGGGCAAGGCTGACCTGCTGGTCGCCGACATGACGCCGACGCTGGCGCGCGGCATGAAGGTCGCCTTCACCACGCCCTACATGTACACGGGCAGCACTGTCTTCACCAAGGCCGACAGCAAGTTCAAGACCACCGAGGACTGCAAGGCCAAGGGCACCAAGATCGCCGTGCTGCTCGGCGCCACCGGCGAGAAGGAAGCCAAGACCGCCTTCCCCGATGCCGACATCAAGAGCTACAAGGGCGGCGGTCCGCTGCTGCTCGACGCCGTCAACAACGGCCAGGCTGATTGCGGCGTCAACGACATCTCGGCGGTCAAGGGCCAGCAGACGGCCTATCCCGCCGGCAGCTTCACCATCATGCCGGACCTCTTGTCGAAGGAGCCGCTTGCCTTCGCCACCCGCTATGACGAGCCCGACCTGCTGGTCTGGATGAACCTGTTCCTCAACCAGGTCACCATCGACGGCCGCCTGCAGAAGAACCTCGACTACTGGGTGAATTCCGACGCCTGGAAGAAGGATCACTGAGGAAATAGGAACTAGTGAGTAGGCAGTAGGGAATGGTGAATGGTGAATGGCCATTCGATACACTTCCTTACTGCTTACTGCCTACTGCCTACTGCCTACTGCCTACTCACACCACCGTGCCCCCATGCTCGAAAATTTCAGCTTCCGCACCATCGTCGAATACCTGCCTTTGTTCGGGCAGGGCCTGGTCACGACCGTCTGGCTGTCGGCGCTGTCCTTTGTCGGCGCGCTGATCGTCGGCATCGTGCTGTGCGCCATGAATTTGCAGCGCGGCTGGCTGTTTCGTGCGCCGGCCAAGGCCTATATCGACGCCGTGCGCGCCACGCCCTTGCTGGCGCAGCTCTATTTCCTCTATTTCGGCCTGCCCCGGCTCGGCTTCGTCCTGCCCGAACTCGTCGTCGGCATCCTGGCGCTGTCGCTCAACAGCGGCGCCTACATCGCCGAGATCATTCGCGCCGGCATCCTGTCGATCCCGCGCGGCCAGGTCGAAGCCAGCGTCGCCTCGGGCATGACCTATGTCCAGCGCATGCGCCTGGTCGTGCTGCCGCAAGCCTTCAAGGTGACGATCCCGCCGCTGCTCGGCCAGGCGATCGTGCTGGTCAAGGATTCCGCCCTGCTGTCGCTGATCTCTGTTGCCGAACTGACGCGCGCCGGCCAGCTGCTCGCCTCCGATCGCTTCATGCCAGCCGAAGGCTTTCTCACCATCGCCGCCTTCTATCTGCTGCTCTACTACTGCTTGAAGGGACTGGCTGTTCTGTCCAGTCGCTGGCTCGGCACGGCGGGGGCGCGCGCATGATCTGGCAGCAGTTCCTCAGCCTCGCTGGCTCGTATCCCCTCGCCTTGCGCGGCCTCGGCATGACGGTGGTGCTGTCGCTGATCAGCCTGGTGCTCGGCACGCTGCTCGGCTTTGGCCTCGGCATCTTGCGCACCGGCGGCAACCGGCTGATCTCGAGCGTCATCGGCGCCTGGGTCGACCTGATCCGGGGCACGCCGTTCCTGGTGCAGATCTTCCTGATCTTCTTCATCCTGCCGGAGTTCGGCATCGAGCTCGATGCCTTCACCGCCGGCATCATCGCGCTGACCAATCTCGCCGCCTGCTTCATCTGCGAGATCGTCGCCGCAGGCATCCGCTCGGTGCCGACCGGCCAGGTGGAGGCGGCGCTAGCATCCGGCCTGTCGCGCTGGCAGCGCATGCGCCAGGTGGTGCTGCCGCAGGCGATGCGCATCGTGCTGCCGCCGCTGGTCGGGCAATATGTGCTGCTGATCAAGGATTCCTCGGTCGTCTCGGCCATCGGGCTGACCGACCTCACCCGGGTCGGCTGGCTGGTGGTGCAGCGTGTGCCCAACGGCCTGCTGGTCTTCTTCCTGGTCGGCGTCGGCTACTTCATCGTCTGCTATCCCTTGATCATGCTGGCCCGCCGGCTCGAACGCCGCATGGGCGCGGCCCATGGCGAGGTGCAGCTGTGACATCGAACCCTGGAGGTGCGGCCAACATGACCAAACCAAACCTGACCAAACCAAGCCTCGCCAAAACCGGCATGATCGACTTTCGCGGCGTCAACAAATGGTTCGGCACGCTCAACGTGCTGAAGGACATCACGCTCAGCGTCGAGCCGCGCGAAGTCGTCGTCGTCTGCGGCCCGAGCGGCTCCGGCAAGAGCACTCTGATCCGTTGCATCAACGGCCTGGAGACGATCAAGGATGGCGATCTCATCGTCGACGGCCAGCGCATCAGTGACCCCGCCACCAACATGACGCAGCTGCGCACCGAGATCGGCTTCGTCTTCCAGTCGTTCAACCTCTACCCGCACAAGACGGCACTCGAAAACGTCACGCTCGCCCCCATCCATGTCCGCAAGATCTCGCGCGCTGAAGCTGAAAAGGCCGGCCGCGAACTGCTGGCCAAGGTTGGCCTGGCCGACAAGGTCAACGCCTATCCGGCACAGCTTTCCGGCGGCCAGCAGCAGCGCGTGGCGATCGCTCGCTGCCTCGGCATGCGGCCGAAAATCATGCTGTTCGACGAGCCGACCTCCGCCCTCGACCCCGAGATGATTTCCGAAGTGCTCGACGTCATGGTGGCGGTCGCCGAGGAAGGCATGACCATGATGGTGGTGACGCATGAGATGGGCTTTGCCCGCAAGGTCGCCCAGCGCGTCGTGTTCATGGACGCCGGCGCCATCGTCGAAAGCGGCACGCCCGACGAGTTCTTCTCGCACCCCAGAACCGACCGCAGTCGGGCGTTTCTGAGCAAGATTCTCAGACATTGAAGCCAGCAAAAATGCCTTGATTATAGCGATACGCCCAGTTCGTGCAGTGCAGCCTTGGCCGCTTGGTATTCGTTGAAGTCTTTGGGGCAGCCGCTGATGGCGGCCCGGTAGAGCTGCAACGCTTCATCGTTTTGGCCCTGTAAGCGGCTGAGTTCGGCCGTATAGAAATTGGCCTCGCAGACCTGCCCGGTTTTCGTGGTCGCATCCGGATCGTCAGCGGCCTTGAGTGTATCGGCCGGTGTCTGCTGGCCAAGCAACATCCGAACCACCGGCGCCGGCCATTTCGTCATGTCGACCTTGCCGATCCAGCCCTGCAAGTGGCTCCCCATGCCACTGCGCCGGTTGGCCAAATCCAGCCAGATCGCGGAATAGGCAAAGTCGGGCTTGAGCGTGGCCGCCTGTTCGAAATCGGCCCGCGCCTTGGCCAGCGCGCCGGAGTAGAACGAGACAATCCCCCGGTCAAAATAGGCGTCGGCGTTTTTCGGATCGAGGGAAATCCCTTTGTCGAAGTCGGCTAGTGCTCGCGCATTGTCGCCCTTGTCAGCCCATGCCGTCCCTCGACCGGCGTATGCCGCGGCAAATTTGGCGTTTTCTGGATCGAGGCTGATTGCTTCGTTGTAATCTGCGACCGCACGATCATTGTCGCCTTTCCTGCCCCATGCGAGGCCTCGGTTGTAATAAGAGAGGGCATGTTTCGGGTCGAGGCTGAGCGCCTGATTGTAGTCTGATATGCCGCGGTCATAGTCGCCCTTGGCGACAAACAGCAGGCCTCGATTGTTGTAGGCATCGGTTATTTTCGGATCGAGGCTGATCGCCTGGCTGTAGTCGGCGACCGCACGGTCATTGTCGCCCTTCTTTCCCCATGCAACGCCTCGGTTGAAATAAGAGGGCGGATCTTTCGGATTGAGGCTGATCGCCTTGTCGAAGTCGGCAATGGCACAGTCATTGTCGCCCTTCCTCACCCATGCGATGCCTCGATTGGAATAAGGAAGAGCACGTTTCGGGTCGAGGCTGAGCGCCTGGCTGTAGTCTGATATGCCGCGGTCATAGTCACCCTTGGTAACCCACAGCAGGCCTCGATTGTTGTAGGCATCGGCCTCTTTCGGATCGAGGCTGATTGCTTCGTTATAGTCGGCGATGGCACGGTCATTATTGCCTTCGTTCGCCCATGCAACGCCACGGTTGGAATAAAACACGGCGCGTTTGGGATTGAGGTCGATCGCCCGATCGTAGTCTGATATAGCGCGGTCGTTGTCACCTTTGGCAACCCACAGCAGGCCTCGATTGTTGTTGGCATCGGCGCTTTTCGGATCGAGGCTGAGTGCCTGGCTGTAGTCCGCGATCGCGCGGTCATTG
Organism: Mesorhizobium sp. P2_E9; assembly: GCF_056403815.1. Classification (NCBI taxonomy): domain Bacteria; kingdom Pseudomonadati; phylum Pseudomonadota; class Alphaproteobacteria; order Hyphomicrobiales; family Phyllobacteriaceae; genus Mesorhizobium; species Mesorhizobium sp. P2_E9. The sequence continues at coordinate 85,701 of NZ_JBFUET010000018.1, forward strand.
TCGCCCTTGTGGGCCCATGCCATGCCTCGGTTGAAATAGGAGAGCGTATTTTTCGGATCGAGGCTGATCGCATGGTCGAAGTCGGCAATGGCACGGTCATTGTCGCCCTTCCTCACCCATGCGATGCCTCGATTGGAATAAGCGACGGCATGTTTGGTATCAAGGCGGATGGCTTGCTCATAGTCGGCGATGGCGCGGTCGTAATCGCCCTTGGCAGCCCACAGCAGACCGCGATTGTTATAGGCATTGATGATCTTGGGATCGAGGTTGATCGCCTTGTCGTAGTCGGCAATGGCGGCGTCATCGTCGCCCTTGCGGGCCCATGCCATGCCTCGGTTGGTATAAAAGTCGGCATGCTTGGGATCGAGGCTGATCGACTGGGTATAGTCGGGGATGGCGCGATCGTCGTTGCCCCTGGTGGCCCAGATCAGACCTCGATTGTTATAGGCCGCGGCGAATTTCGGGGCGAGACTGATCGCCTGATCGTAGTCGGCAATGGCATGGTCATAGTCGTTCTTGTTCGCCCATGCGATACCCCGGTTGAAATAGGAAATCGCATGCTTCGGGTCGAGGCCGAGCGCCTGGTCGTACTCGGCGATGGCGCGATCATTGTCTCCTCTGGCAACCCACACCAGACCTCGATTGTTGTAGGCATCGACATTTTTGGGATCGAGGCCGACCGCCTGGTCGTAGTCGGCCATGGCGCGATCATTGTCGCCCTTGTGCTGCCATGCCATGCCTCGGTCGTAGAACGCCCTGCCGTTTTCTGGATCGAGCTTGATCGCCTGGTCATAGTCGGCAATGGCCTGGCCGTAGTTTCTCTTTGATTCCCAGACATTGCCGCGCATGACGTAAGCGACGCTGCGCCTGCTGGCGCCGGCGTATTCGATGACTTGCGTACAGGCCGCGATTTGTCGGGCTGTGTCGACGCTTTGGCCGATGCAATCGGTATAGTTCGGGTCAGTCTGCAAAAAACGCGCGAATACCATCCCGACAACAACGATCACCAGTGTGATAAGCCAGTACCACTTGCGGACCAGCGCGATCAACTCGCCCTTGATCATCGAGACCCCTCATTCGATTTCGGCCAGGTGCTTCGACCTGTCGCTGCCGCCTTGAGCTTTTTAGCCAAGGCCGAGCATTGCTTCCAACCACTTCCAGGTGATCTCAGGATTTTCACGATCCGCGGCTCTTACAGGCGGCAAAACCACCCAAGGCTCGCATAATTCTTGCGCGGGCCCTTGACCCGCCACGCCTCGGCCCATTCGTCCGGCCCGCGAAAGAAGAAACGCCCGACATAGAGATCGGCGCCGCAGAGATGGCGGACGGTCTGCACCGCCTTCGGAGCAAGCTCGATGAACTCGCTTCCATCGGCATGAAGGATCCGCATCGAACGCTCGCCTGGCTCAAGCCGGTAGCGCCTGCTTGCCGGCATTTCGCGGGAATCGATCCGCATGATGCCATGCTCGGTGAAGCCATCAGCCGTGACCACGGCGTCGCCGGCGAAGCGGTAGGTCTCGCTGGCCAGGAAATCGATCATGGTGCGGCGGACTTTCCAGTCGCCGACAAGGCTGCCTGTCATTGTCACACTGGCCTGGCCATCGGGACTAGGCGTGTTTCCTCGGCCAGATTCCACAGCGCGGCGCGTGTCCATGATGCGATGAACCGCCCTCACGGCGCCTTGCCCATGATACGCAGCGCGTTGGTGGCGGCGGTGTACTCGATGAAATCATGGGGACAGCCGCCAAGCGCAAGCCGGTAGAGCCGCAAGGCTTCCTCGTCGCGATGCTGCAGCCGCAGGAACTCCGCCGTGTAGAAATTCGCCGCGCAGATCTGCTCGTCTGTCGTCGTTGCATCGGGATCGTTGGCTGCCGCCAAAGCCGCTTCGGGCGGCTGGTCGCCCAGCATCATGCGCACCAGCGGCGCTGGCCATTTCGTCATGTCGAGCTTTGCGTCGCGCAACACACTCGGTTGCCCATTGTGGCGGCGGCGTCGAGGCTGATCGCCCGGCTGTAGTCCGCTATGGCGCGTTCCGGATTGCCCTTGGAGGTCCAGGCCAGCCCGAGGTTGAAATACTGATCGGGATTCTCGGAATCGAGAAAGACCGCCTGGCTGTAGCTGGTGATGGCGCTGTCATAGTCGCCCTTGCGCAGATACGCATTGCCGAGAAGATTATAGACATCGCTGGTTTGCGGTTCGAGACTGATCGCCTTGCTGAAATCGGCGATCGCGCGGTCTTCGTCGCGCTTCTGGGCGTGCCAGATCAGGCCCCGGTTGGCATAGGCAAGGGAAAATTGCGGATTGAGCTCTATCGCCCTGCTGTAGTCGGCGAGCGCCCGGTCATAGTCCTTTTCGTGGGTCCAGGTCAGGCCACGATTGTTGAAGGCATCGGCGTCCTTGGGATCGAGCTCGATCGCCTTGTCGTAATCCGACAGAGCGCGATCATATTCGCCGGCCGCGTCCAACGCGTTGCCGCGATCGAAATAGGCAATTTCCCGATCGCTTGCCGAGGTCGCCTTGTCCTCAATCACATTGGTGCAGGCAACGATCCGGTTGGGCGAGGTAAGCTTGTCGTTGGCGCAGACATCCATACGGCTGTCGGCGGCCATGGCGGGAGCGCCGAGCGCCAGCAGAATGGCGAGGCAGATTGGAGGGCGTCTCACGGCGTAACCCCTGTGGCACGAAGCGCCGCTTTGGCCGCGCTGTACTCGACGAAGTTCTTGGGGCAGTCGCTAATGGCAAGGCGATAAAGGCGTAAGGCCTCATCACCATGCTTCTGCAGCCGGTCGAACTCCGCCGCGAAGAAATTTGCCTCGCAGATCTGTCCGGCCTTCTTGACCGCATCCGGATCGTCGGCGGCTGCAAGCGCCACCGTGGGTGTCAGTTCGCCAAGCAGCATCCGCACCACCGGCGCCGGCCATCTGTTCATGTCGAGCTTGCCTTCCGCCGCGCGCAAACTGCCCGCCGAGCCATCATGCCGCTCAGCGAGATCGGCCCAGATGGCGAAATAGGCGCTGTCCGGCACCAGCCTGGCAGCCTGTTCCAGGTCGGCCCGCGCATCGGCTATCGGGCCCGCATAGAAGCGCAAGATGCCCCGGTCCTGAAACAGTCGAACGTTTGTCGAGTCGAGCAAGATCGCCTGACTGAAGTCGGCGATCGCCTTGCCGTCGGCCCCCTTGTTACGCCAAGCCCGCCCTCGGCCTTCAAATGCTTCCGCATCCTTAGGGTCCAACAAAATAGCCTGGTCTAAGTCGGCGATGGCGCGGTCGTCATCGCCCTTGTGCTGCCAGGCGTATCCCCGGCTGCTGTAGGCGAAAGAAAGCTTTGGATCCAGGCTGATGGCTTGATCGAAGTCGGAGATGGCGCGGTCATAGTCTTTTTTGAAAAGCCAGGCCGTACCCCGGCTGGCGTAGCTTATGCCGTTCCTGGGATCCAGGGAGATGGCTTTGTCGCTGTCGGCGATGGCGTGGCTATAGTCGCCTTTTGCCGCCCAGGCCAACCCTCGGCTGCAATACACCAATGCCCGCTTCGGATCGGCCTTGATCACCTCGTCATAGTCGGCAATGGCGCTGTCATAGTTCCTCTTCTTGAGCCACGCATTGCCTCTGCGGAGGTAAGCATCCTCCCGATTGGAGGAAGCATCGGCAAAACTGGGATCGATTTCTATCGCCTGGTCGTAGTCGGCGATGGCCTGATCGAAGTCGCCCTTGCGTGCCCAGGCCACACCGCGATTGGTATAGGTAGCGGCCTTCGGATCGAGGCTTATCGATCTGCTATAGTCGGCGATGGCACGGTCATAATCCTTCTTGTGGCTCCACGCCAATCCCCGGTCGTTGTACGCAGTAGCGTCTTCAGGACTGAGGACTATGAGCTGATCGTAGTCGGCGATCGCACGATCATAGTCGCCACTGTCGGCCAGTGCGCTTGCGCGCATGGCGTAGGCAATGACATGGTCACGATATGCCTCGCTCTCGTCCGCGATGACGCGCGAACAGGCAGCGATCCGCAAGGACGCATCGGCCTTTTCATTGTTGCAATCATGAAAATCGCTGTCCGTCGCCATGGCCGGAGCGCCGAGCACCAGCAGGATGGCGAGACCGGCGAGAGGCCGCCGCGCCTTTACAATCGATCGCAAAAATCCATGAAGCATCATGTCAGCAGAATCTGGAACACAATTATGGGTTGCTGGCCTTGTACCGACTTGATCAGCCAAATTCATGATCTTCGCAAGTCACCACCGCAAAGAAATCAAGACGGCTTCGCTTCCAGCTCCGCCACGCAGGCGACGTGTTTGGCCGAACGGATCAACCGGATCGGTACGCCGTAGGCGCGCGACAGCACCGCTTCGGTCAGGATTTCGCCGGTCGACGCAGGCGACATGGCTGCTGGTCCGGTCGCGGATCGGCGTGATGGCCAGCCGGCTCCCCATGGGAGCCGACTGCCTTGTGGGCAGGCTGACTGGGAGAGCGGCTCAAGCCGCCGTCGGATAATCCGTATAACCCTTGGCGTCGCCGCCATAGAACGTCGCCTTGTCCGGATCGTTCAGTCCGGCGTTGCGCTTCAGCCGGCTGACGAGGTCGGGATTGGCGATGAACAGCTTGCCGAACGCGACAAGGTCGGCATAGCCGTCCCCGACGGCCTTTTCGGCCAGTTCCTTGTCGTAGCCATTGTTCACCAGCCAGGCGCCAGTGCCGCCGGCCTTGCGATAGGTGGCCTTGAGTTCTTCGTAGTCGAACGGCTTGTCGCCCTGGCTGAAGTCACGCGCGCCGCCGGTCGCGCCTTCGACGATATGGATATAGGCGAGGCCACGGCTGCCGAGGCCCGCCACCACATGGTTGAAAAGCGGCTGCGGATCGGCATCCGAAGTGTCGTTGGCGGGCGTCACCGGCGACAGCCTGATCCCGGTCCTGCCGGCACCGACGGCGCCCGTGACCGCGTCGACCACCTCGAACAGGAAGCGCGTCCGGTTCTCGATGGAGCCGCCATAGTCATCGGTGCGATGATTGGTGCCCGAGCGCAGGAACTGGTCGATGAGATAGCCATTGGCGCCATGGATCTCGACACCGTCGAAACCCGCAACCTCGATCGCCGCCTTGGCGGCGCGGCGGAAATCATCGACGATACCGGGAAGTTCGGAGGCGTCGAGCGCGCGCGGTTCGGAGGTCTCGGCGAACTCGCCGCTGCCATCCGGCTTGACCAGGAAAGTCTTGGAGTTTGCCCTGATCGCCGACGGCGCCACCGGCTTGCCGCCGCCGGGCTGCAACGAATTGTGCGAGATGCGTCCAACATGCCAGAGCTGGACCACGATCTTGCCGCCGGCCTTGTGAACGGCGTCGGTAACGCGCTTCCAGCCGGCAAGCTGATCCGAGCCATAGAGGCCGGGCACGTTGGCATAGCCCTGGCCCTGATGGCTGATGGCTGTGGCTTCGGTCACGATCAGACCAGCCGTGGCGCGCTGGCCGTAGTAGGTCACAGAGAGGTCACCGGGCACCGCATTGGGCGAGCGGTTGCGCGTCAGCGGCGCCATGACGATGCGGTTGGCCAGCGTCAGGTCGCCGGCCCGCAGGGGATCAAAGAGGGTAGTCATGAGAAATGCCTTTCATGCATTTTGGGGAACGGGGGGAGGATCGTCAGAGATCGGACAAGGCAGCCTGGAAGGCGGCGATGGTTTCTTCGTTGCGCTTGTAGAACACCCATTGGCCGACCCGACGCGTGGTCACGAGGTCGGCCGACGCCAGTGTCGCCAGATGTGCCGAGACGCTGGACTGCGCCAGGCCGCGATGGTCGAACTGGCTGGCGCAAACACCCATCTCGAGCGGATGCGCCTGCGCGGCGAAGTGCCGTTCAGGCTCCTTCAGCCACGCCAGCACATCGCGTCGGAACGGATGCGCCAGTGCCTTCAATATGATGTCGTTGTCCATCTTCATCCCGCATCGATCTCGACCGATATATAGATCGGGTAGAGCCGATATGGCAGGAAATCCATTCCATTCTTAGGGGCGATGGGAGAAAGCGTTTCCCGCACGGCACGCACGCCGTTCACCGGGACAGGCAAGCCGGAACCGTTGCGCAGGCCACTTTCGGGATGGTGGTCACGGCGCATCACGCGGGAGCTTCGTCTGGTTTACCGCGCAGGCGAAGACAGGCTGTTCATCGCGCAATGTCGCTATCACTACTGAGAGAGCTGACCAGCCTTCCGGAGCGCCGGTTGTGGTCTATCCCCGCCCGACAACCAGCTGTGGAGAGCCCAAAGCCAGTCATCAGCTGACCGCCAGCACCTTGCCCGTATCATGCTGGCGCACGAAATCCACGCGCTTGCCGTCCCAGTGGTAGGAGTAGTGCCGGCCCTGGACCGGGACGGGGATGACGTCGGGCCAGAAGATGCCAATGCATTGGCCCTCAGGCATGCGCACGCTGTTCCACACCAGCCCGTCGCTGCCGGCGGCACGTAGTGCCCGCCCTTCCGCCTGCGAGGCGGTGTAGTCGTCGGGGTCGAGCACGCCGGGCACCGCGTTGACGTCATCGAGGTCGCGGTCGACGCTGCCGATCAGCACGCGAAAATCAGCCGTCCAGCCCGGATCCTCATTGGTGGCGCGCATGAAATTCTGGTGGTGGTGGATGGTTTCGGCCAGAGCCACATCCTCGCTGTCGCCGGCATAATAGAGGCCGTAGCTGCCATCGGAGAAGCGGCCGGGCCGCAGCGTCGAACAATGCACGAAGGGCGCCATGACGAAGCTGGCGCCAGGCCCGGACACCCGCCTTGCCGCCGTAACTTTGCCGAGGTCGCCGATCTCGAGCCGGATGCGCGGATTGGTCTTCTCCTCGACCGAGGCCAGCGCCTCCCAGTCGCGCGGATCGGCAATGTCCTCGAACAGGTCGATCGGCGGATGGATGGAGCGGATGATGCGAAACGTCTGGTGCCAGTGGACGCGGCGCCGCACGCCAAGCCCACTCACCATGCACCACGCTCCGCATCGAGCCATTCGCGCATGGCGGCGAGGTCGGAGATTTCGCCGCGCAGCATCAGGTCGAGCGCCGACTGGCCGCCGAAAGTGGCGTTCGGCTTGCGGATCCAGGCATAGCCGCGCGCCGGTTCGGTGAAGAGATAGCGCAGGCCTTTATGGATGCCCATCAAATGCGCCATGCGGGTGCGCAGGTCACGGTCGATGCGGCCGATGCCGCCTTCCTTCCAGCGCGCCCACGTCCGTGCCGACACGCCGCCGAGCAGGATGCAGGCCTCGAGATCGGTGAGGCCCCAGGCCTTGAACAGATTGACCGTTGTGCGCGCAAGCGCCCCGGCCTCTTCCTCTGAAATGGCTGACCCGACCGTGGCCGGCGTGGAGATGATGGACTGAAGCTGCATGTTTGCTGACCTCTGCTATTGGCAGAGATATAGCATGTATTTGCCAATTGGCAAGGAGAAGCCAAAATCAGGCTCCTGGAATGGCAGAGTCGCGAGGCAAGAGCCCGCACCGCTCTTTTGCATAATCCCAAGCGGAAAAAGGCGTATCGACCCGTCGCCCAGGCGGTGTCTTTATGAACGGATCCAGGCCAAAAAGACTGTATGTCTCAAACCGCTTTTCGGGGGTTGCTCCCGGTTTGAAAGCATCGTCCAGTTCGCCGTCGACTATGGCGCGGCAATGCGCCACCGCCTCTTCGTAAGTTGCGAACTGTCCGTCCAAATATCGATGACTTTCGTCACGATAATGGAAATTATCGTCGACGAAGACTTGGTAGAGACTCTCGTCGGGCTCTGACTTTTCCAGCTTCGGCTCATCCGCGATTCGTGCAGGAAACACCCAAGAATTTCCGCAACACCAGCATAAATGCTCGGTGGCTGGAGGCAACCAAAGCTCGATAAGGCGCCACGTCAATTCCTAGGCGTGGCGGCCTCGGATGCCAAACAGATGAAGCACTTTGGGCCGGCATTGTTGCCGGCCCAAAACCGCGTCGTGCCTACTCAGCCGCCTCATATCCCGCGATGCCCTTGATCTCGAGGAAATCCTCGAGCCCGTATTCGGCATATTCGCGGCCATTGCCCGACTGCTTGTAGCCGCCGAAGGGCAGGCCGGCGTCCCAGGTCGGGTAGTTGATATAGACATTGCCGGAGCGCATGCGCGCCGCCACGTCGCGCGCCTTCTGGATGTCCTTGGCCTGGATGTAGGAGGCAAGGCCGTAGACGGTGTCGTTGGCCTGCTCGACCGCCTGTTCGACCGTGTCGTAGGGCAGGATCGCCAGCACCGGCCCGAAGATTTCTTCGCGCGCGATGCGCATGTCGTGGGTGACGTCGGCGAACACGGTCGGCCTGATATAGTAGCCGCGGTTGAGTTCGGCCGGACGGCCGGGGCCGCCGGCGACCAGCGTCGCGCCTTCGTCTATGCCGGCCTGTATCAGGTCCTGGATCTTGTCGAACTGGACCTGGCTGACGACAGGGCCAAGCTTGGTGTTGGCGCCGTCGGCCGGGCCGACCACGAACTTTTCCGCTGCTGCCTTGGCATAACCCGCCGCTTCATCATGGCGGTCGCGCGGCACGAACATGCGGGTCGGCGCATTGCAGGACTGGCCGCTATTGCCGAAGCAGCCGGCGACGCCCTTGGTGACGGCGGTGGCGAGGTCGACATCCGGGAATAGGATGTTGGCCGACTTGCCGCCAAGCTCCTGATGCACGCGCTTGACCGTGTCGGCGGCCGCCTTGGCCACCAATATGCCGGCCCGGGTCGAGCCGGTGAACGACATCATGTCGACGTCGGGATGGCTGGACAGCGCCTGGCCGACGCCGGGGCCGTCGCCATTGACGAGGTTGAACACGCCCTTCGGCACGCCGGCCTCGTCGATGATCTCGGCAAAGATGATGGCGTCGAGCGGCGCGATCTCCGACGGCTTCAGCACCATGGTGCAGCCGGCGGCAAGTGCGGGACCCACCTTGCAGGTGATCTGGTTCAGCGGCCAGTTCCACGGCGTGATCAGGCCGACGACACCGATCGGCTCCTTGACGATCAGCGAGGACCCTTTGACATCGCGGAACTGGAACGCCTTCAGGGTCTCCGCCATCTTCTCCAGATGCGCCTGGCCGACGCCGACCTGGCTGTCGAGCGCCATCTGGCGCGGCGCGCCCATTTCGCGCGACACGGCGAGCGCCAGATCCTTGGAGCGCTTCTTGTAGACCGCGATGACGCGGTTGAGGATATCGAGGCGCTCTTCCACCGAGGTGAAACCGAACGAGTTGAAGGCGCGCTTGGCGGCGGCCACCGCCTTGTCGACATCGGCCTTGGAGCCGAGCGAGATCTGCGCGAAGGCATCCTCGTTCGAGGGATCGATGACATCGAGCGTGTTGGGCACAACAGGATCGACCCACGCGCCATCGATATAGAATTGCAGATTGTGTGACATGGTTTTCTCCTTGGGGGCGCCGCAGGGCCGTTCCGGCGTGATATCTGGCTAGAAATAACGATGCGCAAACCGCGCTGTCAAACGCAACCCCCGAAGTGGTTGAGCCAGCGCTCCCAGTGATTGAGCCAGAGGCGTTGGGCCAGCAGAGCGATCAGTTCGGCTTTGAACCGATATCGCCTGGAGCCTCGAAACCCGCATTGGCAAGCCGCTGGCGAAAGCGGCGAACCCAATCGTTGCCTTCATCCCGAAGCATGTCCCACAGCGGCCATTCGGGAGTCGCTTCGACAGCATGTAAAATGGACCAGTTGAGCCCGTAGGCTGTGTCGCCGTCGGCAGGCAGCAACGATATCAGGGCGCTGACGTCATCGGCGGACAATGGACGAACCAAGGATTCGATGCACGTTTGCGCCGCGGTAATTTGCTCGAGACTGAGATTTTCCGCCAACTTCAGAGCAATCCTGCAGAGATCGCGGACAGCTTCCTGCATCACGCCAGCCTCCTTATTTCCTCAGGTAAGCGTGTGTCCCGCCTCGACCAGATGCCGTCTCGCCGCTTCCTGATCCGCCATTTTCACCAGCAGATGATCGCCGTCAAAGGTGGACACCAGGAAGATGCCCAGCCCGTTTTCCGACAGCGGCTGGATGACCGACAACACGATGCCGGTTTCGTCGAAAGCAAAAGGCCCCTGCAATTTGAAGGCGATCCAGTCGCCATCGTGCTTGACCGTGCCTGGAACGCGATCCTGCAGACACGTGATCGAAAGCTCGTCGTCGGTCCTGGTGATGCTGACGAAGCCCGGCCCGTCCGCCCAGCCGGGAATGCTGTCGCCCGCCCCGAGCCGCGAAATCGCATACGACCCGGGAAGTTGCTTCAATTTGACCCTGGCAGCCATCGTCGTATTCGTGCCTCCGATTTGCCCGCTATCGCGTCAATCTCTTGCCCATATAGACCGTCATGCCGCCCATGAACGGCTCCTCCCGGTCGATCGTATAACCATGCCTTTTGTACAACAACACATTGGCCTCGAAAGCGCCGTTGGTCAGCAGGCGCAGCTCGGGGCGACCGGCTTCGAGCGCCTTGCGTTCAGCCCGCTCCAGCAACAGCCGGCCGATGCCCCTGCCCTGCGCCTGTGGCGCGACGCAGACATTTTCGATCCAGAGATGGTCGTCGGCCAGCATGGTTTCGATCACCCCGACGATGCGGCCGTCCGCAATGGCGAGCTCGAACGGATGCTCGGCAACGGCCTTCTCGTAATCGGCACGCATCGGCAGCGGCTCGCGGCCGATCACCGGCACCCATTTGCCATAGGCTGCACGCACAATATCCCTGATCTCGGCGGCGTCGGTTGGTTCGGCCGGCCGAAACCGGATGGAAGACTTGATGGTCATGACAGTGCTCCAGACATGGAAAACCCCGCCGGCGTTGTCGCGGGCGGGGCTGGAAACGAACGAACCGGGTTTCATCCTGCCGGCCTTCGTCGTCGCGCAATCAGCTTGCCGCTCCGCACTGGGCAGGAACGGCGTCGGTTGGTGTTTGTGGGCGCGAGGGCGAACATGGCGCCAAGCTGGAACAAGAGGCGCGGCGCTGTCAAGGTTTGGAAATTTGCGGCGCCCCCAACGCTTCGTCATCCACGGGCGGAGCAAGGAGCGCAGCAACGCGGCGTAGGCCCGAGGATCCATGCCGGGACTCTGAAGCGTCACTACGGTCCAGAATTCTGCGCCGCTGCACTCTACGGCTGAGGTCGCGGCATGGATCCTCGGGTCTCCGCGACGCCGCTGCGCGGCTGCTCCGCCCGTGGATGACGAAGCGTTGGGGCTTCCGCCAATCGCCTAGCCATCCCTCGACGTGAGCATCCCTCGACGTGAGCAGCCCTCAAACGTCCACGCCGAAGCCTCAATACTCCTGCGCGGTCGGCCTAAACAGGATCTCGTTGATGTCGACCTCGTCGGGCTCATGGCGAACACCACGGTCCTGGCGAAGGAATCCGCCGGGATCGCCAACCCGGTCATAGAGCGCGCGTACGCCCTCGGCGACATCGGGCTCCGTCCGCCTCAGCGATCGATCCGTGCCGCCTGTGCCGGGGAGTAGCGCTCTCCCTGCACGGCAATCGCCGAGACCGCGTTCCCGATGTCGGCAAGATCGTCCGTGGTCAGCGCAACGGTGGCCGACCCGATGTTCTCCTCGAGGCGGTTGAGCTTCGTCGTGCCGGGGATCGGAACGATCCACGGCTTTTGCGCCAGCAGCCAGGCGAGCGCCACCTGCGCCGGGGTCACCTTCTTTTGCGCCGCGATCGCGACGATCGCATCGACCAGCGCCTGGTTCGCCTTGCGCGCCTCTTCCGCGAAACGCGGCACGGTGTTGCGGAAGTCGCTGCTGTCGAACGTCGTGCTGGCGTTGATGGCGCCGGTCAGGAAACCCTTGCCCAGCGGGCTGAAGGGCACGAAGCCGATCCCCAGTTCCTCAAGCACCGGCAGGATCGCCTCTTCCGGCTCCCGCCACCACAGCGAATATTCGCTTTGCAGGGCGGCTACCGGCTGCACTGCATGGGCGCGGCGGATGGTGCGCACACCTGCCTCGGAGAGGCCGAAATGCTTCACCTTGCCTTGGCTGATCAACTCCTTCACCGCGCCCGCCACCTCTTCGATCGGCACCACCGGATCGACGCGATGTTGGTAGAGGAGATCGATGCGGTCGGTCCTCAGCCGCTTGAGCGAGGCCTCGACGACGTCGCGAATATGCTGCGGCCGGCTGTCCATGCCCTCATGTCCGGCATTACCGGCTATGTCGATGCCGAATTTGGTGGCGATCACCACCTGGTCGCGGATCGGCTGCAGCGCCTCGCCGACGACATCCTCGTTCTTGAACGGTCCATAGACCTCCGCGGTGTCGAAGAAGGTGATGCCGCGTTCGAACGCCGCACGGATCAGGCGCACGGCATCCGCCGTCTCCATCGGTGCCCCGTAGGACTGGCTGATCCCCATGCAGCCAAGGCCGATGGCCGAGACTTCGAGACCGCTTGTTCCAAGTGTGCGCTTTTGCATTGTCGTGCTCCCTTGATCAGGCCTGATACTGCGCGTCGCTGACATGCTCCATCCAGTCGACCGCCTTGCCGTCGAGCGCTTCCTGGATGGCGATATGGGTCATGGCGGTGGTGGGTGCGGCGCCATGCCAGTGTTTTTCACCGGGCTCGAAACGGACCACGTCGCCCGGCCGGATTTCTTCTATCGGCCCGCCTTCGCGCTGCACCCGGCCGCAGCCGGCCGTGACGATCAGCAATTGCCCAAGCGGATGGGTGTGCCACGCCGTGCGCGCGCCGGGCTCGAAGGTGACGGCATTGCCAGCCGCGCGAGCCGGTGCAATGGCCGCAAACAGCGGGTCGATCCGCACCGTGCCGGTGAACCAGTCGCCCGGGCCCCTGCCGGAGGCTTGCGAGCCGCTCCGCTTGATATCCATGGTTTTTCCCTTCTCGACGCCGGGCAGGACACTGCCACGGCTTCCAGGGCCGCCGATTTCGGGCAGCTACCTTTGATAGCTTCTATTTAGCGCCTGCGATTGGCCTGGATTAGGTGCTATATCCAGCATGTACTTATGAGAAGGGCTCATCAATGCCGCGAGACAATCTGAACGAGCTGACCGCCTTCCTCGCCGTCGCGCGCGAAAAAAGCTTCACCAGGGCGGCGGCACAGCTCGGCGTTTCGCAATCGGCGCTTAGCCACACGGTGCGCGCGCTGGAGGAGCGGCTGGGCGTGCGGCTGCTCACCCGCACCACGCGCAGCGTGGCGCCCACGGAGGCCGGCGAGCGGCTGGTGCGCTCCGTCGGGCCAAGGCTCGACGAGATCGAGGCCGAGCTCACTGCGCTCAGCGCCTTGCGTGAAAAGCCCGCCGGCACCATCCGCATCACCGCCGGCGAGCACGCCGCCGACGCGGTGCTGTGGCCGGCGATCGCGCAGCTCTTGCCGGACTATCCCGACATCAAGGTCGAGATCATCGTCGACTACGGCCTGACCGATATCGTCGCCGAGCGCTATGACGCCGGCGTGCGGCTTGGCGAACAGGTGGCGCACGACATGATCGCGGTGCGCATCGGTCCCGACATGCGCATGGCAGTGGTCGGCGCGCCGGCCTATTTCGCCGGGCGGCCGAAGCCGCGCACGCCGCGGGACCTGACCACCCACAATTGCATCAACCTGCGCCTGCCGACTTATGGCGGGCTCTACGCCTGGGAATTCGAAAAGGCCGGGCGCGAACTGAAGGTGCGCGTCGAGGGCCAGCTGATCTTCAACACGGCGGCTCTGCGCATGAATGGCGTGCTGGCAGGCCTCGGCTTGGCCTATCTGCCCGAGGACCAGGTGAAGGCGCATCTGGCCGACGGCCGGCTGGTGCGGGTGCTGGCCGACTGGTGCGGGCCCTTCCCCGGCTACCACCTCTATTACCCTAGCCGCCGCCAGGCGACGCCAGCCTTCTCGCTGCTGGTCGATGCGCTGCGCTACAGGGAGTAGGCGCAGTCCATCTGGACTGTATCCGCGGTCGTTCTATCTTCCTGCCGGAACGTGACCTGACACCCCCGGAGCCATCGCCGTGACCGAAACCGACCTCTATCGAGGCTATATCGACTGCCTCAACAACCAGGATTGGGCGCGGCTGCATCGCTTCGTCCATGACGAGGTGCACTACAACAGTCAGCGGGTCGGGCTGTCAGGCTACCGCGCCATGCTGGAGCGGGATTTTCGCGAAATTCCGGACCTCTATTTCGACGTCCAGTTGCTGATCTCCGATCCGCCTTTCATAGCCAGCCGCATCCAGTTCAATTGCACGCCCAAGGGAACTTTCTTCGGCCTCCCGATCAACGGCCGGAAAGTCTCCTTCAGCGAGAACGTCTTCTATGAATTTCTGAACGACCGGATCAGGAACGTCTGGTCGGTGATCGACAAGGCTGCGATCGAAGCGCAGCTTTGACGGCATGTCGCAGCGCATGAGATAGGTCGTCCTTGCGGCTGGTGGTAAACTTGCCTACCTTGTGTATGCAGGAGAAGACACAGATGGCGAATGTCGAGAAAGTGAGCGTTGCCCTCACCCCTGAGATGGCAACCATGATGCGCGAAGTCGTCGCGGCGGGCGAATACGCCTCGGCGAGTGAAGTCATGCGTGAGGCGCTGCGCGAATGGAAGTTTCGCCGGATGCAGCGTGATCAGGCTGTCGACGAATTGGGCCGGCTTTGGGATGAAGGCATGGCAAGCGGCAACGCCGTCGACGGTGGCGAAGCCTTCGCCCGGATCAAAAGCAAGCTCGATGCCAGGATTGCCGAGCGCACGTCGCAATGACGCTGCGCCTACGGCCGGAAGCCGAAGCGGATATCGAAGCCATCGCGCTCTATATCGCCGAGGATAGTCCCTCGGCGGCACTGCGCTGGTATGACGAAATCCATGCCCATTGCCAGCGGATCGCCGACATGCCGGGAATGGGTGTTGCCCGGCCGGACGTGCGGGTGGGCTTGCGCACGTTCCCTGCAGGAAACTACCTGATCCTCTATCGTCAGATCGACGACGGCGCTGAGATCGTGCGCGTGGTTCATGGCGCGCGTCGGTGGCAGGAATTGTTGTAGCCGAACTGATCGTTCAATCGTTCGTAAAAATCGATCATTCCAACCACAACAATTCGTTGGAATGATCGGTTAAGGAATGGCATTCTCCTGGGGTACTTTCCTGGAGAATTGCATTGTCTTCCGCCAGCCACATCGCGAACGACATTCCGAAAAGCCTGATTCGGACCGACCTGGCCGCCGGCCGCAAGCGGTTCGATTCGGTGTGGAACGGCGTCATTCCGGGCATCGTGCTGGTGGCGATGATCACCGCTGTCGCCTTCTCGGCGCACAATGTCTCCGGCTTCGCGCTGTTCAGCCCGATGATCCTGGCCGTCGTCGCCGGCATGGTCTATTCCAACGTGCTCGGCACCCCGGCGCATGCCAAGGCCGGCATCGCCTTCTCGCAAAAGCGCCTGCTGCGCTTCGCCATCGTGCTGCTCGGCTTCCAGCTGACGCTCGGCCAGGTCGTCTCGATCGGCGCCGGCGGCGTCGGCATCGTGGCGGCGACGCTTGGCACCACCTTCGTCTTCACCATCGCGCTTGGTCGGCTGATCGGCGTCGACCGTAAGCTGGCGCAGCTGATCGCCGCCGGCACCTCGATCTGCGGCGCCTCGGCCATCGTCGCCACCAACATCGTCACCGATGCGCGCGACGAGGACGTCACCTATGCCGTCGCCTCGATCACGCTGTTCGGCACCGTCGCCATGCTCGGCTTCCCGCTGCTGGCGCCCGTGCTCGGCCTCGACCAGCACGCTTTCGGCCTGTGGGCGGGCGCCTCGATCCATGAGGTGGCGCAGGTCATCGGCGCCGGTTTCCAGAACGGCACCCAGTCCGGCGAGATCGCCACCGTGGCCAAGCTGACGCGCGTTGCCATGCTGGCGCCGATGGTCATCGCGCTCGGCCTGATGGCTCGCCGTAAGATGAGCAGCGACCCGTCAAGCGATCAATCTGGCGCACGCCCGCCGATGCCGTGGTTCGTCGCCGCTTTCATCGCCGTGGTGGCGCTGAACAGCCTGGTCACCGTGCCGGCCGAAGTGAAGTCGGCGATGGCGCTCGCCACCACCATCATGTTGACCATGGGGCTCGCCGCCATGGGCCTGCAGGCCGACATTTCACAGCTGCGCTCGCGCGGCCTGCGCCCGCTGGCGCTCGCCTTCTGCGCCTTCCTGTTCATCGGCGGCTTCAGCCTGATGCTGGTGAAACTGGCCTAAGGCTCGAAGGCAGCGCTCCGCGACAACGCCGTTCTGCGCCGAGCGGTCCTCAATCGCGATCAAGCACGTCCTCGATCGTGATTGAGGTCGCGGGTCCCGGTCCGATGCACTGATATCTCCGCGTCAAGACAGCAACCGAACTGCCAGCCAATCCAAACGCTGAAGCCTGCGGGCTCACCAGGGCTGGGCGTTCGGCAACGGAGATATCAATGAAGTTCTGGACCATGCTTTGCACCATTCTTGTTTCGACAATGCTGATGCAACACCCGGCCAACGCCGGCGACGACGTTGGCGTTCGTCACTTTCCCGCTCCTTCAACCGAGCGCGGTACCGACCTTGACGTGACGGTCTGGTATCCGGCGCAGCCGGGCGGAGAGCCGGTCACCCTTGGCGACAGCAAGTTGTTCGTCGGCACCTCAGCCATGCGCGATGCGCCGATGTCAGGTGGAAAATTTCCGCTGATCCTGCTGTCGCATGGCGCCGGCCTGGCGGGAAATCCGCAGGCGCTGAGCTGGATTGCCACGCCTCTGGCCAGGCAGGGTTTCATCGTCGCCGCTCCGACGCATCCGGGCAATACCGGCCCCAACAAATCCGCCGCCGAGACGATGAAACTCTGGCTGCGCCCCGCCGATCTCGCGGCAACGCTGGACGCGATCGGCAAGGACGCCTTCTTCGCCGATCACCTCGAGCAAGGCAAAGTCGGCGTTCTCGGCCTTTCCATGGGCGGCAACACGGCACTGGCGATAGCCGGCGCCCGCGTCGACCCGAAACTGCTGGCGGCCTATTGCGACACGGACCGGCTCAACGCCTCGCTTTGCCAGTGGATCAGGCAAAGCGGTGTTGACCTCCACGCCATGGATCTGCAGCCCGCCGGCCGCGACAACAGCGACGAGCGCATCCGCTTCGCCATGGCGATCGATCCCGCGCCGGTCGATGTTTTCGACGCCAAAAGCTTCGCCAGCATCAAGATTCCGGTCGCCATCGTCAATCTCGGCCGGCCGGGAAAAATCCCGGCAACCACCGACGCCTCCGGCATCGCAAAAGCGATTGCAAAGGCGAGCTACGCGACGATCGAGGATGCCAGCCACTACAGCATGTTCGGTGGGTGCAAGCCTGGTGCATTGGCCATCACCGCGTCCGAAGAGATCGGTGATCCGCTGTGCGATGATGGGGGTGGGCGATCACGCGGTGAGATTCATGCGCAGCTGATTGATATGGCGACCGCCGCTTTCACGCGCGCGCTGAAGCCTGGGCAGTAGGCCTGCAAGGCAGAACTCGACGCCGACGCGTTATCTCAACTGCGACCGCTCAATCCTCGAACGAACTCGACGCGGCGTAGATCGCCGCCAGCGTCTCGATGCCCGCCTGGTCGGCCTTGTCGAAGCGGCCGGGCAGCGGGCTGTCGAGATCGAGCACGCCGAACACGCCTTCATCGTCTTCGAGCAGAACGACGAGTTCCGAGCGCGAATCGGCGTCGCAGGCGATGTGGCCGGGGAAATCGTGCACGTCCTTGATCAGCATCGAAGTGCCGAGTTCGACCGCCGTTCCACACACGCCCTTGCCGACCGCGATGCGCACGCAGGCCGGCTTGCCCTGGAAGGGTCCGAGCACCAGTTCCTCGTCCGAGGCCAGGAAATAGAAGCCGGCCCAGTTGAGGTCGGGCACCATCTGGAAGATCAGCGCCGCCGTGTTGGCGGCATTGGCGATCGAGTCGCCCTCGCCGTCGAGCAGCGCCTTCAACTGAGTGGCGAGGTCGCGGTAGAACGCGGCCTTGTCCGAGGTGTCGATGGCCTTTGCCGCAAACATGGCTTGTCTCCGTGTTCAGAATCGCGGTTGCGTTTCAGCAAGCTCTCTGCACAAACGACCACCGGACGATACTAGCTTGAATTCCAGTCGCCGCGAAAGTCGGAAGAAGATGCCCTGTCCGACACGCGGCAGCACGGCGCGTCCATCGAACCGTGCTGCCTTGATCAAGAAGGCAAGTCCATCAGCCGGCGGGTTTGTACGCGCCGGCAGCCTTGTTGGCAGCCGCGAGCACGGCCTTCATGTCGAGTTCTTCCAGTACAACCATCTCGGTCAGCGAGCCGCTCGCTCGCACCGCAAGGGACATGCCAATCCCCGCTGACTGGTCCGGCACCTCGCCATTGACAACGACGTCATAGATGCCGCGTGTGAACATCACGCTGTTCATCTTGCCGCCAACGCTTTCAAAAAGCGCCTTGACCGCAGCCTGCCTGTCCGAGCCTTGCATCAATCCTTTGGCGGCATGAGGCGCATAGTTTGCCAAGATAGTCACTTTCATGGGTATTTCCTCCAAATGTCATTGTCTCGTGCTGCTCCATAATTCGAGCGGCACGGACTGATTTATTTTTCGGAACAATAGCAGGCGCCCTGGGACGCGTTGGCGGCCAAGGGCGCGCTGCGGGATAAATATGCGCTGAAGCTAATATAATGACAATACCGGACACGCCGATACTGCCGACAGGAAGGTGTCTGGCCGGATCCCACCTCGGCCCAAGACATCGAACTCGCGCCGCTGACGCGCGATCTGGTGCTGGGCTGAGCAGGACATAGCGACAGGCCGCTATTGCCGGCGCTATTTCAGGGGCAGAAAGAGCTCAACGACCACTTCGTGCAGCGGCCCTTCCGCGACGAGGGACAGGTGTCGTTGGCAATAGACCGGAAAGTCGCGCACTTCCTCGCCGCTGGCCGGAAGCCATTCACGATAAAGGTAAAGTGCCGCGGGCTCGAGATTGTTGGTGTTGCCGGGGTAGCGCAGCACCGCGCAGCGTCCGCCGGGGATCACCCCAGCCTTCATCTGTCCGTCATTCGCGTCGATCGGCTGGTCGGTGCCAACACAAATGTCCATGCTGTAATCGGCCGCGACCGCGGGCTCCCGTTCGGAACGGAAGATGTTGAAGGTCGGGCTTGTCTGCGGCGACAGGCCGTGGGCTTTGCGCCAGGCGATGAACCGCTGGATGGTGTCCTGAAGCGTCGCCCGGTCGCCGCGATGCTCCATAACAGCCACCGGCGTTGGCGGCACATCGCGGATCATCACGTCGTTATGGTCAAAGATTATCTGCATGAGCGTGTTCCTTGCTTTGTCGAAAGGCCCGAAGGCCATGAGCCACGCCCCCCAGTCGGGAGATTTCCGGAACGACGAAGGCGATTGTCCGAACCGTTGCCGAAAGGCGCGGGCAAAGGCATCCGGTGCGTCGTAACCGGCATCCATCGCTATATCGGTGACGCTTTCGGCGTCGCTTCCGGCAAGCCTGTACGAAGCGCGCTTCAAGCGGGCGAGTTGGACATAGCGATGCACGGACACCCCGAAGGTTGACGTGAACTGCCGGTGGAAATGGTATTTCGAGAACGCCGCGACGCCGCTCAATGCTTCCAGATCCAGATCGTCATCCAGATGCTGGTCTATATGATCCAGCACCCGCTGCATCCGGGCATGGTAGTTTTCAAGTGCCGCCTTCAACGTCCCGTCCTCCGTAGCGACCCCAGTTAGGCGCTCCCATAGATGACACGCTCGACCGATCTTGCGGTTTGACGTGGGATCCCCGCCAGCGGCCTCCTGCAGGTGCCGGATGTCCGTGATCCTACCGGCTTGCCGCGACATCGCGCAGCGGTGGCCGACCATAGAGCCGGCTGTACTCGCGGCTGAACTGCGACGGGCTCTGGTAGCCGACGCTGTAGCCGGCCGAGCCGACATCCAGCCGCTCAGCCAGCATCAGCCGCCGCGCCTCGTGCAGACGCAGCTGCTTCTGGTACTGCATCGGCGTCATCGCCGTGACCGCCTTGAAATGATGATGCAGCGACGACACGCTCATGCCGGCATGTCCGGCCAGCTCTTCGATGCGCAGCGGCCGCGTGAAGTTCTGCCGCAGCCAGGCGACCGCCTGGGCGATCCTGTTGCTCGGCGTCTCGACCATGGCGATCTGCAATAGGCTGGGACCGAACGGACCGGTGGCCACACGGTAGAGGATCTCCTGCTCGATCAACGGCGCCATGGCGGGAATATCCCGTGGTCGGTCCAGCAGGCGCAGCAGCCGCATGACAGCATCGAGCAAGTCGGGTGGCGCCTTGTTGACCGCCACCGCCCGCATGTCGTGCGGGGCGGCCGGCGCCGTACCGATGCGGCCGAACAGTTCCTTCAGCCGCTCCGGCTCGATCCTGAGACCAAGCCCAAGGTTCGGCACCTGCGGGCTCGCCTCCGTCACGCGCGATACGACCGGCAGGTCAAGCGACACGACCAGATAATCGCCAACGCCATAGGTATGGAGTTCCGGCCCGAGCGTCAGGCTTTTCGCGCCCTGCACCACCAGCGCGAAGCACGGCCATTGCGCGGTGTAGACGCTTTTGTCGGTCGAGGAACGCCGGCTGAAGAACAAGGTGTCGATCGCCGTCGCGCACTCTTCGTCCTCCCCCGTGAAGCGGGCGATGATCGACGCCATCTCGCCATAAGGGTCGTGTGCAGTCGTCAAACGGCACCTGAAGTCTTCGAAATCATCATGACGCGATCATATCCGATCCTGCAATCCCGGCCAGCCGCGACAGCCGATCTTTGCAGGATCATGCATGAATCTTGCAGGATCGCGATAACGCCCGGCGGTCGCCACGTCGCATAACGCCGCCATCGGGAGCTTTGCCTCCCAACCAACAGGCGGAGCCTTTCATGACAAGTTCACCCGGCAAGGTCGTACTGATCACCGGCGCCTCAAGCGGCATCGGCGAGGCCACGGCCCGCCATCTCGCAGCAAGCGGCCACAGCATCGTGCTCGGCGCCCGGCGCACCGAGCGGATTGCTGATATCGCGCGAGACATCGAACTGGCCGGTGGCCAGGCATTTTCCCGGGAACTCGATGTCACCGAGCTCGACAGCATGAAAAACTTCGTCGCCGCCGCTCATGAGCGCCATGGCCGGATCGACGTGCTAGTCAACAATGCCGGCGTGATGCCGCTGTCGTTCATGGCCGAGTTGCGCGTCGACGACTGGAACCGCATGATCGATGTCAATCTGCGTGGCGTGCTCAACGGCATCGCCGCCGTGCTGCCGGTCATGACCGAACAGAAATCCGGGCACATCATCAACGTCGCCTCGGTCTCCGGGCATCGGGTCGACCCGACGGCCGCCGTCTACAGCGCCACCAAATTCGCGGTCAGGGCGCTGTCTGAAGGGCTGCGCCAGGAAAGCCGGAACCTGCGCGTGACGGTGGTCAGCCCCGGCCTCACCCGCACTGAGCTGTTCGACGGCATCGCCAACCCACAGGTCGAGGCCGGCGCCCGCGCCATGCTGGATGATGCCTCCATCCCGCCCGGTGCAATTGCCGAAGCGATCGGCTTTGCCATCGGCCAGCCGGATGGCGTCGACGTCAACGAACTGGTCGTGCGCCCGACGGCGCAAGGCTGAGCACCAACGGAGAGATGACATGACCGAAGCGATCGAAGTGACGACCTTCAGGCTGAACGGCCAGTCCTGCGCCGAATTCATCGCCGCCAATGCCGATATCGACGCCTGGCTGAAGCGCCAGCCGGGCTTCCGGTCGCGCCGCATCGCCGAGCGCGACGACGGCACCATCGTCGACGTGCTGATCTGGGGTTCAGTCGAGGCCGGCCACAAGGCGGCAGGCGGCATCATGACCGAGATGGGGCATTCGCCGGTACATGCGATGATCGACCAGCGCACGGTGGACTGGACCGTGGCGCCGGTTCGCCACACTATCGGGTGACGGAGGACCGAGATGGACATTCACGCACATCACCGCTGCGGCTGGGCCGAAGGCGACCCGCTGATGCGCGCCTATCACGACGAGGAATGGGGCGTGCCGCAGCATGATCCCCGCATGCTGTGGGAAATGCTGATGCTGGAAGGCTTTCAGGCCGGTCTCGCCTGGATCATCGTGCTCAGGAAGCGCGAAGCCTTCCGCGCCGCCTTCGCCGGTTTCGATCCACAGAAAGTCGCGCGCTTCGGCCCGGCCGATATCGAGCGGGTGATGGCCGATCCCGGCATCGTGCACGCCCGCGCCAAGATCGAAGCGACGATCCGCGGCGCGCAGATCTTCTGCGAGATGGCGGAGCGCGGCGAGAGCTTTGCCGACTTCTGCTGGTCGTTCACCGATGGCAAGGTGATCAAGAGCGACGGCCATGGCTTCATCGCCACATCGCCGCTGTCCGAACGGATTTCCAAGGAGATGAAGCGCCGCGGCTTCAAATTCGTCGGCCCGACCATCGTCTATGCCTGGATGCAGGCCGTCGGCATCGTCAACGACCACGCCTCCGGCTGCTTCCGGCGATCGCAAGTCGCGCTTTGATCGCGGCGGCGTCAGTCGCCTACATCGGGCGTTTGGGCTCGCTCTTGGGCGGCGTTGCCGTGTCTGAATCGGATTTCTTGTGCTTGTCGGCGGCAATCCTGCGGATGCGGTCGAAGCGGCTTTCCTCGGTTTTTTCGGTCGTGACGACCGTCTCTGGCTTCCGCACGAACGTGATCATGGATCCGTCTCCTGGGCTAGAGGCCTGTGCGCCGGGAGAAATCCCCCGGCGGTAATCATTTCAACTCCTGTGAAGAGCTGGCCTGGTCGGATTCAAGTCAGATCCGAAAGATGGCTCCTGAGAAGCCACCTTCGCAGACCGGCTGAATTTTAGTAGCCGCCCATACCACCGCCACCACCACCCGCAGGTGCCGCATCCTTGGCCGGGATATCGGTGATCATCGCTTCGGCGGTGATCAGAAGTGCTGCGATCGAGCCGGCGTCCTGCAGTGCGGTGCGCACGACCTTTGCCGGGTCGACGATGCCGGCCTTGATCATGTCGACATAGGTCTCGTTCTGGGCATCAAAGCCCTGATTGTGATCCTTGCTGTCGGTGAGCTTGCCGACGACGATCGAGCCTTCGACGCCGGAATTCTCGGCGATCTGGCGGATCGGCGCTTCGAGCGCGCGCAGCACAATCGAAATGCCTGCCGTCACATCGTCATTGGCGCCGGTCAGGCCGGCAAGCGCCGAACGGGCACGCAGCAGGGCGACGCCGCCGCCGGGCACAATGCCTTCCTCGACCGCCGCGCGCGTCGCATTCAGCGCGTCGTCGATGCGGTCCTTCTTTTCCTTGACTTCCGACTCGGTGACGCCGCCGACGCGGATGACGGCAACGCCGCCCGACAACTTGGCCAGCCGCTCCTGCAGCTTTTCCTTGTCGTAGTCGGAGGTGGTCTCCTCGATCTGGCCCTTGATCTGGGCGACACGCGCCTGGATGGTCGCCTTGGTGCCGGCGCCGTCGATGATCGTGGTGGTGTCCTTCTCGATCAGCACGCGCTTGGCGCGGCCGAGCATCTCGATGGTGACGTTTTCGAGCTTGATGCCGAGATCCTCGGAAATCATCTGGCCCGCGGTCAGCACCGCGATGTCTTCCAGCATCGCCTTGCGGCGATCACCGAAGCCCGGCGCCTTGACGGCCGCGACCTTGAGGCCGCCGCGCAATTTGTTGACGACCAGCGTGGCAAGCGCCTCGCCTTCGACGTCTTCCGAGATGATCAGCAGCGGCCTGCCGCTCTGCACCACCGCTTCGAGGATTGGCAGCATCGCCTGCAGATTGCCGAGCTTCTTCTCGTGGATGAGGACGTAGGGCTCTTCCAGTTCGACGCGCATCTTGTCGGCATTGGTGACGAAATACGGTGAGAGATAGCCGCGGTCGAACTGCATGCCCTCGACGACGTCGAGTTCGGTTTCGGCGGTCTTGGCTTCCTCGACGGTGATGACACCGTCATTGCCGACCTTGTCCATCGCCTTGGCGATCATCTCGCCGACGGTCGCGTCGCCATTGGCGGCGATGGTGCCGACCTGGGCGATCTCGGCCGACGACTTGACCTTCTTGGCCTTCGACTTGATTTCCCCGACGACGGCGGCAACCGCCTGGTCGATGCCGCGCTTCAAGTCCATCGGGTTCATGCCGGCGGCAACCAGCTTGGCGCCTTCGCGCAGGATCGAGGCAGCCAGCACCGTGGCGGTGGTGGTGCCGTCACCGGCGAGGTCGTTGGTCTTCGAGGCCACTTCGCGCACCATCTGCGCGCCCATGTTCTCGAACTTGTCGGCAAGCTCGATTTCCTTGGCGACGGTGACGCCGTCCTTGGTGATGCGCGGCGCGCCATAGGCCTTGTCGATGATGACGTTGCGGCCCTTGGGGCCGAGCGTGACCTTCACCGCATTGGTGAGGATCTCGACGCCGCGCAGCATGCGGTCACGCGCGTCGGTGGCGAATTTGATTTCCTTGGCAGACATGATTTTCATCCAGTTCGGTTGATGAAGGCAGAGCCTCCATGATCAATCTCTGAGCGGCCTTGCGCGTCCCGAAGGACACGCGGGCGCGCTGATCAGGCAGCCTTCTTGGCGGCCACGGTCTTGGCGGCAACAGTCTTGGCGGCCACGGTCTTCTCGGGCGCTGCCTCGCTCTTGTCGATGACGCCCATGATGTCGGCTTCCTTCATGATCAGAAGGTCCTCGCCGTCGATCTTGACCTCGGTGCCCGACCATTTGCCGAACAGGATCAGGTCGCCCGCCTTGACGTCGAGCGGAACAAGCGCGCCGTTTTCGTCGCGTGCGCCGGGGCCGACGGCGATGACTTCGCCTTGCTGCGGCTTTTCCTTGGCATTGTCGGGAATGATGATGCCGCCCTTGGATTTGATATCGCCTTCGGCGCGCCGGATGACGACGCGGTCGTGGAGTGGCCGAAACTTCATGAAAACTTCTTTCTGGGGCCAGCTTAGGCGGCCGCTTCCCCCATATAGGCGCTTTGGCACTCGATAGATAGGAGTGCCAAAAATTATTCGCGGGGCCAATGAAATATTGAAAAGTATTATTTCGGTCGGCGATTCCGTGATATCGCGAATGGCATAAATAATTCGAAAAATTGAATTTTGCCGGTCGAGTGCCTATTTATCGGACAAGTTCACTTTCACGATTTCAAACGCAAGGGAGATTTGTTCGATGGCCGAAGGCAATCAGACGATCATGGAAAAAGCTGAAGCCCGCTTTGTCGACAAGCAGAAGAAGACGGCCGAGCGCAACAAGGCAACCGCCGAGTACATGTCCGAGGCCAAGGCCAGGGAGATCAAGACGGCGAAGCTCAGGATTTTGCGGCTGGCCAAGGAAGAGGCCGACCGGGTCGCCGAAGCCCTGAACCCGACGCCGAAGAAGAAGCGGGCGACCAAGAAGGCCGCCACAATGGAGGTCAAGACATGAGTCTCACTTTCCCCAACCGCAGCCGCAGCTACGACGAAGCCGGCAAGCGCATCCGTTTCGTCGGCCATGACGGCATGTTCCAGATTTCCTTCTCGGTCGCCGCCGACGCGATGACCCGGATGCAACCGGCAACCGCGGCCAACGAGGCAGGCTACCTCGCCACGTTCGACACGCAGAGCAGTGCCATCCGCGACGTGGCGTCGAAGGCTTACGACCGCACCCGCAAGAGCATGTATGTGCTGACGGCCGCCGACTTCGGCTGATCAGCCCAATGCATGTCGCTCAAAAGTGGCCCCGGTTTTGAGACAACGACATGCATAGAAACGACATGCATAGAAACAAAGACTAAACCTCCATGCCTTCGATCATCGTGCGTATCTTCGAGGCCTTTTCGAAATGATCGAGGCGGTGGGTTCTGATCCACCATTCCGCTGCTTCCATCAGTAGTTCGGGGTCGTCATTCCTGTTGGCGAAAAACGCGTAGAACGACACGCCGACGGCAGGCCCTTTCTCGGAGATTTTGCGGTCGCAGACCGCCAGTATCTTTTGCCTCAGGCTCGCTCTCACGGGAATCCTCTGGTTTTGGTTCGGCTGGGTCTTGGCCCGGCCTTCGAGCCGGCAACCGGAACGTTCAATCCTTGCGCTCCGCCCTCTCCCGGCGCCTGACGTCGCGCACATTCATCTGCACGACCATGTCCTCGGCCTCGCGCGGGCTCATGCCGACCATCACTTTTTGCCTGACCACGGCTGGCTGGCCGGTGAAGACGTCGACTATGGTCCAGCTCTGGGGAAGCTCCATGCGCAGTGTGTAGCGATTGGCCATACTGGCTTACCTCAGCCATGCATCATGAAAAACACGGCTCCGAGGACCAGCACCGTCCAGACGATCACCGACAGCTTCAGCACCATGCCGCCATGCGCGGCCAGAAACTCCCGCAAGCGCGGCACGATGCCTGCCGAAGAGGCCGGTGCCGCCAGAACAGCCACACGTGCCTTGACACCAAGTTTTCCAAAGACCGGCAGCAGTGACGGTTCACGCACGAAATAACCTCGAATGTCGGGGAAATCGGAGCGAGCATGCTCGCGCCCTTGCATAGCACTCTTTTCGCGAGTGCCCTGCACGCCAAATGCAAATAGGCGGTATTAACGTCGGCCCTACGCCTTCATGGCCTGAACCGCGCAAATCGGCTGCGATAGGAGATCCGGCGCAGGTTTACCGCTATATGATTTTTGGAGGCCTCGCCTCGGGATCGAACCGAGGCTTCAGAGATTTGCCGTCTCCAGCGTAGCCGCTCCGCCACGAGGCCATTGCCGTTGACCTAACGGGGAAATGCTTGCGGAAAAGTTAAGCCCGAAGGCCGTTCTGTCGACACTTTGCGAAATGCCCGCTTGGCGCTTGCCACGACGACGCTATGCGCTTTTCCCATAGCCGTTCAGGCATTTCCTGAAAGAGCTCAGGCCGCGGCACTCCGGCCTTTCGCACCGGCTTCCGCCTTGAAGATGCGGAACGTGTTGCGCCCTGCCGCCTTGGCGGCATAGAGCGCGGTGTCGGCCTGCGCGAACAGCTCGCAAGGCGAGCCTGCCCCGGCAAAGGCAATACCGACCGAGGCGCCGAGCCTCAGCGACTGGCCGCGGACCGCCACCGGCTTGCCCATCCTCTCGATGATGCCGCGCGCCACGCCGGAGACAGCGCCCCGGTCGAGATGCGACCCGAGCAGGACCGCGAATTCGTCGCCGCCGACGCGCGCCACCAGTTCCGCCTCGCCGCAGCCGCCGGCAAGGCGCTCGGCCGCCGCCTTCAGGCACTCGTCACCGACGACATGGCCGAACGTGTCGTTGACCGCCTTGAAGCCGTCGAGGTCGACCAGCAACAGCGCGCCGAGCGGGCGGCTGGCATCCACCTGCGCCAGCCGCGCCTGGAACCGGGTGCGGTTGGCAAGCCCGGTCATGGCGTCGAATTCGGCGAGATAGCGCATCCGGTCCGAGAGGATCTTTTCCTCGGTGATGTCCTGCTTCATGCCGAAGATACGCACCGGCACACCCTCCTCGCACTCGACGGTCGCGGTGATGCGGATCCAGCGGCTGTGTCCGGCGAAAGTGGTGATCTCGGCGTCGAGGGAAAAGCCGCTGCGCTCGGCGATCGCCCGGCTGCGCAAACTGTCCAGCGCCTTGCGCGACTCCGTCGGATAGCACTTGACGATTTCCGAGCGATCGAGGACCGAGCCGCGTGGCAGGTCGAACAGATCATAGACCACATCGGTCCAGTGCAGCTGTTCGCCGGGCAGGCTGCACTCCCACACGCCGATCCGCGCGGCGACCGAGGCGCGGTCGAATATCTTGCGGCTGTGCGCCAGCGAAACCTCTTGCCTGGCGATCAGCGCGGCCTGTGCCGCGACTTGCCGCTTGAGTTGGGCGTCGGCGGCGGCATCGCGACGGCGCTCGTCGGCGCTGTCGTGCCCCGCCCGCTTGCCGGGCTGCGAGGCCGGGCCTTTCGGAGCGTATGATGGATCGGGCATGGCGGAATTCCTGGCGGGGACCCACCATGGCGCAACAGCGATTAAAACTTCGCTGACAATCCGAGGGTTCCTCGCCCCACGGGAGTGGCTACGGCATGCACACATCTCCAAGCAGCTGGTCTTTGGCGATAGCGTGACTGATCAGCCCGAGGCTTGATTGCCACGTGGTTCCCCCAATCCGTCGCTGCTCCGCAGCGCCACCTTTCGCCCCTCCGGAGGGAAAGGAAGGGAGCGTTGCTGGACGAGCGTTGACGGCAAAAAGCCTGGCGCCTTTCCTCTACCCCGTCGATCGGGGGGTCCGAAGGACGGGCGAGACCCGTGGCTCGCCCCGACAGGTGGCTCGGCGAAGCCGAGACGGAGTGGGGGTCGACCAGCGCAGCACAAGACAATGCATGCGCCAAGCTGCCATGCACGCCAATCACAGAAAGATGTGTGCACAGCATAGAGTGGGGGGCGAGGAACCCAAGTCTTAGCCTCAGCCCTTGCTCTTCCCACCGAGTGACCTTCGCCACTTTTCCGCTTGAACGCTCCCCCAATCTGGCCTAGCCTGACCTGAGAAAAGGTTTTTCCAAACAGTTTCGAGCGGGCTCGGCCATTGGCCGGGCCTTATTCCGGCCTGTAAGAGAAAACCTTTTCCCAACTAAGGATTTCCGTGCGCGATGGCATCGGACGATCAGCCAGTTCCGGTCTTTCCCAAGCCCGTCACCTTGCGTGACGTGGCGGCGCAGGCCGGCGTCAGTGTCGCCACCGCTTCGAAGGCGCTCAACGACCAGGGGCGCATGACCGCCGAGACGCGCGAGCGTATCCGCGAGACGGCGCGCAGCCTCGGCTTCCGCCCCAACAGCCTGGCGCAGAGCCTGCTCCGGCGCCGCTCTTTCACCGTCGGCCTGCTCACCAACGATACCTATGGCCGCTTCTCGCTGCCGCTGATGTCGGGCATTTCGGACGCGCTGGTCGACAATGGCGTCTCGGTGTTCCTGTGCAATGTCGAGGAGGATCCGCGCCTCGGCCAGCTGCATGTCGACGCCATGCTCGACAAGCGCGTCGACGGCATCATCGCCACCGGCAAGCGCATCGACCGCCATCTGCCTGTCGATCTCAGCAATTTGCGCGTGCCGGTGATCTATGCCTTCACCCAGCCCGATCCCGACGCCGTCGCCTTTGTCTCCGACGATGCCGGCGGCGCGCGGCTGGCGGTCGAGCATTTCTGCCGGCTCGGCCGCAGGCGCATCGCCCATGTCAGCGGGCCGGCGAGCTTTGCCGTGGTCCATGCCCGCGCCCAGGCCTATCGCGACGTGCTCGCAGAAAACGGGCTGCCGGTCACCGATCCGCTGCTTGGCTCCTGGTCGGAAGCCTGGGGGCATGAGGCTGTGGCGCGGCTGTTCGACAGCGTGGGAGAAAAACCGGACGCCGTCTTCTGCGGCAACGACCAGATCGCGCGCGGCGTCATCGATGCTCTGCGCGAACGCGGCCTCGCCGTTCCCAGTGACGTCGGCGTCATCGGCTTCGACAATTGGGAGATTGTCGCCGAAGCGACGCGCCCGCCGCTGACTTCGGTCGACATGAACCTGACGGCGCTCGGCCGCGAAGCCGGGCTGACCCTGCTTTCGCTGGTCGGCGGCACATCAGCCGCGCCGGGTATTCGAAAACTGCCGTGCCGGTTGGTGGTGCGGCATTCCTGCGGCCGCCCGATGGACGGCTGAAAACGAAGCGCCGCGCGAGCGGCGCCAAGCCGCGGACAGCGGCCAAACCTGGAGGAGGAGAAGATGAGGAACCTGATTGCCAAACTGGCCCTGACCGCTGCCGTGCTGGGCAGCGGCCTCGGCGCTGCCGCCGCCGACACCGCCAACATCTGGGTGCGTGCCGACGGCTCGAACTTCATGCCGAAGATCGTCGACGCCTACAACAAGGCGCACAAGGACCAGATCAAGCTCGACATCATCCCCAATGCCGAGATCATCCCGAAATATGGCGCCGCCGCCGCCGGCGGAACGGCGCCCGACGCGCTGTCGCTCGACCTGATCTACACACCGTCCTTCGCCGCCTCCGGCCAGTTGGAGGACATCACCGACTGGGCGAAGTCCCTGCCCTATTTCGCCAGCCTGTCGCCGGCGCATGTCAAGACCGGTACCTACAAGGACCATATCTATGGCCTGCCCTTCTCGGCCGACGCCTCGGTGCTGATCTGGAACAAGAAGCTGTTCAAGCAGGCCGGCCTCGACCCTGAAAAAGGTCCGACCAACTGGGCCGAGATCGCCGCCGATGCCGAGAAGGTCAACGCACTTGGCGGCAACAACAAGGGCTTCTACTTCTCCGGCAATTGCGGCGGCTGCAACATCTTCACCTTCACGCCGCTGATCTGGGCTTCGGGCGGCGATATCCTCTCGGAAGACGGCTCGAAAGCGACGCTGGACAGCCCGCAATTGCGTGGCGCCATCGACCTCTACCGCTCGATGGTCAAGAAGGATCTGGTGCCGGCAGGCGCGCAGACCGACACCGGCGCCAACTTCTTTGCCGCCTTTGCCGCCGGCAATATCGGCATCTCGCCCTCCGGCGCCTTCGCCATCGGCGCCCTCAACACCCAGTACCCCAATGTCGACTATGGCGTCACCTTCCTGCCCGGCAAGGATGGCGGCTGGTCGTCCTTTGCCGGCGGCGACAATTTCGTCGTCACCAAGGGCACCAAGAAGCTCGCCGTGGTGAAGGAGTTTTTGGACTTCGCTTATTCGCTGGAAGGCCAGACCATCCTCGCCAAATATGGCAGCCTGCCGGTACGCGGCGACATCGCCAAGGATGCGCTGAAAGATCTCGACCCGCGCTACCAGATCGCCGCCGAGGCTATGGCCAAGGGCAAGACGCCCTATTCGGTGGTGTTCAACGATCTGATCAACTCCGCCAACGGCCCGTGGACGCAGATGATCAACGAGGTCTTCTTCGGCGACGATGTCGACGGCGCCATCGCCAACGCGCAGGAGACCATGCAGTCGATCATCGACCAGGCGCCGCAGAAGTAAGCGGCCGCCCCCACCTCCCCCTCGAGGGGAGGTCGGACCGCAGGTCCGGGTGGGGTCGTCTCGGCAGTGCTCGACGTTCCTTTTTTCGTCGGCGCGCTCCGGAGAGAACCCCACCCCCGGCCTACGGCCGGACCCTCCCCTCGAGGGGGAGGGGGACGTAGCGCCAAGGGAACAGCCATGACCTCCATCACAACCACCACCGCCCCGCCTCGCGCCAGAAAGCTGATCGGCGCAGGGCGGCGGCAGTGGATCGGCCTGCTCTATGTCGCGCCGGCGGTGGCACTGGTCATGCTGTTCTTCGTCATCCCGCTCGGCATGACGGCATGGATGTCGCTGCACAATTGGCCGCTGATGGGCGAGCATTCCTTCATCGGCCTCGACAATTACTGGGCGATCCTGCGCGACACCCGATTCTGGAACGCGCTCAGATTCACCGGCTACTACACGGTGATCGTCACCATCGCGATCTTCGCCATTGCCTTTCCCCTGGCGATCTTCATCGAAAAACCGCGACCGCTGACCAACCTCTACCGTACCGCCTTCTTCATGCCCGCGGTGGTCGGCTTTGCCTCGGCGAGCCTGCTGTGGTCATGGCTCCTGAATGTCGATTCCGGCCTGTTCAGCCCAGCCGCCTATGAGCTCGGCCTGATCGACAAGAAGTACAACCTGCTCGCCACCTTCCAGCCGGCCTTCTGGTCGATCGTCGCCATGGTGGTGTGGAAGGTCGCCGGCTTCACCATGATCATCCTGATGACCGGCCTGCAATCGATCCCGCAGGATTTGCAGGAGGCCGCCGTCATCGACGGCGCCGGGCCGTTCGCAAGGTTCAGGGCGATCACGCTGCCGCTGATGCGCCGCACGCTGGCGCTGGCGCTGATCCTGTCGGTCGCCGGCTCGATCCTCGCCTTCGACCAGTTCTACATCATCCTGCGTGGCGGCCCGCGCAACCAGACGCTGACGGCGGTCTACTGGATCTTCAACCAGTCCTTCGTCTCGTTCAAGCTCGGCTATGGCGCCGCACTTTCGATGGTGCTGCTGGTGATCCTGGTGGCGCTCAGCCTCGTCCAGCTCTGGCTGCTGCGCAAGCCCGAGGGGCTCGACTGATGGCGCAGGCGATATCAGCCCGAGGCAAGCTCGCCGCCCGCTTCGCCAGGCATTCCACCGGCATCATCGCCTCGGTGCTGTTCGTGGCGCCGATCGTGTGGACGGTGCTGTCGGCCTTCAAGCCGGCGGCCGAAGCGCGCCTGCCGCCGCTGCCGCCATGGCCGACCACGGGCTTCTCGCTCGAAAACTACGCCACGCTCAACTCCTTCGGCGACGGGCTGTGGGCCTCGGCGCAAAACAGCATCTACGTCTCTGTGATGACCGTCATTTTGTCGGTCATCGTCAGTGTGCTCGCCGGCTACGGCTTCTCGCGCTTCCGCTTTCCGTTCAAGGACCTGTTCTTCGTCCTCATCCTGTCGACGATCATGATCCCCTTCCAGTCGATCCTGACGCCGATCTTCCTGGTGCTGACCAAGCTTGGCCTGCACAACACGCTGACCGGCCTGGTCGGCGTCTATGTGACGCTGCAGCTGCCGTTCTCGATCTTCATGATGCGCAACGCCTTCGACGCGGTGCCGCGCGAGATCGAGGAGGCCGCGCGCATGGACGGCGCCAACAACGTCACCATGCTCTTGAAGGTGATGCTGCCGCTGGTCTGGCCGGGCGTCGTCACCATCGCGCTGTTTGCCTTTCTCGGCGCCTGGAACGAATTCCTCGCCGCCCTGGTGCTGATGACCGACCAGTCCAAATTCACCCTGCCGGTGATGATGACCGCACTGCAGTCGGGCCGCTTCGGCGCCATCGACTGGGGTGCCGTGCAGGCGGGCGTCACCGTGATGATGGTGCCCTGCCTCATCCTGTTTCTCGCGCTGCAGCGCTTCTACATCCGCGGCCTGATGGCCGGGGCCGTCAAGTAATCGACAAATGGAGTAAGTTCATGACCGCATCGCCATCCCCCCGCCCCGCCACAAAGGGAAAGCCGAAGCTCGCCTTCCGCCCGCTGCCGGTGCCGCAGGTCGACGTGCACGGTTTCTGGGGCGACCGCGCCGACGCGGTGGCGACCCGCACCGCCGACATCCTCTACGAGCGCTGTGTCGAGGCGCGCATGCTGGAGCAGATCGATCCGGACCGCCCCTCGCCCGGAATCGTCATTCCCTTCCACTCGCCCTCGCCCGATGAAGCCAACCGCCAGGGCGCGG
Source organism: Mesorhizobium sp. P2_E9 (assembly GCF_056403815.1). NCBI lineage: Bacteria > Pseudomonadati > Pseudomonadota > Alphaproteobacteria > Hyphomicrobiales > Phyllobacteriaceae > Mesorhizobium > Mesorhizobium sp. P2_E9. The sequence goes on from NZ_JBFUET010000018.1 coordinate 118,889, forward strand.
AATTCACCGGCTCGACGGTGACGACGCAGATGTTCTGGGATTCCGATCTCGGCAAGACGATCGAGACCGCGGCCTATTCGCTCTACCGGCGCAAGAACCCGCAACTGGAAAAGAAGATCGACGCCGTCATCGACATGTACGGCAAATTGCAGCAGGAGGACGGCTATCTCTCCAGCTGGTACCAGCGGATCCAGCCCGGCAAGCGTTGGACCAATTTGCGCGACTGCCACGAGCTCTATTGCGCCGGCCACCTGATCGAAGGCGCGGTCGCCTACTACCAGGCGACGGGCAAGCGCAAGCTACTGGATATCATGTGCCGCTATGCCGACCACATCGCCTCGGTGCTGGGACCGGAGCCCGGCAAGAAAAAGGGCTATTGCGGCCATGAGGAGATCGAGCTGGCGCTGGTCAAGCTCTCGCGAGTGACCGGCGAGCAGAAATACATGGAGCTGGCGAAGTACTTCATCGACCAGCGCGGCCAGCAGCCGCATTACTTCGACGAGGAAGCCCGCGCCCGTGGCGCCGACCCGAAGGCCTATCATTTCAAGACCTACGAATACAATCAGTCGCACAGGCCGGTGCGCGAGCAGGACAAAGTCGTCGGCCATGCGGTGCGGGCCATGTATCTCTATTCGGGCATGGCCGACATCGCCACCGAATATGGCGACGATAGCCTTCGCGTGGCGCTTGACCGGCTGTGGGACGATCTCACCACGAAAAACCTCTACATCACCGGCGGGCTCGGGCCGTCGGCGCACAATGAGGGTTTTACCAGCGACTACGATCTGCCCAATGAGAGCGCCTATGCCGAGACCTGCGCGGCCGTCGGCCTGGTGTTCTGGGCGAGCCGCATGCTCGGCATGGGGCCGAACGCCCGCTATGCCGACATGATGGAGCGCGCGCTCTACAATGGCTCGATCTCGGGCCTGTCGCTCGACGGCTCGCTGTTCTTCTACGAAAACCCGCTGGAAAGCCGGGGCCGGCACAACAGATGGAAATGGCACCGCTGCCCCTGCTGCCCGCCCAATGTCGGGCGCATGGTCGCCTCGATCGGCAGCTACTTTTACAGCCTGGCCGACGACGCGCTCGCCGTGCATCTCTATGGCGACTCGACCGCCCGCTTCGACATTGGCGACACTTCCGTCAGCCTTTCCCAAGCGAGCCACTATCCCTGGGATGGCGCCGTCGAGATCACCGTTGAACCGCAAGCGCCGGTGGAATTCACGCTGCATCTGCGCATCCCGGCATGGAGCAGCAGCGCGACGCTTCAGATCAATGGCGAGGCGGTCGACCTCGATGACATGACCAGCGACGGCTACGCCGCCATCCGGCGCGTCTGGCAAAAGGGCGATCGCGTCCGGCTCGATCTCGAAATGCCGATCGAGCGGCTCTACGCCAACCCCGAGGTCCGGCAGGATGCCGGCCGCGTCGCGCTGTCGCGCGGGCCGCTGATCTACTGCGTCGAGGCGACGGACAATGACAGCCGGCTGCATCGCCTGACCCTGCCGCGCACGGCAGGCATAGAGGCGCATGAGGCACCTGAACTGCTGGGCGGCGTGGTGACGCTTTCAGCCACGGCGCGGGCCGATGCCGGCGATGGCTGGCAGGACGGGCTCTACCGCTCCGAACCGCCGGCCAGCGTCGAGGCGCGGCTGACCGCCATCCCCTACTTCGCCTGGGACAACCGCGAGCCCGGCGAGATGCTGGTGTGGCTGCGGGACGGCTGAGGTCCTTGTTATGACGCAATTCCGGACGGAAAACCGCTTCACACTTTTCCTGGAATTGCTCAGGCTCGACTATGTCCGGCTTGATTGGGCGGCGGCAGCGGGCAGCGTCGTTTTCGGTGCCGCTTGCGGCGCGCTGTTGTCGATATGCGCCCAGGCCGGCCGTTCGAACAGGAACATGCCGAAGCCCACGCGTTGGATGATGAGGTAGAGCACCACCGGGCTGATGATCGAGACGAGCAGTACAGCCAGGCTGAGCATGCCGGTGTCGGTCAGCAGGCCGCTTGCCAGTGCGGCGCCACGGAAAAGCGACATCGGGATGGTGAAGGCGACATAGACGACCAGCGAATGTTCGCCGAGCCAGCGCAGCCATTCCATGACGGGGAATGTGCAGAGGAAGCCGCCAAGCACGCAAAGCGCCACGGCTCCTGCGACGGCCAAGGTGAGATGCAGCGGCGGCCATGCCGCCAGGCCCATCTGCATGCCGACCGACTGCATGGCATAGCCCGGCGAATAGACGAGCAGGCCGTTGATAACCGCCCACAAAGCCAGGCCGGCGACGGCCAGCATAGGGCGGGCTTGCGTCCATTCGACGAGCCGGAAAATCAGCGGCGCCAGCACGAAGCCGAGATAGAAGAACACGAAATAGGCCGCGAATTGTTCAAGCGCGTAGCTGTCGGGATGCGGCGCCCACATCTGCAGCGCGGCAGCAGGCGCAATGACGATCCAGGCGGGTACGCGATACTGCCGCAAAAGCTTGGCGATAAGGCCGAACACCGCCAGCATATAGATGAACCACAGCACGCCATAGGGCTGGACGACAGCCATTGCGAGATCGTGCAGCATGCCGCCCGGGTCCCGGCTGAAGATGCCGATCTTCAGCCCGATCGAGATGATCGCCCACAGCACGTAGAAATAGAGATAGTGGACGACGCGCCGGTCGATATAACGCCGCCACGGCCGGTCGATCACCTGCGACAGGAATAGCCCTGAGATCAGGAAGAATTCCGGCATGCGGAACGGTGTCGCGAAGCCGATGACATAGTGGAGAAAGCCGACGCCGCCCGTGTACTCGCCGGTGTTGTAGGCCGAGTACATCATGACCACGAGGATGATCGAGAGACCTTTGGCCGTGTCCACCCACGGCATGCGCATCGGGCTGTTCATGGCGAATCCATCCGGGGCCGGCCACCCGGCCGGCCATCATCCGGCGATATCTAGCACCATCAAGCTTCCCAGATCGTAAACACGGCTGGTCTTCGTGATGAGGCTGGCGGCGCCTAGCGCTTGGCCTTCGATGTGTTCAAGGCGATGGCGGCGCGCACCAGCGCCTTCAGTGCCGCCTCGTCGATATCAGCATCTTCCTGAAAATCGATCGCACGCCGCGTGTTGCCTTCGAGGCTGGAGTTGAACAGGCGTGCGGGGTCAGGCAGCGCCGCGCCTTTGGCGAAGGTCAGCTTGACGACGCTCTTGTAGGTCTCGCCGGTGCAGATCATTCCGTCATGCTCCCACACCGGCACGCCGCGCCATTTCCAGGTCTCGACCACATTCGGATCGGCTTGATGAATGAGCGCGCGCAGCCGGGCCAGCATCTCGCCGCGCCAGTCGCCGAGTTCCTTGATCCTGCCGTCGATCAGCTCGGAGGGAGATTTGCTCTCTGGCGATCCGGTCATGCTGTTTCCTCCTCAAAATATGAACAATAGAGCGCTCACATGCGCTCGCCAGGCAATTGGCTGGCCTGCGTCACCCAGGCGCTGAATTGCGCCTCGTCGAACGGGTCGTCCTCATGGATGTTGAGATAGCGCGTGTCCTGGCTCCTGGATTCGCCCGGCGGCACCGGCTTCAGCGACGTGCCGCGAAAGAAGGCCACCTTGATGTATTTGGTGAAGCAATGGATGCCGAGGAACCAGCCCTCGCCCTCGACGCCATAGAGCGGCGAGTTCCATTTGACCGCCTTGTGCACACCAGGCACGGCGCGCTCTATGAGCGCGTCGAGCCGCCCGCCCATCTCGCGCTTCCAGCCCGGCATCGCCGCGATATAGGCCTGCACGGGCGCGTCGCCATAGCCCTTGGCGATCTGCGGGTTGCCGCCGGAAAGCAACTTCGGCTCAGCCTTGGCGCCGGTCGACTTGGCCATACCCTTCCCCTCCTATCCCGCGTCCTTTCCCGACATAGGGCAGCACGAACATATAGAGGCCGCTGAACAGCAAAAGGAAGAGCGGCGGCAGCGGCGAATAGACCACCCAGGCCGGCGGCTGCCCGAAGGCCATGGTGGCGAAATTGGCGACGACGGTTGCCGTGAAGATGATCGACAGCCAGCGATGCGTTTGCCTGATCCCTTTGCTCCAGTCCAAGATTACCTCCCTTTGAAATTCGCGTGAAACCGCGCGTACTACCAGCGCGCCAGCTGGGTGATCTGGATGAGATTGCCGCAGCCGTCATTCAGCTTGGCGATGGTCGAGCCGGTCACCTCGGTCGGCGCCATGCTGAACGTTCCGCCGTTCGCCGTGATGCGCTGATGGTCGCCCTTGATGTCATCGGTGAAGAACATCACCGCCGGCTGGCCCTGCTCGAACATAGCCTGCTGGTAGGCCTTGGCGGCCGGATTGTCGTTGAGCGCCAGCTGCAGCTCGGTGCCCTCGGGCTCGTCCGGCGAGGCCACCGTCAGCCAGCGGAACGGGCCGTTGCTGAAATCGGCCTTCTTGGCCAGGCCGAGCACACCGGTGTAAAAGGCAAGCGCCTTGTCCTGGTCGTCGACATGGATGCTCGTCAGTTTGATCTTCATCGTCTTTCTCCATAGGTTTTGCGGGCGGCGGACCGCTCGGGTGAATTCAGCTTTGGTTTTTCAAATCGGCCGGCGGAGCAGCGCAATTCCAGGAAAAGTGTGAAACGGTTTTCCGTCCGGAATTGCGTCAAAACAACGAGTCTAATCCGTCCGGTCGAGAAGCTGCTCCAGCTTCTCGAAGAATTGCGGCCAACCCATCTTGGCGCCGCCATAAGCCCGCCGCTGATCGGGCCGGAAGCCCGATTGCTCCATGCGCAAATGCGTTCCGGTCGATGTCGGGGTCAGCGTGAAAGTCACCACGCTCCTGAGGTCAAAGGTCGGATCCGGGTGCGCGAGGTTCCAGGTGTAGGACAGCGTCTTGTTCGGCTCGACAGCCAGCACCTCGCAGTCGAGCACGCCGCCCCAATCGGCGCTGATGTTGAAGCGGTGGCCGACATCAGGCTTGAAATCGTTCTTCATCAGCCACTCCTCGATCAGATGCGGTTGCGTCAGCGCGCGCCAGAGTTTTTTGGGCGGATGGGAAATCTGCCGCTCGACGACGACAGTGCGGTTTTCGGTGGCACTATCGTTCACTGGTCCATCCTTTTGAGCAAATCCTCGAGATCATCGAACCGAGCCTCCCAAAACCCGGCCATCTCACGTGTCCAGTCCATCAGCGGCGCCAGCGCGCCAAGCTGCGCGCTGTAATGCGTCTGGCGCCCCTCATGGCGGTCGCGCACCAGCCCGGCCTGCTTGAGCAGGCCGAGATGCTTCGACACCGCCGGTTGCGAGACGCCGGACTGGCTCGTCAGCGCGCCTACCGTCTGTTCCCCCTGACGGCACAGCCGTTCGAAGATCGCCCGCCTTGTCGGGTCGGCGAGCGTCCTGAAGAGCAGGTCATGAGCGTCAGGCATTGCAATCGATAACCCGCTGGCTATTGGTTGACGTATAACCACAGGGATATATGTTCGTCAAGCGGGGATTTGGTGGGCGGAAGATTTTGAACGGACGGAAGATTGGGCGACAGCAATGATCCTCGTCACCGGAGCCACCGGCCATGTCGGCAACGCGGTCGTCTCGAGGCTGGCATCGATAGGCCATGAGGTGGCAGCACTTGTCCGCAACACCGAGGCCGCGCAAAGGCGCCTGCCCCGCGCAGTAGCACTGCGCGTCGGCGACTACGAGGATGCCCTTGCCCTGAAGACAGCCTTCACCGGCATCGACCAACTGGTGCTGATTTCAAGCGACGGCCATGCGGATGCGGTCATGCGCCACCACGCCAACGCCATCGCGGCAGCAAGCGCGGCCGGTGTCCGCCACATCACCTTCACCAGCATCGTCGACATCGGCGAGGCGTCGCCCTTCTACTACGCGCCTGTTTACCGCGACGCAGAGCGCCGCCTGGCCGCCTGCGGCGTGCCCTCGACCATCTTACGCTGCGGCCTCTACAGCGATTTCATCCGCGACGCCTGGCTCGTGCCCGCCTCCGGGGAACTCGCGCTGCCTGCCGGACAAGGCCTGGTCGCACCGGTCTCGCGCGACGACGTTGCGGAGGCCATAACAGCGGTGACGGCCAGACCGGGCGCCGCGCGCGCCCTTTACACGATCACCGGAGACCAGACGCTGGACTTTGACGAGATCGCCGCCTGTTATTCCGACGCGACGGTACGGCCCTTGCGCTATCGTCCCTGCTCCCTCGACGACTATCTGGTCTCGGCGTCGGCACGCCTCCGCGCGCCCTGGCCACAGGCCTTCGCCACCCTGTGCGCCTCGATCGCCGAGGGTCGCTACGCCACGACCTCCAGCGATTTCACCACGCTTACGGGTAAGCCGCAGGAGAGCTTTCGGGATTTCCTGGTTCGCACGGCCCCCGCAAGTCCCGCGGGCGGCTAGAGAGCCGCATGGACGCGCCCGATCTCCTGCGCCACCAGTTCCTGCAACTGCCACAGATTGCGGTCGCGGATGCCGCAGGCGTCGAGATGGCGGATCGTCTCGAACAGATATTCCGCGCCCGAGCCCCAATGGCCAACGGCTCTGGCCAAGGTCGCCGCGACTGCAGACTTGTCGAGCTTGCCGGCATAGCGCGGATTGGCGGGATCGACGACGAAGCCGAGCGCCCGGCCCTCCCCGCTTTCGGTCGTGACCTGCAGCCAGCGCGGCACATTGACGGCGGGCAGGATGGTCATCTCGCGGCGCAGAAGCGCTTCGAGATTTTCGGCAACCGGCTCAGCGATCTCGAACACCATGCCCTGGCATTGGCCGCCACGGTCGAGCGCCATCATCAGGCCGGGCTGATCAAGCGTGCCGCGAAAGCGCTGGACCGTGAAGCAGAACGACCGGTGCCAGCCTCGCGCCACCGCCCGTTCGCCACCCCGCACCTCGCCGGCCGGCTTCCACAGCAGCGAGCCATAAGCGAACAGCTTCAGCGGCCGGGCCGGCGCGCTGGCCAGGATCTCGTCGCGAAACCCCGCATAGTCGGCGTCGGTCATATAGACCATGCCCGGCGTCGGCCCGGCATCCTCGACCACCCGCATCGTTCGCGCCACCAGCGCCTCGGTCAGCGCCATCGGTGTTTTGCGCGGCGTAGACTTACGCGGTGCGGAAATCGGCTTGTTCATGTTCGCGCCTCGGCCATCGCCGCCATGTTGCCGAAGGCTGGGGGATTCTCAAGAGGGCCATGCGACCGGCGCGAAATCCGCCTGTCAATGCCGGGCGAGCGCGGTACGCCCGCCCGGTCGGTCTGTTCTAGTGCTTGGTGCTCTTGCCGCCGATAGGGATGCGCTTAGCCTTGCTCTGCGCCTTCTCGGACTTCGGCAAGCTCACGGACAAGACGCCGTTGCGGAAATCGGCCGCGACCTTGTCCTCCGCAACTTCGAAGCCGATCGGGATGCGACGTTCGAAGCGGCCATAGAACCGCTCGGAGAACTGGCGCTCCTTGTCTTCGGTTTCGGAGTGTTTTTCGCCGCGCAACGTCAGGACGCCGTCATCGAGCAACACCTCGATGTCCTTCTCCTCCATGCCGGGTATCTCGGCTGTCACGCGGATATCCTTGTCCGTTTCGGAGATTTCCACGCTGGGCCAACCGGTGCCGGCCAAAGAGAACCGGCCCATGGACGGAAGCCGCGACTCGAAGCCGCGGAACATGTCGTCGACCAGGCGGCTCATCTCGCGATGCAGGCCCATGAACGGGTCCCTGTCGCCTTCGCGAAAGAGGGTCGGAGACTGGCTGGTGTCGCGGCTCCACGGCATGAGATCACGAATGGTCATTGCACTTTCTCCTTTCTTGATCCTGTTTCTGGTACGTTTGTATGCACTGCCTGCCATGCTCCGGAGGACAATGCGCCGTCTGACGCTGGCATCGCTGCCAGCCCCATCTGTGCTTGCTGTTTTCGCTCTGCTTCTGGTCCGATCCGCTCAACCTTTGGGAACGCCCTCGCCCGGTCGCGGGTCTCCCGCAACGTCATCGCCTCCGGCACTGATGCCCGAGTTCGACGGTCACAAGACCATCGCCCAGCGTGGCGCCCATGAAGCTGGCGCCCGCGCCTGCACCGGCCCATCAGGCGCCGGCATGATCGATTTGGGGTTCGTTGCGGAGGGGTCAAGACCTGGTAATGCAATGTGATCATGGAATGTAAAGCCTGCCTAACGCCTGATGTACCCGGCAATATCCTCATAGGCCTGGTCAGCATTCGAAAACATGGGCTTGAACGACTGGCTGCACGACGTGCGCGAGCAAAGCCGTTGCGTTCGGCGATCGTTGCAACCGCCTGATTGGATTCAGGAATGCCGCGACGCTGGCTAAGGGCTTTGGGCCTGGGTTGAATCATTCTGCCGTATCGATTCCACCGTCCATCCGAGCTGATCCATGAAGCGCATAAACGTCGGCACGACAGCATCGGGCGCCGTCTCCCTGTGCCATTGTCTTTGTGCGATTGCCGTGTCGACATACCGGAATTCGACCCGTCCGGAATGCAGCGGGCTCACCCTCAGATAAGGTCCGGAATAAGGTTCGACATCGACCTGCTGGATGCACAGGTCGAACACGGACATCCAGCCGAAGAGAACTGAATTCAAAGGGCCGTTTGCTATGAACGAGGCAAGCGTCTCCACGCCGCCGAACGCCGAAGTGAATGGATCGGCGGGGTTTAAGCGCCTGTCTCGAATGGAGGCAACAATGTCTGGCCAGGAGTTCTGCATCGGCTGACGGTGTTGGGCGCGAAGTGGCTGTCAACATTATGAGCAAAAGCGCGTGGCACTGCGATCGTTATTCCTTCTCCATGAAGGACGACGCCGCTTCGTTGACCCAGAGGCGTCCTTGGGTGCCTAGCACTTGTTGCTGTCCGATGCCTCGACCGGCTGGCCCCAATCCACTTTGCGACTGGTAGAAGGCGTATTGGATATGGCTCGAATCCCAAGGCGCGCCAGCGGGATGCCCGCCATGGAAATATCGCCAGATCGTCCCCCAGGCAGGTTGCCATATGTCGATGGCTTCCCGGAACACATCCAGGAGAACAGCAACTGCAAGCCCTTTTTTGTTCGGAAAGCTGAGATTGAGCAAGGCATTGTTCTGGCTATCTTCGGACAGATATTGCGAATAGGCACCACAATGCACCGAGGTCGATGCTTCCAGATTCCCATGGCGCTGGTTCCAAAGTGACAGCTGTATCCAAGTTCCGGAATAGGCTGGCGCGGCGGCATGTCAGTCTTGTTCTGGCCTTTTAACAGAAAGCGGCGCAAAATCTCCGGCGACGATGTATCGACAGGCTCGGATAGCGTCGCCTGCTTGAGCGATCGGCCCATGGGCGCCCAACGGGAGAGCCCTTCGTTGGCTTCCCCCAGCACGTGAAAGTAGGCTGTGGCTTGCGATACCAACTCGGTGAGAGGTCGTTGCCTGGGACCCCAATAAACGCAAATGCTGACCGACACGACACCCTCCCCCGAAGTGTTCACCCTATTGAGGTGCCTTTCTCTCGACAACGGAGAACTGACCACTGACTTACGACACCAGCGGCATCGGCACCTTCAGCCCGTCGATCAGCGTGTCGCGAAACAACGCGATCGGCCGGGCAAGCCGTCCGGCCGGCGGGCGGTGCAGCAGCCAGGCGCGGACCTGCGGTTTGAAGTCGGGGCAATCGATCACCTCCACCCTGTCGCGCCAGCGGCTGTCGGCGAAGGCGCCCGGCGTGACGATGCCGATGCCGTGGCCGCGCGCCACCAGCGACATTCTGAGGTCGACGCTGAGCGCTTCCACGCCGACCTGGAACGGCAGCCTGGCGGCCTCGAAACTCTGGCGGATGAAGGCGCGGAAACCGCAGCCGTTTTCATTCATCACCCAGGCGAAGCGCGACAGTGAGGCAAGGTCGGCTTTCTTCGGCACGCCGAGGCCGGGCGACGCCACCAGCAGCACCGATTGCGCGCCGAGATCGTCGCAGACCAGTTCATCCGGCGGCGCCAGGCCCTCGGCGAGGCACACCGCCACCGCGTCGAGTTCGCTGCGCGCCACCTGCTCCACCAGCCTTGGCGACCAGCCCGAGGTGACGCGCAAAGTCAGTTCCGGAAAAGTGGCGCGCAGACTGTCGAGCGGCAGCGCAAGTGCCGCGTCGGAGAGATAGGGCATGATGCCCAGGCGGAACTCGCCCTTGACCTCGGCTTGCGGCGACACGCCGGCCTTCAGATCCTCCAGCGAGCGCAGCACGCGCCTTCCATGCTCATAGGCCTCGCGCCCGGAAGCCGTCGGCTTCAGCGGCTTCGACTGACGGTCGAGAAGCGCGGTCGCCAGCCCGTCCTCGAGGTTCTGGATGCGGCGCGTGACGCCGGGCTGGGTGAGGTTGAGCCTCGCCGAGGCACCGACGATCGAACCGGTTTCCACCACGGCGATGAAGGCTTCGAGGTCATGGATGTTCATGCGCATCTCGCATAATCATTATCGAATTGATTGAATTGTAGCATGATAAGGCTTCGGCATAAAGTCCCGACACGATATGCGACTTATTGAGGACCCTATGCCCGACACCAATGACGGCCAGCTGTGCGAGCGGCTGCCCGCTGGCACCATCACCGGCCCGCAGACGCTGCTTTTTGCCGCCTCTACCGGCATCATCGTCACCAATCTGTTCGCGCCGCAGACCCTGGTCGGCCTGATCGGCCCATCGCTTGGCGCCAGCGCGGCCGGCGTCGGCCTCGTCGCCATGGCGACGCTGCTCGGCTATGCCGCCGGCCTGTTCTTCCTGGTACCGATGGCAGACCTTGCCGAGAACCGGACCCTGATCCTGCGCATGCTCCTGACGGCCGCCCTTGCGGCTGGCGTCGCCGCCTTGGCGCCCACCATCGCCTCGCTGCTGATCGTCCTGTTCATCTTGGGTGCCGCCTGCTCGGCGATCCAGATCCTGGTGCCGATCGCCGCCTCGATGGCGCCGCCCGGCGAGGCCGGCCGCGTCATCGGCGATGTCATGAGCGGGCTGATGATAGGCATCCTGCTGGCGCGGCCGCTGGCCAGCCTCATCGCCGATGCCTGGGGCTGGCGTGCCTTCTACGGCCTCAGCGCCGCCGCACTCGTCCTGCTCGCCTGCGTGCTCGCTTTCACCTTGCCGCCGCGGCGCCCGCAGGCGAAAGCGTCCTATGGCGCGCTGATCGCCTCACTGTTCGGTCTGCTGCGCGACGAGCCGGTGCTGCGGCGCCGGGCGCTGACGGCAGCGCTGGTGATGGCGGCGTTCAGCCTGTTCTGGACGGCGGTGGCCTTGCGCCTCGCGGAACCGCCTTTCGGCCTTGGCCAGCGCGGCATTGCGCTCTTCGCACTCGTCGGCGCCGGCGGTGCCGTGGTCACGCCGCTGTTCGGCCGCGCCGGCGACCATGGCTGGACGCGCTCCGCCACCATTTTCTGCCATCTCGTGCTGGTCGGCGCGATGGCGCTCGCCGCCTGGGCCGGTTCCTTCCTGTCCGGAGCGACTTGGCAACCGCTGGTGCTGATGGGCGCCAGCGCCGTGCTGCTCGACATCGGCGTCACCGGCGACCAGACGCTCGGCCGCCGTGCCGTCAACTTGCTTAGGCCCGAGGCGCGCGGCCGCCTCAACGGCCTGTTCGTCGGTATCTTCTTCATCGGCGGCGCCATCGGCTCATTGCTGGCCGGTGTTGCCTGGACCTGGGGCGGCTGGCCTTGTGTCTGCGCCATCGGCGGCGGCTTTGGCCTCGGCGCCCTTCTGGTAGACTGGATCGGCGGGCCTGAGTGACCGGCGAGCCGGCTCAGGGGAACACGTTCACCCTGCTCACTGTTATCTTTGCGGATCCTCTATTATTGATTTCAATCCCGTGTTCGTCCGTTTTCTGATAGTAGATGTTAGTCAAGCTCGGCAGAGCAAGAACGGCATCGTTGACATAGATGTAAAGTTCACCAGACGTCTTGGGCTTAATTTCTGCCCTCAGTTTATCATTCATACAGGTGCTGGTGGCTGCAGGGTCGACTGAGTTGAGAACATACTCATCATTGCCGTATCTGCCGATTCGCGCGATGGGCTTGAAATACGGCTCGGCCCACCAGCGCTTTTGCAGGGTGGCAAAATAGTGAGCTACACTGCCATCCCTCACACCGAGCGTGTCCGCGCATAACGTTCTGTCAAACCATTTGTCGTCTTTGTTGATTGAAATCTCGACTTCATAGCGGACCCCTTCCTGAAGCCAGTTTCCAGTGTCGCTGCACATCTCGTTCGTCTTGAAATCGGAGGCTGCTCCCGTCACCCGTTCAGCGCCAGTCCGGTTGGCCAAGGCGGGATCCTTACAGAAGGTGCCCATGGAATCGGCCACTTCGAACACAGCCTTGTCGGCTACATTCCAGACAAGATAGGCCGACAGAGCCAGAAAGGCCGCCGGAAGCCATTTCTCCCTGAGCACGGTGTAAAGCTGCTGGGCGCCGTGGTTGGTGCGAATGGTGCGGGCGAAAACCAGGGAAACAGGTGTCGACGCCGCACGTGGCCCCCGCGCGCTCAAGAAGAGGTATGCGGCCAGGCAGCCAAGCGATGCAACGCCAAGAAACAAGCCTACCCAGGCTATCCAGTCTGTGCCCGCAATGCTCTTCCAACCAAATTGGAAGATGTGCTCCCAAGGTCGTCCTGTTGCCAGCGCACAGAAGCCAAGGAAGACCGCCCCGATCAACGCACTGCGCCTGTGCGCATCGTTTCTGTCCGACAGCGGCACCCCTGCACTTTGCCCCCTGTCAACATTCCAGGCCGATCGCGCCCGGTCGTTGATACATATGCGCAGAACACCATTGATCCAAAGCAGAACTGCAAGCAGTACGGCAAGAATAGTCGCTGTAATATATTCTTTTTCCACAGCATCTACCCACGGAGAAGCTATACCTGGCAGGAAACCGCGAGCAACCCCAATAATAGAATTAATAATGAGTTGGATGAGCGATCCAGATGGATAGTTTATGTCGTAAGTATCTGCGTATCCATCAAACAATTGAGAAATATGTCCAGCAAATAATGGAAAAGACAGAAATATAACTGCTATTGACAACAGAGCGTAGTAAATAACACGACGCCACCAAACCGTATCCAGCATCAGCTGCATGCGCTGTGCGCGGCTGCCAATATGCAGCACGCTGGCGGCAATATTGTTCTTCTGAAGCAGGCCGAGCGCATTGTGGAATTTTTGGTCCATCGCCACCAGATCGCGCTTGCGGTCATCGGGCAGCGGCAATTTGTCGACGATATTGGGGCCAATCGGCACTGCTGCGCTCGCAGGTTCGCCGCTGAAGGCAATGCGAGCGCCAAGCGGTGTCAACACGTCGATATGCTCTAGCAGCGAAACCGGCGCATAGTCATCTGCGCCCTTGGCCATGCGGGTGATGACGCTGGCATCGACCAGCGGCTTCACATTGTCTCCCATAAGTAGGTTAACTGGACGAGGATGATAGCGGTAGAGAACGTTGAAGCCGGAACGGGAGTCATAGATGCGTCCGGCTTCCGAGGCATAATCCCAGTAGTCGGCGACAACCTCTTTCTTGAAATTCAGGCCCTGTTCGGCTGCCTCGCCGATCATCCAGCACAGCGGAACGTGAGCAAGCCTGTCATCGGCATAGCCGCCGCCGACATTGGAATGGGTGCCGGCGAACCAGACCTGCTTCACACGGGGATCGCGGACTTTTTTATCTCCAGCGGTCGATGCCTCGTCACCGGCTTCAGCATCAGCTTTCTTTGCCGGGATCATCTCTTCCCAAGGGATCGGGAAAAACGTGCGCCGTTCGTCGTCGATGCTGAAGGCCTGCCTTGCGCATTGAACGGGTTCAAGCAGGATCGGCCTCTCGAAGGTGATCGGCCAGACCCATTTGTCGACCGCTCTCGTCAATTCATCGACCGGCAAACCGTAGGCGGCGACGGTATCCCAGACGCCGACAAACGCTATCTGGATGTGCCTGGGTGCGCGCGGGTCGTCGCCTTTCGGTTTCACCTGATCGTAGGTGATCTGGTTCCAAAAGTCGAACCATTGCGCGGCGATGTAGCGGGCGAACACCACCCAGGGCTGCCGATGCGCTGGAAAGGCCTTCGGCCTGTAGGCCCGATAGGCAGCGCGAGCATTGCGGTCGAGTTCCTCCTCTGAATTCGACAGGACCAGCCCTTCCCTGGCGATCATGCCGACCAGCACGCGGATGGTGAAGGCGCCGCGGCTGAAGCCGAAGGCAAAGATCCTGTCGCCATCCTGATGGTTGAGGCAAAGGAACTTGTAGAGCGCCAGCACGCGGCGCTTGACGCCGAAGCCGAGCGCCAGGCCGATGATCTCGAAAGGCTTGAACTGCGAGGTGCCGACACCGTCGCTGAACACCGCGAGCTGGTCGCCGCCGGTCAGGTCCAGTGCCTGGTAGAGGCGCCAGACATTGGTCTTGAACGCCTTGGCCGCGCTGTTGCCGGTGCCGTCCGCAAAGACAACGATGTTCCTGCCCATGTCCCCCTCCTCTCAACAGCCTTTTCGCCGTGTACCACTCCTGCCTTTTTCACCACGGCGCGCTGCCCAGCGCCGCTTCTGCTTACCGCATCATTGAATACCCAGCCGGCGCAGCGCCGGCTGGCACAATTCATCCTTGATACCGTCCTGCGAAGGGCAATAGACATCCTGCGCGCGCGTGCTGCCCGGCCATTGAATGCGCATGGACAGTGAAATTCAGCGCCGCCGTTGCGAGGCAAGCGACAATGGTTCCAGCAGTCAGGGCCAGCAGGCTCCTGACAATCCGCCTGATTTTCACTCGAACCCCCCAGTTCGTTGGTGTCACTATCCAACAACCAGAGGCAGCGCGCAAGTTGATATAGTAAAATCGCCGCTTTGACTTGCACGGCGGAAAATTCCACTGGAATAGAACCCGACGGGAATCTTGCTGAATTGCCTTGCGGCCCGTATTGCCAGTTTCCCGCCAAGCAAACGACGCCTTCAGAGGTGATGCCCCGGCGCCGTTCAGAATCGCGTCGAGAAACTCGCCTTGAAGGCGTTTTCCATGGCGCCCGAAGCGAACTGGCCGTCATAGGTGAAGCCGAGCCGGCTTGCCTGGCCGATGGCCAGATCGACGCCGGCCTGCAGCGCCAGCGCATCCCTTGCGATCGGCACGCCGGTCACCGTGAAGGCGAGGACAAATCTGGACATCGAGACATCCACTGGCCCGCAATCGCGACCGTGGTGCTGGCGCCGGGACAGGATTGCTCCCCCGGAGCGCACCATCCATCTGTTCGCGCCAACTGCCGCAAGGGAACGATTTTGCCGGCAAACCGTTATAATCCTTGCCGGAGGACGTCATGAACGATGCGTCGGCAAAACCCGTAGGTCCCGCTCTTTCATCGACTGAGCGCGTGAACACGCTGTCGCATTTCCACCGCGCCGAGATCGCGCGTATGGCCGGATGGCGCGATCGGCTCGACCGGACGACCAACTGGGCGATCACAGTGGTCGCGGCGCTGCTTTCGGTATCGCTGTCGACGGCAAGTGCCCATCACGGTGTGCTGCTGTTCGCCATGCTCTTGATCCTGCTGCTTCTGTGGATCGAGGCGCGCCGCTATCGGTTCTTCGATTTCTACCGGGCCCGCGTGCGCCAGTTTGAGCGCCACTATTTCGCACAGATCTTCTCCCCGCAGCCCGACTTCGCCTCGGATTGGCTGCTCATCGTCGGCGAAGGCCTGCGTGCGCCAAAGTTCCTGCTGTCGCAACGGGCCGCATTGGCGCGCCGCCTGCGGCGGAATTACATCTATCTGTTCATGATCCTGCTGCTGGCCTGGGTGGTCAAAATATCGACCCCCAGCCTTCAGGCCGGGGAGGTCAGGACAGGCTTCGCCGGCTCGCTTCGCGATGCCGTCGACAGCGCCGCGCTTGGCCCCATTCCCGGTTTGGCGATCGTGGTCGTTGTGGCGGTATTCTATGCCGGCCTGCTCGCCATTGTCCTTTTCGCATCCGGCGGCGATGGCGAGCTGTCCTTCGGCGACGTTCACGTCTGACGACAGGATGACTGCGCAAACGGCAACCCTCGCGTTGTGATGGTTAGTCAGTCCGCTGCGGCGGTTGAGGTCACGTGCTGCTGGCCAGGAACGCGTCAAGCGGGCCGAAGCCAGCGCCGAGGAGGCGGCAGCCGAAATCACTGCGTGATATATGCGGCCAGGGTATCGGAACCCTATATGCCGAAGAACTGCCTGCCGATCATGTAGCCCAGCGCCGCCACGACGAGTGGAAACAGCGCCGGCGCGGCCTTGCTGATCAAGGAAGCCTTTGTGTCCTTGGGCGGCATATAGCGTGCATTGCCGAGATTCTTGGTCATTGCGTACCCCGCGCCAAACCAGTCAGTTTTGCGCATGCCGTTATTCCAAAACCGCTGCGCAGTTTCGGTCGACATGCATTAGAAACCACTTATTAACAGCATGGCCGAATTAACGGCTTGCAAAGAAATTCGATCGAATAGCCGGCTTTCCCTCCTCAATCCGACAACCCTGCCGCAGGAAAACCGGCAGGCATCGGGAACCGAATGGCTTGTCCCGGGTTGAAGCGTTCAGGGGAGCAATGCCTATTCACCGTCTCGTCAAAAGCGTTCAACACGGCGAACTGACATGGCGCACAGCCATGGCCGCGCCGCGACGTCCGGCGGTCCGCACAATCGCGCACGATCCACAGAATCCGACATGTTAGCCCGCACCAATCGACTCTCGACCAAACGCCGACCGATTCACGAGACGTCATGCCGCAAACCAGCACAACGACCATAGGCACTCGTCACCTTGCTTTCCTGTCGGGCGGCGGAGAGCTCGGCTGCCTGATCGCGACGTTCGACTGGGCATCAACCTCGATCGGACCGATCGAGATCTGGCCGCAGAGCCTGAAGACGGCGGTGTCGCTGATCCTGCGCTCGAATGTGCCGATCGTCATGCTGTGGGGTGAGGACGGCGTCATGATCTACAATGACGGCTATTCAGAATTTGCCGGCGGCCGCCATCCGCAATTGCTCGGCTCGAAAGTGCGTGAAGGCTGGCCCGAGGTGGCCGACTTCAACGACAACATCATGAAGGTCTGCCTGGGCGGCGGCACGCTTGCCTATCGCGAGCAGGTGCTGACACTGAACCGCACCGGCAAGCCCGAACAGGTCTGGCTCGATCTCGACTATTCACCGGTGCTCGACGAAAGCGGCGAACCGGCCGGCGTCATCGCCATCGTCATCGAGACCACCGCCAAGGTTGCCGCCGAGCGATGGCGCGCCAGCGAACGCGACCGCCAGCGCCAGATGTTCGAACAGGCGCCGGGCTTCATGGCCATGATGTCTGGCCCGCAGCATGTGTTCGAGCTGACCAATGCCGCCTACATGCAGCTGGTCGGCCACCGCGATGTGATCGGATTGCCCGTCCGCCAGGCCTTGCCCGAGGTCGAAGGCCAGGGCTTCTTCGAACTGCTCGACCAGGTGTTCACCTCCGGTGAGGCGTTCATCGGCTACGCGCTGAAGGCGGAGTTGCAGCGAACGCCCGGCGCACCGACGGAAGAGCGTTTCATCGACCTCGTCTATCAGCCGGTGCGCAATCCTGCGGGCGACGTATTCGGCATCTTCGTCCAGGGTGTCGATGTCACCGACCGCCTGCTGGCCGAACAGGCGCTGCGCCAGAGCGAGATGCAGTTCCGCACCTTCGCCGAGGCGATGCCCAACCACGTCTGGACGGCGGCGCCGGACGGGCTGCTCGACTGGTTCAACCCGCGCGTCTACGATTATTCCGGCGCCAAGCCGGGCACGCTTGACGGTCAAGGCTGGGCCGACATCGTGCATCCCGACGACATCGTCGCGGCCGCGGAAAAGTGGCAACAGACAGCGGTCGCCGGCACATTCTACGAGACCGAGTTCCGGCTGCGCCGGCATGACGGCATCTACCGCTGGTTCATCGCGCGCGCCGTGCCGATCCGCGATGCCGACGGCGTGATCCTGCGCTGGATCGGCACCAACACCGATATCGACGACCAGAAGCAGGCGGCGCAGGCCCTGCTACAGAGCGAGCGGCGTTTGCAGCTGTCGCAGAATGCAGCCGGCATCGCGGCCCTCGAACTCGACATCGCCAGCGGAACCGTGGTCGGCTCCGAGGGTTTTTGGGGTCTCTGGGGACTGTCGCCGCGCGACAGCGTGCACATCAGTGTGCTGGAAAACATCGTCATTCCCAACGACAAGGACATCCGCTCCAACCCGCAGACGCGTGAAAATGGCACCGCCGTGCCTGCCGTGGAATACCGCATCCGGCGGCCCGACACCGGCGAATTGCGCTGGCTGTCGCGCCACATCGATTTCGTCCACGACGAGACCGGCAAGCCGGTCAAGATGTTCGGCGTCATGCAGGATGTCACCGACCGCCGCGAGGCGCAGGCGCGACAGGAACTGCTCACCCACGAGCTCGAGCACCGCATCAAGAACATCCTGGCGATGGTCGCGGCCATCGCTTCGCAAACGCTGCGCAACACCGACATCGCCACCGCGAGCGCCACCTTCAACGAGCGTCTGCGGGCGCTCGCCAACGCGCATGACATCCTGAACAAGACCCGCTGGACCAGCGCCTCGATCCGCGAGGTGGTCGACAACACCATCGCCACCTTCCCGCTCGAACAGATTTCGATTTCCGGCCCGGCGCTGCCGATCAACCCGAAGATGGCGCTGACGCTGGCGCTTGCCGTCAACGAACTGGCCACCAACGCGCTGAAATATGGCGCCCTGTCGACACCGGAAGGCAAGGTGTCGATCGAATGGTCGCTGCAGCCATCCGCCGAGGCATCAGGCGAAAAGCGGCTGCTCTGGCGCTGGCGCGAAAGCGACGGCCCGCCGGTGACGCCGCCCAGCCAGCGCGGCTTCGGCCGCTTCCTGATCGAGCGCGTGCTGGGCACTGACTTTGGCGGCTCGGTGCGGATCGACTACCACCCCGACGGCGTCGAATGCGTGTTGAACGCACCGGCACCGCAGTTGCCGACAGCACCTTACTGACACCATAGGGCGTGCCATGACCACTCCGAGCCTCGCCACCGTCCTTGTCGTCGAAGACGAAGCCTTTCTGCTGTTCGCCATCGCCGACGAGCTGCGCGAGGCGGGATACCACGTGCTGGAGGCCAGCAATGCCGACCAGGCGATCCGTATACTGGAGAGCCGGCAGGACATCAGCATCCTGTTCACCGACATCGACATGCCGGGTTCGATGGATGGCCTGCGCCTGTCGGCCGCCGTGCGCGACCGCTGGCCGCCGATCAAGATCATCATCACCTCGGGCAAGCGCCAGCCGGCGGCGGACGCAATGCCGAGCGGCGGCGTCTTCCTGCCCAAGCCCTATGCCCCGGCGGCCGTGGCGGCGACCATCGAGGGTCTGCTCGGCTAGAGCATTTCCAGGAAAAGTGTGAAACGGTTTTCCGTCCGGAATTGCGTCAAAACAAAGAGTTAGAGCGGTTCGCCGTTTCCGTGAAACGGTGAACTGCTCTAAGTTCTCACTTGTCGCCGTTCTCAAACGCCCCGATGCCTTGCGCAATGAGATTGGTGGCCATCACCAGCGAGATGATCGCGGCCGAATTGAACACCACCACCCACCATTTACCGCCGGTCAGGAAGCCATAGCCGTCGGCGATCGCCAGTCCCCAATCGGCCGATGGCGGCTGGATGCCGAGGCCGAGGAAGCTCAGCGTCGCGATCGAGAAGAAGGCATAGCCGAGCCGGGTGATGAGCTCGATCAGGATGGTTTCCCGGACATTGGGCAGGATTTCGAGGAACATGATCGCCAGCCGTCCTTCACCGGCAAGCCGGGCGGCGCTGACATAGTCGCGCTCGCGCTGTTCGCGCGTGGCGGTGCGCACGGTGCGCGCCACCAGCGGCGCATAGGCAAGGCCGATCACCAGGATGACGGTGAGGTTGGACGGCCCGATCGCCACCAGCGCCATCGTCACCAGAACGATGAAGGGCAGCGACATGACGGCATCGAGCAGCCGTGCGCCGACGGCATCGACCAGGCCGCCAAAGGTGCCGAGCACCAGGCCGATGACGCTGCCGGCTGTGACGCCGGCCAGTGTCGCCAGCGGCGCCACCAAAAGGATGTCGCGCGAGCCGACGACGATGCGCGAAAGCACGTCACGCCCTAGCTGATCTGTGCCGAACCAGTGCACCGCGTCGGGCGGCGTCATCATCGACAGGAAATCCTCGGCGTAGGGATCGAACGGCACGAATTGCGAACCGAACACCGCACAGGCGACCCAGAACAGCAGCACCGCCGAGCCGATCACGGTCGACGGCGCCACATCAGGCAGAAGACCACGCAGCCGGCCGATCCAGGAGAGCCTGATGTCGCTGCGCATCGGAGACTGGGCGAGATCGGTCATGGCGTGTTCCGGCGACGCTGGCGCGGATCGAGCAGTGCCTGCAGGAGATCGCCGATTGCCGCCGTCGAGACGAAGATCGCCGCCATCACCAGCACGCCGGCCTCGAGCATCGGGAAGTCGCGTGCCTTGGCGGCACTCAGCACCAGATTGCCGAGACCCTGAATGCCGAACAGCGCCTCGATCACCACCAGACCGCCGAGCAGGAAGCCGCTCTGGGTGGCGATGACCGCCACCGTCGGCACCAGCGCGTTGCGCAGGACATGCTTGAACAGCACTTGCGAGGGGCTGAGGCCCTTGAGGATGGCGGTGCGCGTATAGTCCGCGCCGCGCGCCTCGATCACCCCTGCCCTTGTCATGCGCGCGACATAGCCGATCAGGTTCAGCACCAGCGGCAGCGCCGGCAGGATGAGGTAGTAACTGCTCGTCCAGACGCCGGCCCCATCCGACGCTGCGCCGGTGATCGGAAACCAGGCCAGCCACAGGCCGAAGACCATCAGCAGCAGCAGGCCGGAGACGAAGTCCGGCACGATCGAGAGCGAGACGCCGGTCAGCACGATCAGCCTGTCGGCGAGGCTCCCCGAGCGCAGACCCGCGACGACGCCGGCGCCGATGCCGATCGGCACCAGGAACAGCAGCACGACGCCGGCCAATGCGGCGGAATTCTTGATGCTCGACAGGACGAACGGCGCCACCGGCGCCCGCATCGACAGCGAGTCGCCGAAGTCGCCCGTGACCGCCCGGCTGAACCAGTGCCAATACTGGGCGAGGATCGGCTGGTCGGTGCCGAGCTTGCGGTTGAGTTCGGCGACCGCCTGCGCATCGGCGAACGGGCCGAGCATGACGCGGCCGACATCGCCGGGCAGCACCTGCCCGGCGAGGAAGACCAGCGCACTGACCAGCCACAGCGTCAAGAGCAGCGAGCCTGCGCGTGTCGCCAGCGGCCGGACGATCGCCCTCGAGGCGATCACACGAACGACACCTTGTCGAGCAGCAGGTGCGAGATGGCGGTGAAGCGCACGCCTTCGACCTTCGAGGAGACGATGCGGCTGTATTGCGAGAAATAGCTGATGATCAGCGGCGTCTCGTCGAGCAGCAGCGTCTGGATCTTGCCGGCGGCAAGCCGTTGCGCCTGCAGGTCGCGCGCCTTGCCGTAGTCGAGCAGCAGCGCGTCATAGTCCGGGTTGTTGAAATGCGCCGCGTTCCAGGCGCCCGAACTCTTCAGCGTCGCGTTGAGGAAGATGTCGGGCGTGCCGCGATGGCCGAAATCGGTGATGCCGAGATTGGAGTCCAGCCATGGCGAGCTGCCAAACGTCGCCGAGCCGTAATAGGCATCCTGCGGCAGCACGTTGAGCTTGATGTCGATGCCGGCCTTCTTGGCGAAGTTCTGGATGATCACGGCATAGTCGGGAATGTCATAGGCGCGTTCGGTGGTCAGCGTCACCTCGAAGCCGTTGGGCACGCCGGCCTCGCCGAGCAGGCGCTTGGCCTCAGTGATGTCCTGCTTGCGCTGCGGTACCGCCGGATCGGCCGAGGGGAAGATCGGCGCGAACGGCGTGTCGTTGCCGACAACGGCGCGGCCCTTCAGCAGACCCTTGACCACGGCCTCGCGGTCGATGGTGAGCGCCAAAGCGCGGCGAACGCGCTTGTCGGTGAACGGCGCCTGGTCGGTCCTGAGATGCGCCGGATCATGCGAGCTGGCCTGCACGCTGAGCAGCTTGAAGTTCGGATTGCCTTCGATCGCCAGTTCCAGCCGCGTGGTGCTGGGGATGACGTCGAGCTGGCCGGCCTGCAGCGCCAGCACCTGCGCCTGCTCGTCGTCGAAGAACTTGATCTCGACGCGGTCGGGCAGCGCCTTGTCGCCCCAATAGTCCGGGTTGCGCACGAAGCTGGCGCCTTGCTTGGGGCGGAAGGATTCCAGCTTGAATGGCCCGGTGCCGTTGAAAGTCTTCTCGAAATCGCCGGCATAGTCAGCCGGCACGATGACGGCATTGTAGACGTCGGAGGAAACGTAGAACGGGAAATTGCTGTTCGACTGGTCGAGATCGAAGGCGACCGTCTCGTCATCGACGACCTTGGCGCCGCCCTTGGAGAGAATACCCTTGTAGGCCGACAGCGCCGACGAGCCGCTGGCCGGATCGACCAGCCGTTCGAAGCTCGCCACCACATCCTTGGCCGTGACGGTGCGGCCATCGTGGAACTTCACGCCCGGCCGCAGTTTGAAGGTCCAGCGCTTGGCCGTCTCGTCGGCCTCCCAGGACACGGCAAGCTTCGGCTGCAACCCGTCCTTCGGATCGTCGAGGATCAGATATTCACCGACCTGGCTGATCACGCCGATACTGGCCGGATCGGTGATGGTGACGGGATCGATCGCCTTGGTCGGCTGGCCAAGACCGACACGGACCGTGCCGCCGGTGGTCGCCGCGCGTGCGCCTGATGTGAACAGACCCTGCGAGGCGGCAAAGCCGGTGAGGCCGAGAAGTGCGGCGTATTTCAAGAGGTCGCGGCGCTTGAGGAAGCCCTGCGCATATTCATCTACGGCGACATTCCAGACGTCGCCGGATTGGTTGCGCAGCAAATCTATGTCGAAACGTTTGGTCATTGTTTTTCTCTCGTAAGATGCGTGAATGGGAAACTGGAAGAAAGCCGTCAGGCCGGCTGGCCGTCGAGATGGATGCGGTCGACCGCTTGCGGATAGAAGGCGATCAGCCCTTTGATCCTAGGCATTTCATCGATCGGGTCGCGATAGCTCCAGGCAATGTCGGGGCGAACCGAACCGTCCTTCAGCAGGCCCGACCAGTAGGAGGCGATGCCCTTGTAGGGACATCGTGTCGTCGAATTGGACGCCGTCAGCCGCTCCAGCCGGACATCTTCCGGAGGCAGATAGAAACGCGTCGGCAGATGGGTCTCGAACAACAGCACCGGGCGCTTGCTGTCGGCGATGATCTCGCCATCGAACCAGACCTGCACATGGCTGGAACTGTGCAGCACATCGATGCGCGCATAGGGATCGCGGGCATGGACGAAGACTTCCTCTTCCTCCTCGAACCATTGGTCGACCGCCTTCCAGGTGAAGGCGATGCGGCCGGCGAGCGGCGCCAGATTCTCATCCGGGGGTGCTGTGAACGACCAAGCCGCGTTGGCGGCGCGCTTGTCGCCGCTGTCGATGTCCCAATAGGCGGTCTCGCCGCCGACCGCGTGCGGCTCGCGGTGCAGGGAGGGTTTCAGCACCGAGGGATCGACCGCGGACGGCGGGAAGAAATAGATCGGCAGGAAATGGTTGGAGCGCAGCACCAGCACATTGCGGCTGTCGGCGATGGTGCGGCCGCCGAATTTGACGCGCACACGCTTGGGGCTGTGAAGCACATTGACGAGACGCGGAGCGGTGGCTTCGCGGGGCTGAAGGTTTGGCGCGGCGGTCATGATTACCTCCTCAGGACACGGCGCGCGCATTGGCGCGTTGCTCGGCGAAGCGGTTGGCCGGGCGGGCAAGGCCAAAACGGTCGCGCAACGTGCCCGGCGCATATTCGGTCGGGACCAGGCCGCGGCGCTGCAGTTCCGGCACCACCTGCTCGGCGAAATTCACCCAATCCTCGGGCAGCAGCGGGAACATCAGGTTGAAGCCGTCGGCGGCGCCCGCGACGAACCAGTCTTCGAGCTGATCGGCGATCTGCTTCGGCGTGCCGGCGACCGTCGGCACCGAGCCGCTGTTGGCGAGCTTGCGGGCGATATCGCGCAGGCTGAGGTTCTGCTTCGACCATTGCTTGACGCGGTTGAGCGAGGTGCGCCCGCCATTGAAGGTGCTCTCGTCCGGCAACGGCGGCAGCGGCCCGTCGGGCGGATAGGCGGAAAGATCGATGCCGCTCCAGCTCGACAGAAGGTCGATGCCGACCTGGTCGGGAAGCAGGCTCTGCAGATACTCCTGCTTGTCGCGCCCTTCGGCTTCGGAGGCGGCGACGATCGGCAGGATGCCGGGCAGGATCTTGAAGCTTTCCGGCCGCCGGCCGTGACGGGCCAGTCGCTCATTGATGTCCTGGCGGTATTTGATGCCGTCTTCCCTGGTGCTGTAGATGGCGAAATGCGCATCGGCCTGGGCGGTGGCGAAATTCTTGCCATCCTCCGACGAGCCGGCCTGGACGATCAGCGGATGGCCCTGCGGCGGCCGCGACACGTTGAGCGGCCCGCGCACCTTGAAGTGCTTGCCCTTGTGGTCGATCGGATGGACCTTGTCGGGGTCGGCGAAGTAGCCCGTCTCCTTGTTGATGAGCAGCGACTCGTCTTCCCAGCTGTCCCACAGCGCCTTGACGATATCGAGGAATTCGCCGGCCCGCTCATAGCGGAAGGCGTGTTCGATGTTGCCGTCGCGGCCGAAATTGCGCGCCTCCTCGTCCATCGCCGAGGTGACGACGTTCCATGACGCCCTGCCCTTGCTGATATGGTCGAGCGAAGCAAACATGCGCGCGACATTGTAGGGCTCGCTGTAGGAGCTCGATGCCGTGGTGATCAGGCCGATATGCTTGGTCACACCGGCCAGCGCCGACAGCAGCGTCAGCGGCTCCAGGCGGGCATTGGCATAATGCGCGACGCCGCTCTTGACCGAATCCCAGATCGACACGTGGTCGGCGACGAAGATGGTGTCGATCCTGGCCCGTTCGGCGGCCTGAACCAGCTCGCGATAATAGTCGAAATCGAGCACCTCACGGCCCGGAGCGCGGGGATGGCGCCATGACATGCGATGGTCGCCCTGCGGGTTGAAGAAGAACGCGCTGAGGATCATGTGCGACATGCCGGTATCCTTCCCTTCGGATGCGGAAAATCGGCGGCGCAGCAGCCTGTTGCCGTGCCCCCGAAAATCTTCCAGTCAGCGAAAGTTAGATTGCGCTGAAACTTAATTCGAGTAATTTTATAGAGATTGTTCCCTACCAAAGCGGAAGCGATTGCCCCTGATCGCCGCGCGCGCAGAAAGTGGTTTCCGGTACTCCATGTCTTCGGTTCTAAACGTCGAGCACCTCTCCGTTTCCTATCGCGGAGCCAGGCACATCCACCGCGCGGTCGATGACATATCGCTTCGCATCGGCCAGGGCGAAGCGCTCGGACTGGTGGGCGAATCCGGCTCGGGAAAGAGCTCGGTGGCACTGGCGGTGCTGCGCTATCTGCCCAAGCACGCCCGCGTCGAAGCCGCGCAACTCGCCTTCGAAAATCGCGAGATCCGCGACCTCTCGACCAACGAACTGCGACGGCTGCGCGGCGACCGCATCGCCGCCGTCTACCAGCATCCGGGTTCGGCACTGAACCCGAGTATGACCATTGGCGGCCAGATCACCGAGACGATCCTGCGCCATCGCCCGATGCACCACGACGAAGCATTCGGGCGCGCGGCCCAGTTGCTCGGACGCGTCCGCGTCGCCAACCCCGAACGGGTGTTACAGCTTTATCCGCATGAACTGTCAGGCGGCATGCAGCAGCGCGCCAACATCGCCATTGCCATCGCGCTCGACCCGTCGCTGCTGGTGATGGACGAGCCGACGACGGCGCTCGACGCCAGCGTCCAGTCCGAGATCATCGCCATCCTCGACGATCTGCGCCGCGAGCACCGCACCTCGATCCTGCTGATCAGCCACGACATCAATCTGATCCGGCGCTCCTGCGACCGGGTCTCGGTGATGCAGTCCGGCTCGATTGTCGAGACCGGTGCCGCAGCGGAAGTGTTCGACAACCCGCGCCATGCCTACACAAAGGCGCTGGTTGCGGCCATTCCGACACTCAACCGCACCAAGCGCGACGGCAGGCTGGCGGAGGATGCGAGCCCCGTCGACCTCGCTTCGGACGTGCCCGCCGGAGAAAGCGAGGACAATGCCCTGCCCGCATCGCAGCGCGAAATCGCCGTCTCTTGCCGGGGCATCAAACAATCCTTCGGCGGCCAGCCGGTGCTGCATGGCATCGACCTCGACATCGCCAGCGGCGAGACCTTTGGGCTGATCGGCGAGTCCGGTTCCGGCAAGTCGACTTTGGCCCGCATCGTCACCGGCCTGCAGCCGCCGACGGCTGGCTCTGTCGAACTGTTCGGCAAGACCGTGGCGCCGCTGGTCGAGCGGCGCCAACCAAGCGAGCGGCGTGACGTACAGATGGTGTTCCAGTCACCCGACCGCACGCTCAACCCGCGCCAGCGCATCAGCCGCATCCTTGGCCGGCCGCTGCGCCGGCTGGCTGGCCTGCCGCGCCGCGCGGTGCCGCAGCGCGTCGGCGATCTGCTGGCCTCGGTCCGCCTCGCCCGCTCGACGGCCGAGCAGAAGCCCGGCACGCTGTCCGGCGGCCAGCGCCAGCGCACGGCCATTGCCCGCGCCTTCGCCGGCCTGCCGCGGCTGGTCGTGCTCGACGAGCCGACCTCGGCGCTGGATGTCTCGGTGCAGGCGACCGTGCTCAACCTGCTCAACGATTTGCAGAAGAGAAAGGACACCGCCTACCTCTTCATCAGCCATGATCTGCGGGTCGTGCGCTATATGGCTGACCGCATCGGCGTGCTCTATCGCGGCCGCCTGGTCGAGACCGGTTCCTCCGACCAGATCTTCGCCGGCCCCAACCATCCCTATACGCAGATGCTGCTGGCGGCCTCTTCGAACGATGGGCAGGCGACGACCATGGCCGAAGCCCAAGCCGCCGTCGAAGCTACTCCTGGCGGCTGCGCCTTCGCCGGCCGCTGCCCCTTGGCTGACGCCGGCTGCCTCAAGGCCGAACCTGTGGCCACGGAGGTTGAAGCTGGCCATTTCATCGCCTGCTGGAAACGCGCCGGCTGAGCAAGCCGTCCCGCCGGCACGACATTCCAGCCTATCCGCACTGCCCTGTCCGGTCGGGTGCTTCTCTGCCGTTGCGGCAGAGATAATTATCATGTTAAGTTGTTGATCGTTGCATCGGCCCGCGCCACAATCCTGCAAAAGACGGGAAGGCTGTTTCAGGAGGAAACTAGAATGCACGCCCATCACGTCAGCATCGCCGATGGCGAGGCTTTCCTGTCGACATCACGCCTTCTGTTCGGCCCGATCACGCAGCGCTTCCCGCGCGGCACGGTGCCGTCGATCCCGCAGCTCGTGTCGGTCAATCTCGGCGCCTGCCGGCTGTCCGAGATCAAGGCCAATTCGCATCTGGTGCTCAACGACCGGCTGTTCTGGCGCAGCTTCGACCCCGACGCGATCAAAATCCTGATGCAGCTTTCGGGCCGCAGCCGCTTCGAGCAGCAGCAGGTCGCCGTCGACCTCGGCCCGCAATCGGCGATCATTTATGACCCGGTGCGCAGCTACTCCTTGCAGAACCTCAGTGATGTCGACCAGTTGATCCTGCAGGTGCCGCGCTCGACCTTCGGCGACGACACGCTCGCCCGCCTCTCGGCACCCCTGCCGCTGCCCGGCAACGGTGACAGCCTGACCCACATCGTCTCCGGCCTGATGCAGATGGCGATCGGCGAGGCGCACAAGCTCGACGAGGCCGGCAGCCGGCGCGTCGGCGACAGCCTGGTCCAGTTGGTCAACGGCCTGATCCAGGCCAAGCCGATGGCGCCCGAATTCCGCCGCTCGCCGCTGGAGGCGCTGCGCGAGCGCATCGTCGCCTATATCGACGCCAATCTGGCGCGCAGCAGCCTGTCGGCGGAAGACATTGCCCGCCACATGGGCTGCTCGCGCCGCTATCTGCACCGCGCCTTCGAGGGCGAAGGCGCCACGCTGGAACGCTTCGTCTGGGACCGCCGCCTGGAGCGCAGCAAGGAAGAATTGCTGTCGCCCGCCCGCGCCTCGGCCTCGATCTCCGAAATCGCCTTCGCCTGCGGCTTCAATTCCAGCGCGCATTTCTCCCGCGCCTTCAAGAGCCGGTATGATGTCGCGCCGCGGGAACTGCGCGAGCGGCTGCGGGCGGTGGTGCATTAGGGCAGTTACGCCGGCAGCGACGGTTCGGTGTTGACCTCCAGCGCCTCTTCCGCCTCGTGATCGTCCGGAAGCGTGTCGCCATGCACCCCCAGCGGCCGGCCGATCCAGACCGGGTCGACCAGATGGTCGCGCTTGGGGTTGGTGGTGTTCGGGTGGATGAGGATGCTCAAGCCGCCATGGTTCAGCATCAGCCACGGAACGAGCGTGCCGAAAAGCTCGTTGGCGAAGGAGACCTGGTACATGGGCTGGTCATGCGGGCCAACTTGCCGGTCGTGCCAATTGCCCAGGCGCACGCGGAAACGCTCGCCGATGCGAAGCCGCAGCCATTCGGCATGCTGCCGCTCGGTTTGCCCGTCGAAGTAGATATGGGCGTGATAGCTGGCGATCTCCGCCAGCGGCCGTGGTCTGTCTTCGCTCATCTCGATGCCCTCCCTCGCAGCGTGGCGAATGGCTGCGTCCCGCCATTCAGCCCAAGAACGCGGTTTTAGGCAAGGTCACCCGGCCGTGCGGAGGTCGCGCAGCGGCCGGGAGGACCCGCAACGGCCGGCACCACCATAGCTCGCGATAATGTGTATGGCTGGCATTTGAGACTTCCCTTATTAACGACAGAGCTTTTGCATGGCTCCCGGACAGCCCCGTCCGAGAAGAAATATTTGACGCGTCAACTGGGAGGGAAGTCGACAGGCACCGCCATTGATCCGCCGGGAAGCGGGCCATTCGTGCCTGAGGACGAGAGCGTGCGGCGCCAAAGGCGTGCTGAACGGGCGGCGTCCGTCATCTCTGCAATCAACGCGGACCACTGAACGGGGCTGGTCGAATGTCGTTTGTTGTCTTTGCACTGATCTTCGCATTCATTCTCTGGAAGCAGCTGGGCAAGAGCCGGCGCCCGGAAAAAGCCGTTCCATCCGAAGCCGGCGCTTCGCCGCTGGCCGCCTTCGCCGACGACGACAAAGTCGAAGACATCGCTGTCGATGTCGCCGGGCTGGTCTCGAGCTTCCTCGGCCAGAACGGCAAGGACCTGATCGAGCAGGCCGTGGGCCGGGCGCTCCAGGACACCAAGATCGGGACCGCGGCCGGCCGCAGGCTCGCCGTGGCGATAGAGCCGATCGAGAAGGCAATCCAGGCAAAGCGTTCGCAGCCGCGCGAAAAGCAGCGGGCAAAATACCTGCTCGACGGCGATGGCGGCTACCGCCAGCGCACCGACCGCACCGCCCGGCTGCAGCAACAATTCACGGGCAAGGGCCTCTGTTCGCCAAGGCATTCAGAGCCGGCAAAGACGCGACAGACAAATCGCTGAGCCGGAGCCAGCCAGCTCCGCCCGGCCGCAAGTCGACAGGCATCAGGCACGCGCTGGGCGTGCCGGTACATCAGGAGGGGAATTCAAAATGGCAATCACCAGACAGGTCATCACCTCGCTGCAGCGCGACGGCACGGACGCGCTCGGCACCAGGACCGTGGCGATGAAGATCGTCGACGAGAGCATCGTCTCGGGCTCGCTGCTGACGGTGGAGAGCAACCATTTCTGCATCCTGAAGTCGCGCGGCGCGGTGCTCAACGTCTACGAGACCGGCCAATATGCGCTGCAGACGCCGGACAAGCCGCTGGTCGGCTCGATCGTGCAAGGCTTCTTCGGCGGCTCCTCGCCCTGGGTCTACGAGGTCATCTACATCAACCGTTCCAAGCTTCTGGTGCGCAACGAGGGCATTGCCACCTCAGCCGAGATGGCGGAGATGTCCTATGTCGTCGACTACTACATCCACATCGACAGCAAGGAAGAGGCGCTCGATCTCATCACCCACATGCCGTTCGCGGGTGCCGTGATCGACACCAAGGAAATCGCCGACTATGCCGGACCGGCCATCGAGCAGGCGATCAACCAGATCATCCAGGTCACCAAGATGGAGAACATCAACGAGCGCATCAGCGATGTGCGTGAGGCGGTGAAGCTGCATCTCACCGATTTCCTCAAGGTCTACGGCATCATGCTGAACGACCTCAAGGTGCTGATCACGCCGCGCGACGAGCGCATGCGCGAACTGATCTCGCTGCAGGCGATTGGCCTGAGCCCGATCGAGGCGGTGCGCTATTACCTGGCGCTGCGCATGGCCGACAAGGGCCTGGTTTCGGCCCCCAACGCAGCCGCCGGCCTGCCCTTCAACATCGGCGGCCAGCCGACGGGCTTCTATCCGCTGGGCGATGAGGTGGGCGTGACAAGATGAGCCGCTTCTACGAGGCCGGGCCGCTCGCCAGGGTCGGGATCAACCTGTTCTACGGCTACGGCTACAACTTCTACCGCCAGGAAAATCAGCTGCGCGCCGACGACCAGCGCGTGCGCGAGATGGCCTGCTCGCTGCTCGGCCGCGCCCGGGCCGCCGTCGACGAGGCCGAGACCCGCTACCGCCGCGACAACATCCAGCCGCCGACGCGGGCCAACCCGTTCCCCGACGCGACGATCGTCGCCAACGCCCAGGCGCTCGAGCGCCTGGGCCGCGAGGTCGGCGCCCTGGAAGGCCTGATCCGCCACCAGCCGGTGCCCGAAAACGACCGCATGGCCCAGCGCTACCGTCAGGAAGCGGGCACGCTGGCCGCCCTGGCGGAGAAGGACGCGGTGCTGGTCGGCCAGGCGGAGCTGCTGCGGTCGATGCTGGAAGGTGTTGCGGGGGATGCGATGCTGGCCGGCAGACGCGAGATCGAGGTGGGGATTGGCGCGATCACGGCGACGTTAAGGGAGAGGCAGACGTTTTTGCTGTGAGGTTGGGGGGCGGCGACCTTCGCCTATCCTGAATGGCTGCTTAGCGCCTGATCTCGGCTCTCGAACGACTCGGGTCGATCCTATGCGGACCATCCGACCAATGGCTCGGGGCTATCTTCCCTGTGCTTAACGGCTGTATGTTGAGAAGGACGGCACTGATCTGGCTGCAGTAGGCTGGATAGAGGGGGCACGACTTGAGTGAGACCCGGAAAATAGCAGCGATCCTGGTCTCGGATGTGGTCGGCTACAGTCGGCTCGCCGGCGCGGACGAGGATCGCATCCTGGCGCGGCTGCGGGCGCTGCGCAGCGATCTGATCGATCCAACGATCGCCGTGCATCATGGTCGCGTGGTCAAGCGCACCGGGGATGGAGCCCTCGTCGAGTTCCGCAGCGTCGTGGACGCCGTGCGTTGCGCGATCGAGGTACAGAATGGCATGGTCGAGCGCAATGCCGGGCTCCCGCCCGACCGCCGCATCGACTTTCGCATCGGCATCCATCTGGGCGATGTCGTGGAGGAGCGCGACGGCGATCTGATGGGCGACGGCGTCAATATCGCGGCGCGGCTCGAAGGCATTTGCGAGCCCGGCAGCATCTGTCTCTCCGAGCAAGCGTACTGGCAGGTTAAGGCAAGGCTCGATCTCGCAATCAACGATCGCGGCGCGGTGCAACTCAAGAACATCGCCGATCCGGTCCGAGTTTATTCGCTGCAAGTCGGAGTCCCCGCTCAGGCAAAGCCCGCGGCACCCGCGGAGCCCGCTGTGTCGGAGAAGCCTTCGCCACAGCTCGCGCTGTCCGACAAGCCTTCGATCGCCGTGTTGGCGTTCCAGAACATGAGCGGCGATCCTGAGCAGGAATATTTCGCCGACGGGATAACCGAGGATGTGATCACCGACCTCTCTAAGGTCAGCGGCCTGCTGGTGATCGCGCGCAATTCGAGCTTCACCTATAAGGGCAAGGCTGTCGACGTGCGGCAGGTGGCCCGTGAACTCGGTGTCCGCTCGGTGCTCGAAGGGAGCATCCGCCGCGCCGGCAACCGTGTAAGAATTACCGCTCAGCTGATCGATGCCGAGACCGGCGGACACCTTTGGGCCGACCGTTTCGATCGCGAACTGAGCGACGTCTTCGCGGTCCAGGATGAGGTCACCCGGCGGATCGTTGACGCGCTGATGATCAAACTGAGCCCGAGCGAAGCCGCGATGCTTGGTGCTGTCAAAACGACCAGCAGCAGGGCACACGACTTTTTCCTGCTCGGGCGCGAGGCGCTGTGGGGGACCATCAGGAACCGTGACGTGTTCGAGCGCTCGACCGACCTGTTCGCGCAAGCGATCGCCCAGGATTCAAGCTATGGCGAACCCTATGCCGGCCTCGCAATGGCCGAGGTGCTCAACTGGCAATTCCATTGGACGGACGGCTGGAGTGAGTCACTTGAAAAGGCCGAGCGCCATGTCGGCTTGGCGTTGCAGAAGAGTCCGCAGGTTGCCTTCGTTCACTACGTCGCCTCGGTCTTCTACTTGTGGAAAAAGGATCTCGCCAGATCCGCGGCTGAAGCGGACGCGGCGCTGAATCTCAATCCGAACTACGCTCAGGCGCACAACTCGCGCGGCATCGTCAACATCTATGGCGGCCAGCCCCTCGCGGCTATTCCCCATATCGAACAAGCCATCCGGCTCGATCCCGCGTTGAAGCAGCTATACATCCACTTTCTCGGCTCTGCCTATCTTGTGGCCGGCAAATTCGAAGCTGCCTCGGCGCTGTTCAGGGAGCGTATACAGCTCGCCCCGAAGACCGACCTCTCCCGCGCCTTTCTTGCTATCGCGCTCGGCCATTTGGGCGAGGTCGACGAAGCCGGCCGGGTCTGGCGCGAACTGATGGAGATCAATCCGAAATACTCCTTTGCCGAGCATGTTGGACGGCTCCCCTTCCGCGATCAGGCCGACATAGACCATCTGTTCGAGGGCCTCAGCAAGGTTGGCCTCCCGGCTTAAATGCAAATGAGCATCGAGCTGTCTGTCTTGCCAGCGCGGGGTTGCCCTCGGCCGCTTTCCATTCGAAGCCCGGATTACGGCAAACGTGATCGGCTAGATGTTGGGTTCCTTGGTTTTATGGGGTGGGCCGAGCTTGAATCGTTCGAGGCTCGTTTCTCGCCGGCATCGCCAAGGCTTCGGCCCGCACATCGTGTAGTCTGACGGTCTCCTAGGGAACATGACAAGATGAACACCCAGTCCCCGGCCGCCGAGACCTTGCCCTATCTGTCGTCGGCGGTTCTCGATCGCCTGGCGATCTCCACGCCCGACATAGTCGACGAGATCGAACGCCAGATCGTCGGCCAGCGGCGGGGCGAAGTCTGGTGCGCGCCGAAGGCCGCCGTGTGGCCGGGCGACGACCGCTACCTCATGGCCACGCTCGGCGTCGCCTCAGTGCCATCCGTGCTGGCCACCAAGTCGCTGGTGGTGAACCCCCGCAACGCCCAGCGCGGACTGGCCACGATCAATTCGCTGATCACGCTGCTCGACGCCGAGACGGGCCTGCCGCTGGCCCTGGTCGACGGCAACTGGGTGACGGCCAAGCGCACGGCGGGCCTCAGCGCCGTCGCCGCCTGGCGCATGGCGCGCGACGATGCGTCCTCCGTCGCCTTCATCGGCTGCGGGGTGCAAGCGCGTGGCCATTTAGAGGCATTCGCCGACCTCTTTCCCCTGCGCGAAATCCGCGCCTTCGGGCGCGGCAAGAGCAATCGCGACGCGCTCTGCGAGATGGCACGGTCGCGGGGCCTCGAAGCAATCCCCAGCGACACGGCAAGGGCCGCCGTGGAAGGCGCCGACATCGTGGTGACGACCGTGACCCTGGTGCCCGAACCCGAACCGTTCCTCGACGCCAACTGGCTGAAACCGGGAAGCTTCACCGCCATCACCGACCTCGCACTGCCCTGGCTGCCCGCAACCATGCGCCGCTTCGACCGCATCGTCGTCGACGATCTGGCGCAGGAGAAGCAGATGCCCAAACCCATGGTCGACCCCGCGCTGGTCGCCGGCGACCTGACGGGCCTTGTCTGCGGTGACTTTGCCGGGCGGCAGAGCCCAAGCGAGGCCACGGCATTCGTGTTCCGGGGCATGGCCGTGGGGGATCTGGCGGTGGCGGCGCTGGCGTATGTGCGGGCGCAGGCGGCGGGTGTGGTGTAGGGATAGGTCGGCGCTGGAAGGCCTGATCCGCCACCGGCCGGAAAACGACCGCATGGCCCAGCGCCAAGAAGCGGGCACGCTCGCCGCCCTGGCGGAGAAGGACGCGGTACTGGTCGGCCAGGCGGAGCTGCTGCGGTCGATGCTGGAAAGTGTGGCGGGGGGATGCGATGTTGACGGGCAGGCGCGAGATCGAGGTGGGGATTGCAGCGATCACGGCGACGTTGCGGGAGAGGCAGACGTTTTTGCTGTGAGGTGATCAGGACCGGCGGGCGCCCCCCCGGCACTGGGGCCGCCTGATGATGGCAGGCAGGCGCTCCATCGCGGCGCTCAGCAGCCGGCCTAGAGCACGGCAAAGAACAATTGCGATCCCCTGCCGGTCGCGATCGAAATCAGCTTCGCTTTCGCCTCCAACTTAAGTGCCCGTTTTTGTCGCGGCTTCAAGGGTATAACGTCGCACCGCGTGAGTTGCCGGAGAGGCTGAGGATGCTGCATTTGGGAAAACCGGTTCTGAATGACGGAGCTTGAACCTGAAGTCGAACTTCCCAGACTCAGCGAGTGGACGTTTGGTCTCAAAAAATCGGGCGACCGCCGGTTGGCTCTTTCACGGCAGTCGTTAGAGGCCAAGGCCCCGCTATCACAATCGGACCGAGCCTAGAACGCGTTAGCCTACTCGACGAACTTGGACATGATCACTCATGCCATCTACATGCAAAACGGTGCCCTCGATCCCGTCGACCACCAAAGCGTGGGGATTGTAGGCATAATGATAAATGTATTTGTATTCGGCCTGCTCCCAGACGTGCCCATTGTCAAAATGGAATCGCGACTGGCCGTCAAAACCGTTGAAATCGGACATAATCGTACCGTCCTCCACAATCGACGCTCGCACTACTTCGATTGGTTCGCTCATGCAATCGAACTCAGCGTAGTACTTGTTGCCATCACGGACTATTCGCACACTTGGCCTGTATTTATATTTGTATTTATATTTGTATTTTTTCTGCTGCCATAATTGTCCATTTGATAAATGAAAAATAGCTCCCGAGTGATACCCGTTGAACTCGCCATATAGCTTTCCGGAATAAATTTCTTGCATTTCGTTCCCCGCGTGATTCTAACAATCGATCTGCCTGTCCTGATCACAATTCCTCGCTCCACAACTTTCAGTAGATTTCCTCCACAATGTGGCCTGTCAAGACCCACTCCGCATCAAAACCGGAAAACATATACATCCAGATTCTGCACTTCACTCAAGCATGGACATCAATGCGCGTGATTTTCACCGATTAAAAAACTAGAAAGTATACAAATCAATTCCGCCGGTCCCTCATTCTGCGTAGAATGGGGTCGCGCAGGGGGATGAGGTAAT
Source organism: Mesorhizobium sp. P2_E9 (assembly GCF_056403815.1). Taxonomy (NCBI): domain Bacteria; kingdom Pseudomonadati; phylum Pseudomonadota; class Alphaproteobacteria; order Hyphomicrobiales; family Phyllobacteriaceae; genus Mesorhizobium; species Mesorhizobium sp. P2_E9. The sequence goes on from NZ_JBFUET010000018.1 coordinate 154,424, forward strand.
GCAGCTTAGCAGAATAGTTGTTCGGGGGTTCCGCTCGTTGGGTTTTCTTGATGCTAAAGTATCAGAGAAAGCTACGTGTGTAATCGGGGAGAACAACACCGGAAAATCGAACTTGGTTCAGGCAATACGCGTTTGCCTCGATGTCGAATTATCATCAAGCTACCGGTCATTGGTGCGAGAAGATGTTCATAGCGAGATTGACCAGTCAAAGCCCTTCCAGGTTTTGATCGGTGTGGAATTCACCGGCTTCGAGGAAAACGACACGGAAGTAGCGATGCTTCACGGCACTCAACTCGGCGATGGACGTGCTCGGATTTTCTATCGATTTCGACCTAAGCGAGCCGTTAGGGAAGCCCTCGCCGCTGAAGAAAGCGATCCCTCCAGCCTTACGCTCGCCGACTATAGCTGGGAGCTAGTTGGCGGCGGCAATCCGAAGGTCGATCTTAGCCAGATCGAGTGGGATACCGAGAACGAAGACATCGGAGCGAGCTCCGTCGGTTTTCAGTATCTTCAGTCATATCGAATAGTTTATCTGCACGCACTGCGCGACGTAGAATTAGACCTTGCACAGGTGCGGCGCTCACCGTTGGCGCGCTTGATTGATGCCAGCAACATCGACAAGGCAGAACGCGACACTTTAATTGCGGCGATAAAAGTCGCCAACGATAAGGTCGAGGCTTCACCCACGATCAAGGCGCTGGCCCAGGCGATTGACAAGGCGTTTGAGGAAGTCACCGGCCCGGCATTTGACCTTGGTATTGATCTTGGTCTGTCGGCCCCGTCCTTTCAATCCATCGTACGCAACGTCAACGTGCTGTTGAGTAGCGCAGCTGTCAGTAAATTTGAGCCGCGCCGCAATGGCCTCGGCCTAAACAACATTCTATATGTAGCAATTCTTATCGAACAGTTCCGCCGTCGGGCTGCGTCAGGAAAGTCAGCAGGGGAGCTTATCCTGATTGAGGAACCTGAAGCCCACCTTCATCCGCAACTTCAATTGACGCTCATCGAGGCGCTGCGCCAACTTCCATTTCAGTCAATACTAACAACACACAGCACCCAGGTGACCGCCAAAGCGCCGCTCAAGTCGTTTGTGTTTCTTACCAATACGGGCCACCCGGCTCCCTATGTGTCGACCATCGCAGAAACGAAAGGCCTAAAGCAAGGAGACATCGAAGACCTTGAGCGCTATCTCGACTCCACCAAATCGAACTTGCTTTTTGCCCGCAGGGTGATGCTCGTCGAGGGGGCTGCCGAGGTATTCCTGATTCCGGGCATGGTTAAGCAAGCGATGGGCATTGATCTCGATCGCGAAGGCATATCCGTCGTAGCAATTCACGGCGTTCACTTCGGCCCATTCGCCCGGCTTTTCACCGAAAACGGACTTCCCAAGCGTTGCGCCATCGTAGCTGACGCGGACCTTAGGCCGTCGGACTCGACCGAGATGAACCAACAAGATGACGACGGCGATGACGATGCCGAACCGGGCAAACCCGACCTTGCCGCGCTCGAAGGCAAGTACGTGAAGGTCTTTCTTGGAGCGACAACCTTCGAGCGGGAAATCACCCTTGAGGGTAATCTTGGTATGCTTGCGGCTGCCGCTCGGAAGGTTGGCGCACCAAGGGTCGCAGCGAATTTGGAAGTCGCGGAGATGTTTGGCGGCGAGCCGAAAGACGCTCTCAAGAATAGTGTACTGGCGACCGCCAAGCGTTTTGGGAAAGCGCGCTTTGCGCAGGTCGCCGCTCAGAAAATCGACGGGGGGGTCACCCTACCCATCTACATCAGCAATGCGGTCAGCTGGCTTCTTGACCAATGAAACTCACGCAGCAACAGCGCCAAGCAGTCGAATGGCCAGGTAACCTCTTACTCAAGGCATGCCCAGGCAGCGGGAAGACACGCACGATTGTCGCGAAGCTTATCTTAGAGCTCGAAAGGGTGCGCGACACACCGTTTATGGTGGCGTGCATCACATACACTAACGCAGCCATCCAGGAGATTGATGAGCGTGCAGTTGCCTTCCTAATGCCGGGCGATGAGAAGAATTTTGTGGTTTCGACGATTCATTCTTTTTGCCTGCACCATATCCTTCGACCATTTGCATCGCGCGTTCCCGGCTTCTCGGGAAAAATGCAAGTTCTGAACCGAGATCGACCAGAGTTCGAGGCCATCGCAAGCTATGCGGCCGAGCAGGTTGGACGATATGATTTGACCTACAATGACTACGAGGCCTTCGCGGGTTTAGGGCTGGACGCGAACGGCAAACTCTCCGGAACGGCTCTCGAAAACGAAATGATTCGATTGGCCGCGCCGCACTTTTGGGCCCGAGCGCAGAAGCTCGGATTCCTCGACTTTGCGAACATCATCTATAAGGCCCTCCGTCTGCTACGCGACGATCCCGAGATCGCTAAATCCCTTGCAACCAGGTTTCAATCATTTCTCATCGACGAATTTCAGGACACCACAGATGTTCAGGTAGAAATCTTCAAGGCGATCCATTCACAGGGTAAGAGTCGTTTTTTTCTGGTTGGGGACCCGGCGCAATCGATTTTTGGTTTCGCCGGTGCAAGACCGGAGTTGATCGATCCGTTCGCGGATCATATCGGTGCAAATCGCAACATGTCGTTGTCCGCGAACTTCCGATCATGCCCTGCCATAGTCGATCATGCCGAGCGGTTGTTTCCTCGAAATCCGGCCATGACGAGCGAGGGCAAGACCAAGTCTGTCACGGAGATTCCTCGATTTGTCTGGACCAGCAACACGATCGACGCGCTTTTCGATGAGTTCTTACCTGCGATTGAGCGATTGAAACTACCGCTCGGCCGATGCGCCGTTCTCGCGAAAGCGTGGCATCATTTGTATCCAATCTCTCGCATACTAAGGGAATTTGGAGTCCCGATTGTCGGTCCGGGAGCGCGTCCTTATAGGCGGTCGCGGCTCTTCGCTCACTTGGCTGAACAGTTGGGCGGTGCCGTCATCGATGGGCATCTCTTTAGAATGCGGAATCTTGAGCGGGCAATTTTTCATGCGGTCCAGGACGTAACTGGCGAAACAAGATCGGAGATATTTGGATACGAGGGACGTTTGTCAACTGTTCGACTGATGCGCATCGCTCAACAGTTGGCGGACGAGAATGACGGCGTGGCCTGGCTCGAAAAAATGTCGTCAGCCGCAGGAAGAGTCTTGGCAGAAGGCGGCTGGATTACGCCTGACGATGCGCCGCTGTTTCGGTCGTCCGTAGAAGAAATGAAGGCAGACATGCGTCACGAAAAAATCGATCTCGACAACCTCTCGATCAACGATTTGGGAATGTTTGCAAGTCCCGACCGCGCCTTGCGTCTCTCTACTATCCACAATGCGAAGGGCCATGAATATGCAGGTGTAGCAATTATTGGAGTCAAGGAAGGTACGATTCCGTTTTATCGTGCGCGCACCCCAACCGAAATCGCTGCCGAAAAACGTCTGTTTTACGTCGGCGTCACACGCGCTGAACAGGTACTGTTGTACATCGCCGACAGGGACAGATTCGGTAATCTACCGAGCAGATTTCTTGGACCGGATGGTGTCAATATATGGACACCTTAGATTGTCGTCTGCGAAGAATTCGATAACAGTGAACTCGCATACGCAGATTTCACAGCTCGCCCCTCACCCCCCAGCCAGCCGCGGGAGCAGAAAAATCTCCGCCCCCGGCGGCAGCGCCTTGCTCCACGTATCCCGATAAATCACCCCGTCGATCGCCACGGCAATGCCGCGATCGATCCACGGCTCGAAGCCGGGATACTGTTCAGCCAGTTTTCTGAACAGCTCCCTGATGTCCTTGGCTTCGACCTCGACCTTGCTCTTGCCGCCGGCGAGCTGGCCGAGGGCGCCCCAAAGGGTGACTTCGACCATTTGCCTGAGCTCTCCCTGCCCTAGCCCCGTTCCGCCTCGATCGCCGCCAGGATGCGTGGCGGCGACATCGGGATGTGGGTCATGCGCACGCCGGCGGCGTTCGACACCGCGTTGGCGATCGCCGCCAGCGGCGGCACGATCGAGGTTTCGCCGACGCCGCGCACGCCATAGGGGTGGTTGGGGTTGGGGATTTCCAGGATCTGCGTGTCGATCATCGGCAGGTCGGAGCAGACCGGGATGCGGTAGTCGAGGAAGCCGGCGTTCTGCAGCCTTCCGTCCTTGCCGTAAATATACTCCTCGTTGAGCGCCCAGCCGATGCCTTGCGCGGCACCGCCCTGGTACTGGCCCTCGACATAGGTCGGGTGCACCGCCTTGCCGGCATCCTGCACCACCGTGTAGCGGATGACCCTGGTCGAGCCGGTCTCGGGGTCGACCTCGATGTCGCATATATGGGTGGCGAAGGAGACGCCGGCGCCGTCGGCGACGAGCTCGCTGTGGCCGGCGATCGGCCCGCCGGTCTTGCCGGACTGCGCCGCGATGTCCTTCAGCGACAGCTTGCCGAGATTGCCGTGCTTGTCGCCCTTGGCGACCGCGTGGCCCTGTTCCCAGACGACGTCGTCGACAGAAATATCCCACATCTGCGCGGCGCGCTCGCGCAGGATCTTGATCGCGTTGCGGGCGGCCGAGATGGTCGCCATGGAGGAGGAGAAGGTGCCGCGGCTGCCGTCGGTCATGTCGTTGTAGCCGAGGGAAGACGTGTCGGCGACGACCGCCTTGAGCTGTGCATAGTCGATGCCGAGCTCCTCCGCCGCCACCAGCGACAGCGAGGCGCGGGAACCGCCGACGTCCACCGTGCCGACGGCGAGCGACACCGAGCCGTCCATGCCGATGTTGAGGTCCACGCAGGTCTGGCCGCCGAAGTTGAACCAGAAGCCGCAGGCCATGCCCCTGCCCTGGTTCTTGCCGAGCGGCGCCTTCATGTGCGCATGGTTCTTCACCGCTTCCAGCGTCGGGCCGATGCCGATCGGTCCATAGACCGGGCCGTAGGACGAGCGCGTGCCTTCCTGCGCCGCGTTCTTGATGCGGAAGTCGACCGGATCCATGCCGATCTCCTTGGCGAGTTCATCGACGGCACTTTCCACCGCGAATGCCGCCATCGGTGCCGACGGCGCGCGATAGGCTGCCGTCTTCGGCCGGTTGACCAGCACTTCGTAGCCCACCGTCTTGACGTTATCGAGCTTGTAGCAGGCGAACGCCGTCATGGCGCCAATCTCGGCCCAGGAGCCGGCATAGGGGCCGGCGGAATAGCGCAGCGTCGCTTCGGCGGCGGTGATGGTGCCATCCTTGCGGGCGCCGATCTTGACGTCGATCGAGGTGGCGCTGGTCGGGCCCGAGGCGCGGAACACCTCGTCGCGGGTCATCACCAGCTTAACCGGCCGTCCGGCCTTGCGTGACAGGGCAAGCGCCACCGGCTCGGCCCAGACATGGGTCTTGCCGCCGAAACCGCCGCCGATCTCCGACGAGGTGACGCGCAGCTTCGAGGCTTCCATGCCGAGCAGCTGGGCGCAGTGCTGGCGGTAGACGAAATGGCCCTGCGTGCAGACCCAGAGATCGGCGGTGCCGTCGGACGAGACGCTCGCCACGCAGGCATGCGGCTCGATATAGCCCTGATGCGTCTGCTCGGTCTTGAACGAGCGTTCGACGATGAAATCGGCGTGCCCAAAGCCCTGATGGACATCGCCATGACCGAACTGGCTGCGCTTGGTGACGTTGGAGGGTTTGACCGGCTTTTCCTCGAGGCCCTCGGTGAAGATCGTATCGTTGATCAACGGAGCGTGGTGCTGCATCGCCTCGTCGACATCGGTGACATGCGGCAACAGCTCGTAGTCGACCTCGATCAGCTTCAGCGCCTGCCTGGCGGTGCGGGCATCGACGGCGGCGACAGCGGCCACCGCATGGCCGTCATAGAGCGCCTTGGTGCGCGCCATGCAATTGTCGAGGACGTCATACATGGCGGCATCGCCATCGGTGAGGTCAGGCAGATCGGCGGCGGTGATCACCGCCTTCACGCCGGGCAGCTTTTCGGCCTTCGAGGTGTCGATCTTGCGGATGATGGCGTGCGCATGCGGGCTGCGCAGCACACGGCCGACCAGCTGGCCGGCCATGTTGAAGTCGGCGCCATAGCGGGCCCGGCCCGTCACCTTGTCGACGCCGTCGGGGCGGATGGGGCGTGTGCCGACGGATGTGAATTTACGCCCGGAAAAACGCGGATCGAAATTCATCTTCAGGCTCCCTTCATCACATGTGCGGCGTCCTGGACGGCGCGCACGATCTTGTCATAGCCGGTGCAGCGGCAGAGGTTGCCGGCGAGGCCAAAGCGGATTTCCTCCTCGGTCGGGTCGGGGTTTTTTGCCAGCAGATCCTTGGCCGCGATCAGGAACCCCGGCGTGCAGATGCCGCATTGCAGCGCTGCATGCTCGAGGAATTTCTGCTGCAGCGTATGCAGCTGGTCGCCCTGCGCCATGCCTTCGACGGTCTCGATGCGGCGGCCTTCCGCTTCGGCGCCGAGCACCAGGCACGAACAGACCAGCCGGTCGTCGAGGATGATCGAGCAGGCGCCGCAGTCGCCGGTGCCGCAGCCTTCCTTGGCGCCGGTCAGCCCGAGCCGGTCGCGCAGCACGTCGAGCAGCGTCTCGTCAGGCTGGCAGAGATACTCGATGTTGTCGCCGTTGATTGTCGTCGAGACTGCTATACCAGCCATCATTTGCCTCCTGCACGTGCGTAGGCGGTCGTTGCGGCTCTCGTGGCCAGCACACCCGCAACCTTGCGTCTGAAATCGATGGTACCGCGCTTGTCGTCGATGGGACGGCAGGCGCCGGCGCAGACTTTTGCCAGCCGCTCGAGCGCTGCTTCATCCAGCTTCCTGCCGATCAGGGCCTCGGCGGCCTCTTCGACCAGCAGCACCGTTGGTGCCGCGGCGCCCAGCGCCACGCGGGCCGCCGTGACGACGCCGGCTCCATCGATCGTCAGGTTCACGCCGGCGCTGACCACGGCAATGTCCATTTCGGTGCGCGGAATGAACCTGAGATAGGCGTCGCCCGAACGCGGCGAGCGCTTGTCGAGCAGGATCGCCTCGATGATCTCGCCCTTGGCGAGCGACGTCTTGCCCGGCCCGACCGGCACGGCCTCAACGGCAATGGTGCGCTTGCCCGACGGTCCGGCGATCAATGCCCTGGCACCAGCCGCCACCAATGCCGGCACGCTGTCGGCGGCCGGCGAGGCGTTGCACAGATTACCGGTTATCGTACAACGGCCCTGCACCTGCTTCGAGCCGATCAGCTTCGCCGCCTCGACGACACCAGGCCATGCCTTCTTCAGCGCCGCATTCTCGCCCAGCACGGCGCAGGGGACAGTGGCACCGATGCTGAAGCCCTCAGCCGTTTCGCGGATTTCGTTCAAACCGGCGATCGACTTGATATCGATGATCAGGTCGGGTTCGACAAAACCGCCCTTCATCCTCACCAGCAGGTCACTGCCTCCGGCCAGAATGGCTGATATGCCAGCCGATCCGGCCAATTGGCCAACGGCATCTTCGATTGAAAGCGGACGTATGTAGCGCATCGTCTCCCCTTTTAGGTCATAGCGATTTCGCCGACCGTTATAAACAATCACCCCATAAAGACCATCCGGTTCGTCGCCCGCGACGATTGGGCCAGCGCCACAAAATCGAGTCCCAAAATGGCCTGAGCTGAGGTAGGTCATGGCCTGCGCCAGTCGAGCGGGTTGCGGCCGTGCCCTAAAAAAAATCTGGGCGCCCATGTCGGATTGGTCAAGCCCGGTTCGTCCTTGGGACATCGAACAGGCATTATGAGAGGATACAGAATATGCCCGGTACCGTACGTCTGCACCGTGTTCTCACCACCAGCCCGGAAAAGGTCTATCGCGCCTTCGTCGAAGCCGATGCGCTGGCCAAGTGGCTGCCGCCGAACGGTTTCACCTGCACGGTCGATCACCTCGAAGCCAAGGTCGGCGGCACGTTCAAGATGTCGTTCCGCAACTTCACCACCGGTGGCAGCCATGCCTTCGGCGGCGAATATCTCGAACTCGTTCCCGGCGAGCGCCTGCGCTACACCGACAGGTTCGACGACCCCAATCTGCCCGGCGAGATCCAGGTGACCGTGATCCTGAAAAAGGTCTCGGTCGGCACCGAAATCGACATCACCCAGGCCGGTATCCCGGACGTCATCCCGGTCGAGGCCTGCTATCTCGGCTGGCAGGAGTCGCTCCGGAACCTGGCTAAGCTGGTCGAGCCCGAGATCAACCAATAGGCATTCCGGGCACAGTGCTGCGTTTCTGGCCCGCCGAAGTCAGGGAATTTGGACTGTGGCGGGTGGAACCGTTTATCGCTAGCAATTCCATATCGGTTTCCTCATGCGATCGGGCAACCGGGCGTGTGGCGAGGAATCCAGTGGAGGCGCAAAGCATGACCCTGACCAACCGGGATATCATCGAGATCACCGAGTGGCGGCGCAAGCTGCACCGGCAGCCGGAAATCTCCAATGAAGAGGAGAAGACGGCAAGGGAGGTCGTCTCCTTCCTTGCCGACACGGCGCCGGACAGAGTACTGACCGGTCTGGGCGGCCACGGCGTAGCGGCCATCTATGACAGCGGCAAGGCCGGACCGACCGTGCTGTTCCGTTCCGAGCTCGACGCGCTGCCGATCGAGGAACTGTCAGGCGTGCCGCATGCCTCGCAAGTGCCAGGCAAGTCGCATATGTGCGGCCATGACGGGCACACCGCGATCCTGGCCGCGCTTGGCCGCCAGCTCGGGCGCGAGCGGCCGGCCAGCGGCCGCGTCGTACTGATGTTCCAGCCGGCGGAAGAAACCGGCAATGGTGCCGCCGGCGTCGTTGCCGATCCGCGCTACGGCGAGATCGCGCCCGATTTCGCCTTCTCGCTGCACAATCTGCCCGGCGTGCCGTTCGGCGAGGTCAGGCTGAAACCCGGCGTGGTCAATTGCGCCTCGCGCGGCATGCGCATCGTGCTGGAGGGCAAGACCGCGCATTCTTCCATGCCCGAGACCGGCATCTCGCCGATGCCGGCGATCTCAGAGCTGATGCCGGCGCTGCCTGCGCTCGGCCGCGCCACCTTCGCCGATGACGACTTCTCCATGGTCACCGTCACCCATGCCGAGATGGGCGAAGCCGTGTTCGGCATCGCGCCCGCGCATGCGCAGGTGTGGGCGACGCTGCGCACCCGCCGCGACGAGCGCATGGCGGACCTCTGCACTGCGGCCGAAGCCCTGGTCAAGGAGATCGCTGCCCGGCATCGCCTTTCCGCACGCTGGGATTACCACGAGATCTTCGTCGCCAGCGTCAACGCTCCGGACGCGGTGGAGCATCTGCAACGCGCGCTCGACGAAGAAGGCGTCGTGCATGGGCAGGAAGCCCTGCCGATGCGCGCCTCGGAGGATTTCGGCCTGTTCGGACACAGTGCGAAGTCGGCGATGTTTTTCCTCGGCGCCGGCGAACGGCACCCTTCCCTGCACAATCCGGACTATGATTTTCCCGACGACCTGATCCCGATCGGCTCGAAGATCTTCATGCGCACGGCGCGCAATCTGCTGGGGTGAGTTCGCCCGTGCCGGTCTCGAAAACCGGGCAGCCCGCGCTTACGCGGATTTGAGGAATGGGCGTTTCTGCATGCCCCGCTTGGCCTGGTAATTCGCGGCGGGAACCGGACGGCCAACGCGAAAACCCTGGATCTTGTCGATGCCGAACTCGCGCATGAGCGCGATCTGCTCGTCGGTTTCCACACCTTCGACCAGGATCTTGTGGCCGCGGTTGCGCACCAGGGCGATGATGTCCTGCAACATGGCCATGCCCTTCGGCGTCCCGCAGTCGTGCAGGAACGAGCGGTCGATCTTGACCGTGTCGAAATCGATCAGGCGCAGCCACGACAGGCCGGCGAAACCGGTGCCGAAATCATCGAGCCAGATCTTGATGCCGAGCAGCTTCAGGTCGCTGATGCAGCGCAGAATGTCCGAGTGCATCTCCATCTCGAGACCTTCGGTGATTTCGAAGGCCAGCCTGTTGCCGGTCACGCCGGTCTCGCCCAGGATGGTGGCGACCGACGCGGCGAAGCCGGGCGTCTTGAGCTGGATCGGCGAGACGTTGACGCTGACGACACGCACGTGATCGTCCGCCAGCAGCTCGGTACAGACCGTCCTTATCGCCCAGCGGCCGAGTTCCAGGATCGCCCCGGTGCGTTCCGCGACGGGAATGAACAAGCTCGGCGGAACCAGGGTGCCATCCAGCATCTTGAGACGCATCAGCGCCTCCACGGCCTCGACCCGGCCCGAAACGACATCCTGAATGGGCTGATAGACGAGTGAAACGAGGCCCTGCGCGATCGCGATCTTCAGCAGGGCCGCAAGGTTTTCGCTTTCGTCGCTGCTCTGCGGATCGGTCGGGTCGAACAGCCGGACACAATTGCGGCCGCCGGCCTTGGCCAGATAGAGCGCGCGATCGGCCTCGTGGATGATCTTCTCCAGCTTGGCGCCGGCCTGCGTCCTGGTGAACGCAGCGCCAACGCTCGCCGTCACGATCGAGACCCCGTCGCGCCTGAGCTCATGGGTGATCGCCAAATTCTCCACCGTGCGGCAAATGGCTTCCGCCAGCTCCGTGACCTGTTCCTTCTTGTCCATGCGGGCGAGTACGATGAACTCTTCGCCGCCATAGCGCCCGATCGAGCCATTGTAGTTCTTGATCAGATCGCTGAGCGCATTGGCGACATGGATCAGGCAACGGTCGCCTTCCTGGTGGCCGTAGCAGTCGTTGAACTTCTTGAAGAAGTCGACGTCGATGAGGATCGCCGCGAACTTGCTGCCAAGCTTTTGCCAGTCGCTCCAATAGTCCCGCAGCTTCTCGTCGATGGCGCGCCGGTTTTCCAGGCCCGTCAGCGGATCGGTCCGCGACAGTCTCAGCAGGGCCTTGCCGCGCTCAGTGGCCTCCTTGTGCTGGATCTTGGCTTCCAGCGCGTTCAGGAAGACGTTGTAGCGCTCTTCGTTCAGCTTCCAGTTCACATAGGAGGTGAAGGTGAAGCATGAAACGTAGAACGTCCCGAACACCATTTTGTACGTCAGCGTGGCAGGCAAGAAATAATTAACCACATACAAGATGAATAAGATTATCGTCGACGTTATAATTGAAACTTTGAAGCTGAAAGTGAAGAAAAGATTGGCGCTCATCATGAAAATGGTGCCAAATACCATATAATAGGCGACACTTTCCTTGTTTTCGCCCATGAATGCTGGACAAAGCCAGCCGATATAGCCAAAGATAATGGCTGCAGCGCAGGTCATGTCAAGCCAATCGGTGGCGATTCCCCGACGAAGCTGTGCTTCCAGGACCAGCAGCGCGGTCAGTCCGACCGCAAAGCGCGCCGTGATCGTATAGGCCGCGACGTCAGGGATCAGCAGCAGATCCGATACCGAAAACAAGACATAGATGACGACGGCCATCCACAGCCCTGGCCTGGCGTCCGCTCTTCGCTTCGCCTGGGATTCCCTGCGGTAAAGGATGCGCAACTCGGCCGCGCCGAGCTCCTGGCGCGGATCGTACGGTTCGACATCCACCGTATCGGCCAATCTGGATGACGCGCGCTCGTTCACAAAGCCCTGCGAAAGGGGATTTTGCGCTCCGAACTCTTTTCCAAATTCTGCCCCCACGCAGGCCGACTCCCTGGGACGACACCATTGCCGCGACGTAAAATGCAATGGCTCAACACAAGTTTGCGTTAACTCGAACCCAGAATCCGCCCGACAACTTATCTAATGAGTTGAGATGGTTAGCGGGAAATTAATCATACCGATAAAATGCCCCGAAGCGCCGTTGGCAAATGGAGTATTCTACGCAATAAGTTAACTGACTGTTAACTACGGAATGGAGCAATTCGGTGCAAACTGTCTTTGATGGCGAAAGCCTGATTACCGCAGAGATGATCGCCGGCAGTCTGCGTAAAGGCACGCTTGAACATCATGGCGAGGCGTTCGAGACCGCCCGCGCCGAACTGGCGCTCATCCTCCATGCGACACAGCAGCAGATCGAGCAGCAGAAATTTCCCGCCGAGATCGTTCGCCGCTTGCTGTCGATGCTGAGCGCGCTGCGGGCCAAGGTGCATCCCGACGTCTGGCAGGCCCTGATACCGGTGGCGCAGAACCACCCGATCCTGGCGTATTTTCTCCAGGATCCGCTGACGCACTGGTCCTTCACCAAGCCCAGGGGCTATTCCGGCGACGCGCAGCTGCTCGACTTCATCTATTGCGACCCGCACGTGGCCGAGAGCGTGGCGAGCGCCTCGGAGATCGGCAAGGCGCTTTACAGCCATACCCAGAACGTTCCGTCATGCGTCGCGGCTCGCGAACGGCGCGATCTCCTGACCCGCTATGTCGATGAGACCGCCGCCAAAAACGGACCCGAAACCGAGATCCTGGCGATCGCCGCCGGCCATCTGCGCGAAGCCAACCGCTCCGTCGCGCTGGCCGAGGGCGGCCTCAAGCGCTGGGTCGCGCTCGACCAGGACCCGCAAAGCGTCGGGCTGATCGCACGCGACTTCCAGGGCACCGCGGTCGAGGCCATAGACGGCTCGGTGCGGACCGTGCTGACCAGAGGCCACAAGCTCGGCAAGTTCGACCTCATCTACGCCTCCGGCCTCTACGACTACCTCCAGCACAACGTCGCCGTGAAGCTGACCAAGACCTGCCTGCAGATGCTGAAGCCGAACGGGAAATTCCTGTTCGCCAACTACGCCGAAGGCACCCCCGACGCCGGCTACCGCGAAACCTTCATGGACTGGGTCTTGCTGCTGCGCTCGGAAGTCGACATGTGGAACATCGTCAACGCCAGCGTCGACCGCAACGCCGTCGAGGCAAAGGTGTATTTCGGCGAGAACCGCAACGTGCTGTATGCGGTGATCGAGAAGCGGGGGTAGCGGGCGGCGCCGACATCTGGCGAGCGACCTGCGGGAATTGTCGCAGCGGATCGTAGACGGCGGATAGTGATTGGATGGCCGATTCAGGAACCGGCCATCCGCCCCTTGATGTCCCTTGCCAGCACCAGCCCGGCATCATCGGCGACATAGCCGACATAGCGATAGTCGCGGATGAAGCTGATCCGCCCGTCCCGCCACTCCAGCCACATGAAATGGATTGGCTTCGGGTCGGTCCGGTGTTCGAACACCGCGATCACCTCGCGGCCCTCGACCCAGGCCGGCCTGAGCCACAGGCCTTCGCTCTTGGCATAGATCGTGAAGAACATGCCGACATCGGCGGCACCCGAGCGCGGCGGGTGCATGGACTGCTGAAGTCGGACATCATCGGCAAGCAGCGCGCGCAGACCGTCCCAATCGCGCTGGTTGAACAGCCTGACGTAGCGGATGACGGTGGCCGACGCGATGCGCGCGTCGGCCAGCGGCATGGCCTGTGCATTGATCTGCCGAAGCCGGGCGCGGCCGCGCGCCAGATGCGCCTTCACCGCATCGACCGAAATGCCAAGCAAAGCGGCAATGTCGGCCAGCGGCTCGTCGAGCACATCTTTCAGGATGATGACGCTGCGCTGGTTGACCGGAAGCTCCGCGAAGCGCGACACCGCGGTTTCCATCGCTTCCCTGCGCATCAGCGTCTCCACCGGGCTGGCCTTGGTGTCGTCGGCGATTTCAAGTGCCGACTCGATGGGCTCGGCAGCGCGGATCGCGCGGCTGCGCAACAGGTCCAGCGCGCGGTTGTGGGCGATGCGGAACAGCCAGGGCCTGAGCTGCGGCACCTCGCACAGATCGTCGAGCGCGACGAAGGCCCGCGCGAATGTGTCCTGCACGACATCCTTGCCGTCGATGACCGAGCCCATCAGGCGCGCGCAATAGCGGTGCAGCTCCGGCCGCAGCGCGGCGGCCAGCGCAAGCAACCCTTCGCGTCGGTCGCGGTCCACGTCAGGCTTTCCGTCACTCAAGCCGCAGCGCCCTCCATCACGGTTACGCCGGCGTCGCCGCTGAGGCCGAAGACGACGCCCTCGGCATATTGCGGGTCTTCCAGCACGGAAACCACTCTGTCGCCGAACGCCCGGGGCGGCATCGGCGCGCCGAAGCGGGTGACGAATTGTTCCGGCGTGATGCCCATGGAGCCGGCATAGGCGCCGGCGGCAACATCCCCGATTCCCGTGCCGAGGATCATCTGCCGCGGCAATATCGCCTGGAAGCGGATGCCGAGCTTCTTCTCCTGCGCCACGCCATTGGCATATTTGGCCATGAACCACAGCATGCGCTTGGAACCGCCATAACCGCCCGACATCTGCGATCCGGTGACGGCAGCACCACTCGACCCGACCAGCACCCGGCTGCCCGGCTTCAGCGGCAGGTTCAGCGCCGCCTGCAGCCAATAGAACCCGGCCTTGACGTCGGTTTCCCAGGCAACGGAAAAATCCTCCCACTTCAGCTGATCCAGCCGCCCCATCCGGGGCGTCGCACCAGCATTCAGCACCACTATGTCGGGGCTGATCTCGCCGAGGATGCGATAGGCCGCGTCCTCGTCCGTAACGTCGGCTGAGATGGTGGCGACCCCAAGCCGCGCCCCAACCGCCTCCAGCGCCTCCACGCCACGCGCAACGACGGTCACGTTGGCCCCTTGTTCGACCAGCGCTTCGACCAATCCAAGGCCAAGCCCCCGGCTGCCGCCGGTGGCGACGATTTTCTTGTCTTTGAGGCTCATTTGACCCTGCTCCATTGCTTCACTGAAGCTAAGACGTTTGAGGACAGGGTAAAGAGTCAGGGCGGTGTTGAGATTCGCAGGTGGCGGCGCGGGGCCTAGCGTAAGCGCATCAAGACGCGGATGCCACCCGGATGGATTGCCGCTCGAAAACCCGGGCGTTGCGCACTGACGCTCCCATCGGTATCGCGGAGCCGCGAATCTATGCTAAGCCGCCGCCAGGGACATGCCGGATTTCGAGCATCGGGACGCCGAATTCCATCACCGAGTATTCGCGTGCTGCCGCAACGACTTCCTTAAAGAGATCCACAACCTCATGCGCGCCATTCGCAACCAGTCACCCTGGTTCGAAATGAAGAAGCGCTCGTTCTCGGAGGAACGCCGCCTGGGGTATTGCGACGAGCACCAGGCAATCCTGGATTGTCTGGTTCGCCGCGATCCGGAAGGTGCGAAAAATGCGATGCTGGTGCAACTGAGAACCGTCGAACGAAATCTACTGGGGTGGCAAGCCCGCGCATCGCCGCAGAGCTGCAACAAGAGGCCGCTGAGCCCGCAACGCGGACGCCGCTCGGTTCGCGCCGGTAGCAGGGCCGCTGGACGACCGCCCCCGCCCCTCCGGGTTCATCGGCAGGCAGGAGCGGTGCCGATTTTGGGGGCCTATCAGGCAACGGCCGCCAACTCGCGTAATCCTGCGCCTAGCCCCACTACCGAAGCTGCGCCTTACCTTCCGATTTGCGACGCTGCCGACATCAGCTCCTGAGTGTTCGGGGCGCCGAATAGGCCGCCATCGAGTACCTCGTTGGAAGTCCAGCGAACGACGCCATCGCGGTCCAGCAAGAACTGGCCGACGAGCTGCGCAATGCCGGTGGCCATCATCTGTTGATCCGCTTCCGTGATATCGTAGCTGTCCTTCTTGTTCAGATATTCGAGCGCCGCAAACGGGTCCATCGGCTCCGGCATCTCGCCCGGCAAGTCGACCCGCATCGACTTCACATCGCTCATTGAAACCTTTTGTGGCCATGCGCTCTCGTCTTCGGTGATCTGCATATTCGGCAATCCAAAGGCGCGGTGTGAAGTCCGCTCCGGATCGGATGCCGCGAGCAGGCCGAGCATTGGATGATACCGCAGGTATAGGCGTGCCCGCTCGATGGGCGTGTTGACCACTGTCAGGCTTTCGATGCCTTTCTCGTTGAGGGCTGGGGTGAGTTTCGAAAGCATGGCGATTTGGCGCCTGCAAAAAGGACAATGGAGACCTCGATACAGCCCAACCAGCACTGGTTTCTCGCCTCGGAAATCGTCGATGGCGATCTTGCCTTCGCGGGTAATCGCGTCGAGCACGACATTGGGCGCCGTTTCGCCAAGTTGCAGCGGGCCTATGTTGAGACGTTCTGACATGCTGATCCCTCCTCGCGGGTTCAATCCACAACGGATGTGCGGGCGGGTGGCTTGAGCCCATGTGCTGCACATACGTCCTTGGGCATGCTAAAATGGCGGTCGGCCTTAGGACGCGTCGAGGTCGGCGTCGATAATCAAATTTATAGCACGGAGAGGGCGGACGCTAGTTCTTAGGGTGCGGTGGACGGCTCTCCTCCCTTCCTGCGGTATGATCGCGGGATTAGAGCTGGAGGAGCGCTATGATGAGCAACGTTGCGACAATCGGTCTGGATATTGCGAAGTCCGTGTTTCAAGTCCACGGCGTGGATGCGGCTGGTGAGGTTGCAGTTCGCAGGAAGTTGACGCGTGGGCGCGTGCTGCCGTTCTTTGAGAGCCTGCCGCGTTGCCTGGTCGGAATCGAAGCCTGCAGTTCGTCGCATTAT
>NZ_JBFUET010000019.1:0-156821 GCF_056403815.1 Mesorhizobium sp. P2_E9
AGCTTGGCCTCAAACATATCCCCACAAAGCCCTACACGCCTAAGACCAATGGCAAGGCAGAGCGCTTCATTCAGACCGCGCTCAGGGAATGGGCCTACGCCATTGCCTACCCGAACTCCGATCATCGTGCCGGAGAACTTCCCGTCTGGCTGCACCGATACAATTGGCATCGACCTCACGGCAGCCTAAAGTCCAAAACACCAATCAGCCGCCTCGGCCTAACCGAGGACAACCTGTTGAGGCTCCACAGCTAGAGGGATACCGCCAATACAGTGCGGCCACCGAATTCGTTTGCTAACTCGACTCCTCTGCAAGTATAGGGCGGTTTGCAGCCTTAATCGTGTCCCCGCAACCAGTTTCGTCATAATACCCTAAGCGGGTCCCACCTGCACCAGCGTTCCAGTTCCGGCCGGGTCCGCATCTTCTTGTCCGCCGTGTGCCGAGAGCTTCAAGAAGCGGACTGTCATATCGCGCACTGTCGACGCAAAATCCCCCATAAGCTGTCGTTGTTCATCGTTACCTGGGAATAAATGCTCTACGGTCATTGTCATTCGTGGCCTCATATTCAGTCTTGTCGGCCGACGTCTATGGAATAGGCCATTCTGGCGGCGCGGCGGACAGAAGCGCGCCGCATACCCCGCGCAGGCGGCTGCTACCGCACCTCGTCCCCGAGGAATGAGCGGCGGCAATTGCCGACCCATGCTTAGGCGCGTTCTCGCCCATTGGCTTCTAATGGGAGCTAACTTCGCAAATAAGCTCGTAGATCGTTAGCCCTCATCCGCCGCCTTGCTCCGTTTTGGTGACGGTGAGCGACACTGCTGAGAGTGGGTTTCGGCTGTCCATAGCAACACGAACATTCAATATGGCTAAAATGCTCCCCTGACCTTCTACGACCACCTAACGCGCGCCTTGCGTATAAGCCGTGACTTATGCAAATTCGCCAAGTTCACAGCGAGGCGCGGCATGCTGGCAAGGATACCCTTCACCGAAATCGAGATCGAGGGCGTCGGCACCTATCGGCTGCCTAATCAATGGCAAGGCCAGCGGCTGGGGCGCCTTCGTGGTGAGACCCGACATACCGCTGTGTTGGCGATCGGATGCGGGATGACGGTCCGCCAGTTCAACAAGCTGCCAGTCGACAGGCAGCACGAGGTGCACAAAGCCTATCTGGCGCTGATGTCGCCTTCCAATGTCGTGCCGCTGGTAGATCCGGCGCCGGCCGAAACTCGAGTGATCCGGCGCGGGCACCTTTCGCTCGAGCAGAAGCACGCCATTGGCCGATGGCTGCTGCACAACAAGGCGTCACTGCCGCATGGTCATTTCGGGCCATGGTTGGAGAAGCAGGAAGGCCTTTCGCGCAGCATGGCTTCGCAATGCATGGCGCTGGCCACAGGCGGGCGCCAGGACGCGCGGCAGGCTTCCGCGGCTAGGAGAGCGGCAGGCGGAAACGCGCGCTGGCGGGCTTCCCTGACAGAAAGATCGTCGAACACTAGGAGGCGTGCTAACGGGTTTTTGAATTGCCTGGATATTTCAAGGCGGCACCGAATGGAGGCAGTACCTGCTGCTCTACGAGAAGCTGCATGACTTTGAGGACAGGGTCGGTGCACGCGTAATAAATTTTTTGCCCATCATGCCTCGTGGTGACCAAGTCAAAGCTGCGCATTATGGCAAGATGCTGAGACAGGGCGGACCTGCTCAATCCAACCCTGCCCGCCAGAGCGCCAAGCGATATTTCGCCCCTTGCCATAATCATGAGGCAGAGAAGCCGCTTCTCACTGGCCATAGCGTCAAGAAATTTCGCTGGTGCCGCATAGCTCTCATCATGCCGATGATCGACCTTCACGGTAGACCTAACTGTCAGCGAAAACCTCGGACCGCACAGCATCGGCTGTCATCCACTCTTCTGCCGCGCGTGCAACCGCGAGTTCGATTGCGTCCGGCGCAAGAATTCCGTGGGCCAGGGCAAAGGCTTCAAAGGCAACGCGAGCCGCCTCAACGTCCTCCTTGCGGGCAAGTGCGGATTGGCAAAGCGCAACTGTCGCCGTGTACTTCGGGCTGTGCCGACCCGTCCATTCATCAAGGACTTGACGGGCTTCCTGCACAGACGACACAGCATGGGGAAAGCCAAGTCCCACGAACACGTGAACAGGGCGGTTGAAGCGCTGAGCGGACATCGTTTGCGGCTCCGTTGCATTGGACTGTGGCCCGACTACCAAGTCTAGCGTTTGAAGGCGCATCTGGGCAGTCGGGCCGGGGACCATTGCTGGCACTCGAATAGTCTCGTGCTCTTAGCAACGATGCAAGTAAGTCTTACGGACTGCGCGTACCCTCCGAACGTAGAGTAGCCGCGCCACCGGCAGCGTCTACGTGGCGATCCTCGACGCTATCGTTCAATCACGAGGAGCGAGGGAGAGGCTTCGGCGGTGTAGGACAGCGGTCGACGAGAACGCGCGCTGGTGGGGCTGCTAGCCGGCCAACGCATGCAATGCCGCGCCGGAGTGCAGCCCAAGGGAACGCAACGCAGGCGTTAGGCGTTTAAGAAGATGCTAATCGAAGTGGGGGCTATGGATGAGCTCTCTTCGTGAAAAGCCTACTCTAGCGCTCCACACAGAAACGGAACGCTACGCCCGTCTCGAAAAGAACGCCCGTCTGAGGGATCTACGATCTCAAGCGTCTTGGTTAGTATTCGATCCTCATGCTCCATTTCATGATGAGATCGATTGCTCAGCCATGTTGGAAGAGAAAAGACATCCCACTTTATGAGCCCGATACCAGCCCGACCGGCTACGGCAAGGCCAAAGGTGGATGATGACGGCAAGCTGGCCACAACCTATATTTTCAGCGTGTTCGAGGCGCCGCGCTGGCGCACCGTGCTGACGACCGAGGATAAGGCTAAGGCTCTGGCGAAGGCAAAGGAGATCGGCGACAAGGTCAGGGTCCAGACGGTCACGCCGGAAGTGCAGCGGCGCTGAAGGATGCGCGCAAGCTTCGTCCCCGCAAGGGCGCGCTTGACGATTTCGGCGGCGTTGGAGAGCGGCCAGCGGAAACGCGCGCTGGTGGGGCGGCCGCGACCGGCGATTATGCCTTTGACAAACCCGGCCCTTAGCCTTGCGGTAACCCTGTAGTTGACAGGCCCGCCTTGCCCGCCCAGATTGCAGGGGGATAGGGTATGGGCAAATGGACAATCAATCTTGGAAAACGGCGGTTGAACTCGACGCAGCAGGCGGCAGCCCGTTCGTTCGTGTGATCGAAAACGGCGTCATACACATCAAGGCATTCAGCGCGCAGTCTGAGGCCGCAGCCTTCGCGCAAAGCGAGAGGGCGCGACTAGGTGTTGCGCCGTTGATTACGGAAAGCAGGAGCGGCCTGTCATAAGCGAGATGGATTACTCACTTATTGGCGACTAGGTCAATCCTTTACACCCGCTCGCCCTTCTACGACCGTGACTTGCGCCTTGGGAACTGCTCACGTCTTCGTCTTAACGCTACCCGACGTTCTTTGTTGACATTGCCCCGCCGCTTAGAAGGTGCCGTGCTATGCTCTATCTCTGGACTTTTACTGTCGGCGCTATCGCCGGAGGTATCGGCGCGTGCGGGCGTATGATCGCCCTTGGTATCCTGCACCTTGTTGCGTAGATCCGGCGCCTCGGTTACCTCAAGATGTGCGACTGCTTGATCAACAAGTTTGTTGACATCAACAGATACGTCCACGTTAAATTGGCAGTGGTTTAAGGCGAGCATAAGAACCAGTAGAACCGCGCCGAAAAAGCCGAGGCCTTTCCCTTGTTTTGACAAGCAAGCCTAGTTTTGGATCTATCTCGGCGGCCTGTTTTTCTAATGCGTCTTCTGAGATTTCCCTCACTTGTGCCCGAGCCATAAGCGCGGCGAATTGCTCGAGGACAACCTTTGGCAATTGCGAGGCTTTAAGCTCGTTTAATACGCCGTCTACAACGTCAAATACCCCGCTGGCGATGTCAGCCATATGCCCGCAACGAGGGCAACTTTCTCTGTTTCCCTGAAGAGTGATGCCCCGCGTCGCCGCCAATCTTTATTCCCTGTGACGCGAAAATATTTCCGCAATTTCGACAGTAGACCGGAATATCAACCATTATCATCCTCAACCAAGCGGCTGCGATAGCTTCTTCTCGCCGACTGCAGACTATGCCTGCTTTTTATAAGCGCTGCTTCTCCGTTTTTATTGGATTCACAACAATGACTATCCAACTCGCCACCGCGCGACCGCACAGCCATGAAGTAAAGCCGTGGGGCCCTTTTCGTTTTAGGAGGCCGGACTTACGAATCTCCGCGAGCAAACTCGCTGCCAATTCGCGATAGCTGACGCGGACCTGCTTTGCCATCGGCAGGAAGGCCCATGCCGTTAATTCGGCAATCTGCTGCTCGCTGCTGGCTATCGGCGCGGACCTAAGTTGTCCGTCCTTGCCCTTCGCGCCTTGGCGCGTTGTGTGAACTTGATATTTCCTGTGTGAAAGGCTCTGGCAGGATTGCTGACTATGAGCGCTCGCTCATACTCCCGACATGAAGCCGCAAGAGGTCGAACTGGTCTTATTGGAGCAGTCGCTGGCCAATGGGAGCGGTATGAATCGTCCGTTTTCCGATCGAGTGAATGACGTCGCGGAGAAAACTGACGGATTGGTCTTATTTGATGTCCGCGTGGATGACGATGCACTCTTTCAAAGGATCGCCGCTATTGGGTTTGATGAAGATGGCACCGTGGCAATCCTGAGCAAGCACGCCGCTAGTACCATTGACGGACCAGAGCGGTGCGCGACCGCTCGGGTGTACCACTGGACACGGCTCCGCGTTTGCTTTTTAACGTTATGGCGACAGACCCGCCCAAATCGATAGGGCCAGCCGTGGAGACCGGTCTGATAGCCAGTGCTTTCACCGCATGGCCTTCTTGAAAACTGTGAAACATTGAGGCGCGGGCTTCCTCCTTATTGATGATGCTGTGTTTCGCCTGGCAGTTGTATGCTCGCAAAGGTTCGGGTGCCGCGGGAGGGTGCCATGCGACAATTGCCATTCGACATTGATGCAGATTCCGTGATTGAAGTCGGCCGATATCTGGATGATCACGCGAAGACCACCGCAGTTTCGATGTCTGAGGCGCTCCGTGTAATCAGGCGTCGCGTCAACATTGCGCGCGTCGGCGACGGCCGTTTGGAGGAACTGATCATAGAAAGCGCCGCAACCAGAAAAGCTTGCTCTCTTGTTGGACAACCATAATTAAATGGGCGCTTGGCCGGGCAAGTCAATCGCCGTTGACCCCAGTCAAAGGCAGGCGTCACCTTCGCAGCTCGAACAGCCACGGGCGGGCGCTAGGCCGCGCGGGACGCTTCGGCGGTGTATATAGGGGGAGCGGCAAAGGAAAACGCTTGCTGGCGAGGCAGCAGCCGCCGCGCTGGGGCGGCGGGCCTGGTGGGTTATCTTTCGATAGGAAATTGGGGGAGGCCCGACCAGTCTTCAATTTGACGAAGGATTCCCAGCCGGACCTGAACCGACCATTGGGAGGATCGGTATGGGATGGAATTTACCACTCGATTTCCTGCTCTCAACGACCGAATTCTCACGGACTTGTGAGGAGATAGCTCCAGCCTCCGGTACGTTCGGAGCCATTTTAGCGCTCGCTGATTAAATTGCGGTCTGGTAAAAACCGGGTCTCAAAATGACACTTCGCGGGGGCTTATGGTCTCAAAAAAGCTGGTAGCCAACGCCGAGCATGTGGCTGATTTTCTGGCAGTGCTAGCCAGCCCGTGGCGGCTATTGATCATATGCCACTTGGCCAATGTCGGCGAAATGTCGGTCGGCGCCCTCGGCGAAAAGCTGATGATAAGCCAATCATCCCTTTCACAGCATTTATGCAAGCTGCGCACGCTCGGTCTGGTAGAGACACGGCGAGATAGCCAGTTCATCTACTATTCCTGCAAATCCGAAGCAGCACGAGAAATCCTGTCGGTTCTGGAGGGGATGTACGGCGAAGGCGCTCCAGAGATGGAGCGGAGGCCCTTGTCTAAGGTAGGGTAGCGCCGCCTCAGAACGCAACCTGAAGCTGGTGGCAGTCGAGACTGAAGTAGGAATATAATCCTCCGTTGCAGCGACCCCTTCGACGGAGATCGCAATGCCTCTCAAGAGCCTCGCCGACACCCTGGCCGCCCGCGAACGCATCTATGTCAATTGCGGGCATCCGATGTGCCGCAAATCGACCAAGCTCTATATCCAAGCGCTCACTGATCGCCTTGGGGCGGATCATGGCTCAATGCATCAGGATCTCGTCGGGCTGTTCGTCTGCTCGCACTGCAAGGCCGCCGGCCGCAATCGGCGCCCGGTGTTCTACTATGACGGCCAAAATCGGGAGCGGAATCGCGACCGGAAGCCGACTTTGGGCTAGCATGATTTCAACGGGCATCAATCCACCTTAGCAGGCGAAGCGCGGAACATTAGGGCCAACTAATAGTTAACTCGGTCGGCAACACGACCATTGGCTCGTGCGGAAAATGGAGGGATTGGTGATCGCCGCTCACCGCATCAATTCGTGGATCACGACGCAGAAGCCTATCGCGATATGCGATAAGTGCATTGTGGCCGCTGTGAATGTAACTTCTGCCCAAGTCGTTCT
Source organism: Mesorhizobium sp. P2_E9 (assembly GCF_056403815.1). Classification (NCBI taxonomy): domain Bacteria; kingdom Pseudomonadati; phylum Pseudomonadota; class Alphaproteobacteria; order Hyphomicrobiales; family Phyllobacteriaceae; genus Mesorhizobium; species Mesorhizobium sp. P2_E9. The sequence continues at coordinate 6,634 of NZ_JBFUET010000019.1, forward strand.
GATCACCGGGGCGCTTGGAACTACGTCCGATTTCGACCGTGAAAAGGGGATCTGTGGTCTCTGCAGAAACGAGAGGACCGTAATCCGTGCAAAATGAGCGCAGGTCGAACGAGCTCGAAACCACCTAAGTCGTCAGCGTCTTCGACAAGCCGCACTGGCGTACTATCCTGACCACCAAGGACCAGGCGGAGGCCGAGCGCTCGAACAGGCGATGGCCCGGGACGGCGTGAAGGCTTCAGGTCGAGGAGATCACGCCAAAGCGGAAGAAGCGGTAGGAATTTTAGAAATGGCCGGCGCCAGTTGGGAGCTGGGTGGCTTTGGGGGATGACGCCGGCCAGACGAACCGTCAGGTCCGCCGCACCTCACTCATGGCCGATTTGTCGGGATAGGGTTATGGCGTGATCGCGGAAGCCCTGCTGCCGTTTGGGTTCACGTCCCGTGGATCAAACTGACTGTCAGCCAAAAGGCGAGCGCCATAAAAAACAGAACGCCAAAAGCGATAAGCAGGAACCTCATCAGCCTATTTTAGCACACCCTGAAACAAAGGGCCGAGCTTGAGTTCCTTACGGATTCGTAAGTGGCTGTTTCTGGCCGCGCCAGCTAACCATCGCCACCGGCAGCGAACGGCACATTTGCCGCCCGGTGGGCCTCCACCCGCCGAACTAAAAGGCCCGCTGCACCGGACGAACTCCAGGCAGCGGGCCGTCTGTATGAAGGGCTTCGCCTCGCGCGATCCTTACAAATCCGTAATTCGCGCGCATTAGCTTATTCTCATAGGGTTCTACGAGCAGCGAAATGGCCCTTTCGCTGCTGGGGCATAAGCCTATCAGCCCGCTGCTTCCAAAACGTCCCCCCCGGCAGCGGGCTGACCCCGGCGCCGCCGTTGTAGCCAAACCCACTTTTACCAACCCTCATTCGTCTTCTTTGTCTGCTCGGCAAGCGGCTTTGTCTGCTCGGCAAGCGGCGACGCGATATGCTCATACTTGCGTCCGACGAGCATCATAGGAAAGCCAGGCGCGGCCACATCGTCGCCCTCGAGCCGGTTCTTACAAAGGCAGAGCCACGAGCGGCCGATCTCAACGTCCGCGACCTGGCAGCCGAGCACGGCGGCGTCTACCGGCCAAGTGAGCATCTTAAAGTGGCAAGGCCGCGGATCGAGCGCGTGAAGGGCGATCCCGATGCCTTCATTCGCTCCCACGTGCGCCGGCTCGAAGCACTGCGGCGGGCGGGCGTGGTCGAGCGGACCGATGCCGACCGCTGGAAGATCCCCAACGACATCACCGAGCAAGGCGCGGCCTACGACGCTCGCAACCGGGGCAGGGATTTTACTGTCCGCACGTTTTCCTTCCTCGACCTCGACAACCAGGTGACAAGCGATGGCGCGACCTGGCTCGACCGGGAACTGGCGTCGGCAAACCGGACGCCGCTGGCGCAAATCGGGTTCGGCCGGGAAGTCACGGACGCAACGGATCGGCGTCGCCAAAGTCTCGCCGACATGGGTCTTGCCGCTCGCCTGGACGACGGTCGAATTCGGGCGCCTAGGGATCTGCTGCAGCGACTCGTACAGGCCGAGGTCGCCCGCGTCGGCCGTATGATGGCGGCCGAGCGCGGGCTGAACTTTAAGAAGGCTCAGGCTGGCGAATATGTCAGCGGCCGGCTGGTCGGAGCGGCTAATCTCGCCTCCGGCCGTTTTGCTATGATCGACGACGCAACAGGCTTCCAGCTGGTGCCTTGGCAACCAACACTCGAAAAATATATCGGCCAGCACATCGCCGGCATCGCACGTGACGGCGGCGGTATCGAATGGACTTTCGGCAGAAAGCGGGGCTGGGGCTGTGAGCGTGGCGGCTTACATGGCAAATGTCGGTCAGAACGGGTCGACAATGGCTCAAGCGAAAGGCCTCGTCCGACCCGAAGTCGACGTACAACTTCGCGAAATGCGAACGGCAGCTTCGCGCCTGGAATCGGACGTTCAACGGTCTCCCGCTGCATCCCGACAGCTGACATTTCGCGGACCATGCGAAGCGCTGCGCCGAGAGCGCAAAGATCCATCGCAATAGCGCTGGGTCAGAACACGCCTAGCGAGCCAACCGACTTCCTGAAAGCTTCGCGCACGATATCGAAGTCGAAGACCGAGACGTGTTCGCCTTTATCACTTTGGTCAATGATGGTAGCCCTCACAGAACCAATCAAAGATCGAATTCATATCCCGTTCGCTGTCGGGTTCAATAGGATTCGATTGGGCGTTTAACCAAACCAAAGGGGGAGCGGGACATTACTCCGCTCCCAAATAGTCGACGTTCGGCTGCTACTTGGAGCCGCCGAGTGCCTTCAGCTTTTCGCAGAACTTGGCATGCGGCTTGCTCATCGCCGCATCGTTGCATTCCTTCATCATCTTGTCCTGATCGCCCTTGGCCATCGCCGCCCAGACCTTCTTCATGTCGGCGTCGGACTTCATAGTCTTCATGCTCGCGTCAGTGAAGAACGGCGACATCATCTTGGGCTCATCAAGGGCACCGGCCAGAGCAGCGCCAGCCAATACGGTTGCAGCGAGTGCTCCCAAGCACACGTTTTTTATGTTCATGGAGATTATCTCTTCCCTGGTTATTTCCTTGGCCCTTTGATGAGCCGCAGTATCACTACCACCTTCCTCGAAGAAACCTTCCTTACGAATCCGTAAGTCGCCAATCCGAGCTAAGGCGGCTAACCATCGGGGTCGGCAGCGAACGGCACATTTGCAGCCCGGCGGGCCTCCACCCGCCGAAACTAAAGGCCCGCAGCCCGCTCAACAGCAGGCAGCGGGTTTTACTTGCCGCCACACTAAGCCGGTAAGCGACAACGCAGCTATTCGGCTGATCCATTGTCGGTGAAGGGGGAGGCGCTCGGTACACACTGTACCGACCAGCCGGTGGGTGTCGGCTGCTTCTGATATTCGGCGATGGCGGCGGTGCACTGCTCGCGCTTGTCGAAGGTGCTGGGCAGCACCACCATGCCGCCCTGCGGGCCGGCGATTACCAGATACCAGACCAGAACTGCGGTAGCAGCCATGTGAACTCCTTTGCGCTACTCAATAGAAACGTGAAAGTGGGTTATGGACGCTCCTCGGATGGCGGAAGAAAGGCCGCACCGCACGATATCGGCGCGTCAGCCACAGGATTTCGCGACGTTGCGCGTTACACGCGGAAGGAAAGCTCGAAAACGAGCCTCGCGGTGCTCGCCTTATAATATGAAATTGCCCTCTCACGGCAGGAACAGGGGTTTGATTCTCCTTGGGCGTACCAAGACCAATCACCTAGGTTCATCGTTGCGAAACCGGTCCTGGAGGCGAAATCTCGCCTTCCGCTCGATCGACGTTGCGTCAGCAGGCCGAAGGGTCAAATCAGAAGGACACAGGTTTGGACCTATCGGACTGGCGTTATTGCTCCCGTCGTCTTCAAAGGAAAGGCTTTCGCAAACCTCGGGGTGGAGGTCGCGGACAAGGGCCACGTTAAGCTTCCTCGCAAGGTTTGACTGGGATGATACGGCGGACCCTCTCTGACTGGCACGGTCGACCGAAACGAGTGGATGGAACGCAACCGCGTCTACAATCAATCAGCAGGCCACTGAGTTCTGCCGACGGCTTGACAATCTGCGGCAAGACCTCGGTTCGGTCTATGGGACACCCACCGACCTGAAATTCCGACATCTGCCATATGACTTTAACGTATTTTGAATTCAAGCCATGCCATTAAGATCGACCCCTGATAAAGGGAAGTTCGATGAAAGCAGTCAGTTTGCTTCTTGGAATAGTGATCGGATTTCCGACCGGCTTGGTCATCACTGCCAAATTGGCAGATAAATTCGAAACCTTCGATTTGGGTAGAGCGCTGGGTCAACTTCTCTTTGGCGGCATCTTCGGCGCTATTGTAGGTGGCACTATCGGATTGGTTATTGCGATGAACATGCAAGACCGGCGATAGTCTCCCGCTTGGCCTTAACGAACCGCGCATTCGCAACCAACCCCACCGCCGCTCGTTGACCTATGCTGGTTGATCCCAGCACCCAGACCCTGGCCCGCTGCTCTCCCCTCAGAGCGGCGGGCTTTTTATTGTGGCGTTGTAGCCGTATTGTTGGCGCCTTCTCCCGGCTTTCTCAGACACCAAAACAGCCAACAGGAAATCAACCCTAAGACTCCCCAGTAGCTGGACAGGACGACTTCAGGCCCCAGCCGCCATGGCGAGCGATAGATCATGTACGCCAGCATCGGCAAAGCGAAACCAAGGAATCCGAGCAGCAGATAGTCGATTATTGAAACTTTCTTGGCCCGCCTGAGAAGCAGGTGGCCTGGCAGAAATACAATCATCTCCCACGCGTATGCAATTATCATCAGCATGATCAAAGCTTCCAAAAGACCGTACCGAGGCCTATTGTGGCTCAGCGTAACCGCCGACAACACCATGGCTGGGAGCGGTGCCAAGATCAAAGCTGGAGCAGTTCGCATAGTCGACACCTCACAGTAAGTGCTATGCAGATCGCACAATCTTCTGTCTTTGCAGTTAAAGCAGATCGGCGAATTTTAACTCACTTCTGGCAGATCTTCCGCAAGTCGGACTCGAACGTAGCGGCGCGGGCTCCGTCCAGGCCAAGTAGTCAGACGATCCTGGATGCCATTGTTCACTACGAGCCAGGATTGACAGAATGAGCGCTCGCGGCCTGAAGTTTCTCGACGGTTGGGTGGCCCAGCAACTGCCCATTGTAGCGCGGGGAGATCCGATCGCCGCCAGCGACCTGGCAGACCAGTTGATGACTGCGGCTGAGAAGGAAGGCATCAGCGCCGATGAAATCAACGGCGAGGTCGAAAGCGTCTTCGAAGTGATCCGCGAGGCGATGCGTCGTCGCAAGGATGGCGGTTGACAAAATTGGCGGACAGCACGTTGATCCTTTACATACCGCCTCGGTAATAGGAATATTGTCCTCGGGTGGGGCGACTCTCAAAAGGTGTCGCAATGGCTAGATCAAAACCCTCAAAGCAGTTATCGCAGGCTGAAATCGATCGCTTTCTGGTGGCAGCAGAAGCGCTTCACCTAAGCATCGTCAAACCGTTCATATCGCCGCATTGTGACCACTACCGGGCTACGCGTGTCTTGCATGAGGTGCTATTGAAAGCCGTGCGCGAAGTCACCGGGGCGGAAGTCCCGTTCATCCGGTGGAACACCACAGGTCCCGTCAATCAGACCCAGCTTATAGACTCAAAGCCGCAAACGTCGCATTCTCCTATCGGGGAGTGAGGGGCGTGGGCAAAGTCCAGCGTCATGAAGGAGCAGACCAGGCTAACCGCTGGCGCAAACGTGCCACCAAGCGGCGGCGCGGTTTGTGGCGGATAGAGTATCTGTTCGCGCTGATCTTGGCGCCCGTGGCGGTGGTTCTCTCGCAGAACCCGGGCATCATCGGCGCGGCTCCTAGCCTGATGCAACTACCCGAAGCAGCTGACGCGGCTCCGAGCACGTCGCTCTTTTCCACTGGATGCAACATCAAGGGAAATGTCAGCATCGACACCGGGGAGCATATCTATCACGTCCCGGGCCAGAAGTATTATTCACAGACGATCATCCGGCCGGAATATGGCGAGCGGTGGTTTTGCTCCGAAGAGGAAGCGCGCTCCGCAGGCTGGCGGAAGGCGAGGCGATAGCCATTCTCCTACTTGTGGGTAGCGCCTAGCGGGCTCTGCCTTGACGGAACATTAGTCAAATCCCCCGGCAGATGCCTAGCAAATTTCGATGAGTGGATGAAGCGTAACGTGGGTTAACGAGCTACATCCTTACGTCATTGTCGTCATCACCGGCGATGGCCCAGGTCGCAGCGGTGGGTCGACACTAGCGTCGCGAATAGCATCAAGTTGGCTATGACCGCCTGATCGATCTCGGCCGGGAATACTTCCTAGGGGAATTTTCCACGACAACCATCGCTCCTGTACAGTGGGCTCCATGAATCAGGAGGTCAATAATGGCGCAGCTCTCGACGACCGACATGAAGCTGATAGACAGTATCTTCGGCATGTACAGCGGCAATGTGCTAGACTTCAGTGTCGCTCGGTTTGGCTCGTTCTTCCAACGCGACCTGGGCATCGACATCTTCCACGACCGCTACGCCATTCACGGTGGGTCGAAGGGCAAGATGTTTCGGGGATTCCTCGAAGTAGCATCGAATGCCGACGTCGCTCGGGCGCTCCACGCGCTGTGGGAATACCGAGAGACATATCGACTCGATCATAATGAGACGGACACGGTCCTGAACTCTCGGGCGCGCTTAAGCGCGCTGGTGGTCAAGCTCGGCTACAAGCCGTTGCCGGCGGGGTTCGACGAGCGAGCACCGGCGGCGCCGACATCACCCGTGCCCAAGGGGCCCAGCGCCGGCGAGCTGGTGGCGCTCGAAGCAGAATTCATGGCGATGACGGCGATGGACGAGGCCGCCCAAGCGCGTGGCTATGCGTTCGAGCGCTTCTTGAAGAAATGGTTCGATGCATGGGGACTCGATGCGCGGGCCTCGTTCAAGCAGATCGGCGAGCAGATCGACGGTAGCTTCGAGCACCGAGGCTCTATCTATCTGATCGAGGCGAAGTGGACGAATGCCAAGACGGATGCCGCCGCGTTGCGCTCCTTCCAGGAGAAAGCAGGTGATGGCTTCGAGGGAACGCGGGGCCTGTTCGTCTCCTATTCAGGCTTCACGGACCAAGGGCTAGTCGCCTTCAACGCGAAGCGCGTCATCCTTATGGACGGCATGGACGTCTTCGAGGCGCTACGCCGGCGCATCTCGCTCGAGGAGGTGATCGCGGCGAAGTTCAGGCGCGGCACCGAAGAGCGGCGATCGATGATCTCGGTTCGCGAGCTGTTCCCGTAGAGAGGCGGAGGACGGCCGCTGTGGCAAACAATCAATCGCATGGCGCCGTCGTCCGACAACGCAAAAGTCTCGGCGGTCAGCCCGTCGTTGGCCACCTTTTTGCGGATCTCGCAGGCGGGCTGGCCTACCGGCAGGGCAGGAGCACAGGCATCGTCGACGGCTATCTCGCGATTGACAGTGGCTGATATTCCGCCCCACCGCGCCAAGAGCAGACAGTCCGCTCTCGGCCCCTTTTACGCCTTTCCGGCAACTCGCATGCGCGTTTTTCGTCCAGTAGCGTTGATTCGCAGGCTGGACCTTGTCCTGCGGCTATCCAATTTTTGCCAGCCAACGTGGTTGGCGGTTAACCCGGAACCAAGCCGTAAGCGAGGTCCATCTTCTTGGTGTTTATCTTGAAGCGCGAGCTATCAATCAGCAGGCGCTTGCCCCAGCTATCCTCTCTTCTCACATGGAAGCCCGTATCCCGCAATATCGCAAAGAGACATTCCCTGTTGGGCACCCAGAAGTTGGTGATGTCGTTGGCCAGAGTGCCCGCTTCGTAGTATCGCGCCACCGCCACACCCGGCATCAGTTCCGGCTCAAACTGCGTTTCGACAAGCAGCCGGCTACGGCACAGTCGCGCTACGATATCGAGCGCGCGTATCATGTCGGGTAGGTGATAAAGGACACCTAGAAACAGTACGAGATCGAATTCGCCAAGATCCGAAGCGGGTATGTCGTACAGGTTCATCTGCCTGTAATCGAACTCCAGGCCGGTAAGGCGCTCCATGGCCCCAAATCCGTGACCATCCTTGGCCCGGTAGTCGATTGCCGTGACCTGGGCTCCACGACGCGCCATGTTCATGGAAAAGAACCCATCCGAAGGGCCGATGTCCAACGCCCGCATGCCGGTCATATCGGTCGGCAACTGCAGTTTTTCGAGGAGAAATTGAGGATCGTAGCTGCCTGGAGTCACCACGCCAGGGAACACTTCGAATTTGTGATGCCAGTGCGGCACCTTTGCGACGATCGCCTGAGCACGCTCCCTTTCAGCCGAACTCGACGCTGGTGCTTGGTAGTGCATCTCTCTAATCTCCAGCCAAAGTCCTGCGTCAATCAGGAGATGAAGGTTTGATCCAAAAGTGCCATGTCGGCCACAACACTGCCAGGCGACTATGCCTGTGCATCCTGTGGTTGCCAACAGACCAGCCGAATTCCTGCGGGATCTCAGCGATGTTGAACCGAAAGCGCTTGGGCGGCGCAGGCGTCATGCTCCCGTGACGGTCGATCACATCCGCCCGCCCAGCAAGCATGTATCGGTGGAAATATCGTGACCAGCAGAACCGCCATAGTCGTCGTTGGAATGCATCGCAGCGGTACGTCCGCCTTGACGCGAATGCTCAGCCTTCTGGGCGCGTCCCTGCCGCGAAACCTCTACGTTGAGGAATTGGGCAATGAGACCGGCCATTGGGAGCCCGAAGCCGCAATTCGTCTCAACGACCAGATCCTGGACCTGGCTGGATCACCGGTGAACGATGTCCACGGGCCGTCTCCTGCCTGGCTGGAAACGCCTGCGGCAACAGCCTTCGTCGACACGCTGAAAGACATGATCGTCGCTGAATACGGAGACGCTCCGCTCTTCGTGTTGAAAGACCCACGCATCGCACTGCTGTTCCCGCTATGGCAGGCCGCGTTGGCCAAGCTGAATATACGTTGCGTTGCCGCGATCATCTCGCGCAATCCGGCGGAAGTCGCATTGTCGCTGGCCAAGCGGCAGGGCCAGGCGGGAGACAGGCAGTCCTGGCCTTTGGAGCGCGGCGGTCTGGTATGGTTGCGCTACAATCTGGCGGCGGAGGAGCATACGCGGACGATCGACCGGGCGTTCTGCGATTATGCGCAACTGCTTGACGACTGGAGATCCGTCGCGGCCCGCCTGAGTGATGACCTCGATATCCCGTGGCCAATCTCCATCGCTGACGCTACCTCCGAAATCGACAGTTTTCTTTCGCAGGAGCTGCGGCACCATCGCGAACCCGATGACCTTGGCTCGCGTCCAGGCATCTGGTCGGCATGGATCGCTCCGGTCTTCGCCGAGCTGCGCGGCGCCGGTCAGGGCCACCAGCCCGATCCTGCCGTTTTCAGCGCGGTAAGGCAGTCGTTCGATGAGATCCATGACGGCATCCGGCATCCCATCTCGCAACAGCCCATAATCGGCGGCAGCCAGCGTTGTATAAGGGTCATGCGTCGTGGGCAGGGCCGTCGAAGACTATGTCTTGTCGGCGACCTGTTTTGGAAGCCTGCTCCCGGCGCCAAGGATGAGAGGACCGCGATCGACGCTGCCATTGCCAGCGATATCGATGTCTCCATCGTCGAAATCGGCACGTTCCAGCTGGCGGATGTCGACACCTTTGCCGAGTTCGCCGCAAGCCATGGCTTCGGCGTTGAATATCTCGACATCGATGACCCTCCGATCCAGCCCTCGTTCCTGGCATCGACAATCCTGTTGCTCAGATACGCCCGCGGCCAGGCATTCGATGCGGTTCTTTTTCAGGATCGGGATGGCCTGGGCTACGCCAGTGCCGTCGCCAAAGAGACAGATCTGGCCTTTGGCGGAGTGCCGCTCGCCGTGGTGGCCATGGGAAGCTCCGGCTGCAGCCGGCAGCAGCACGGCGAGTTTCCGTCGAACCTCATGACGATCGGCATCGAGTATCTGGAGAAAATGGCAGTCGAGTTTGCCGATTTCGTCATCCTGCCGCGCCCTGAGATCGCCCAATGGATGACCGAGCAAGGATGGCGGACGATCACAACGCTCTCAATCGGCAATGTGGCGTCCGAAGACGATTGGTGTCGGGCCTTTCAGCGGATGCTGCCGGAGACCGGAACGTCGGTCAAGCCAACGCCGCGAAGGGATGCAGGCGACACCACGATCCTCATCACATCGTACGAGCAGCCGCGCCTCTTGGAACAGAACCTGCGGGGCTTGATGCGGCAGACGGAGAAAGGCTTTTCCGTTGTCGTGGTCGATGATGGAAGCAGAGGCGCTGAGGCCCGGCGATATCTGGAGACGGTCGAGGATCGGTATCGCGCGCTGAACCTGAAATTGGTAAGGCAGGAGAACGGGTACCTGGGCGCCGCTCGCAATACCGGCATACGGGCGGCGACGACCGAGTTCGTCATCCTGCTTGACGACGACAATGTGGCGTTTCCAGACATGGTCCGGACCCTTTGCAACGCCGCCCGAACGTCCAAAGCCGATGTGGTGACCTGCGGGATCAAACATTTCCATGATGAAACCCAGCCGCCGAACGCTGCGACGCATGGGAACGGAACGGAGCATTATTTTTCGGCAGGCCCAATTCTCCTCGGCTCTATCCACAACTGCTTCGGCGACTGCTCGGGTATCTATCGAACCGACATATTTGACCAGGTCGGCGGCTTCCACGAAATTTACGGCGTCACCTACGAAGACTGGCAGATGCATCTGAGAATTGCCGTCGCTGGATTTCGCATCCTGAGCCTGCCTGAGCCTCTGCTTTGGTACCGGATACGCAAGGCCAGCATGCTGCGCTCGACGCGGCCCTACACCAATGCACGCGTGATAGCGTCCGTGATCGACTCGCTACCGTCTTCGGCTCTGGCTCCCCTTAGCGACTACCTTATCGGCACGGAGTTGGAGCAAAGCAGGCTCAACCGAGATCTGGAACGGCTTGGCGGTCGAGCAATTCTTGAGCGACAGACCACTCAAGCGATCATAGCCACCGGCTTGACAGGTGAGGTCGGCCGATATGTAGGCAGCTTGCAGGCTGCCTTGGAAGAGCGCTCGAAGAGCGCTTCGGAGGCCGCTCGCTACGCGAACTCCCTTGAAAGCACGTTAGCCGAGATGCGGGCCGCGAATGAAACCGCGACTGAATACGCGAAGGGTCTCGAAAAGTCGCGGGCCGAGATGGAAATCTACGCCAAGACGCTCGAGGCCGAACTGAAGAAAATCAACTCGGCTAACAGGCGCTGACAGCCCGGCATTCCTATAACAATACGGCGGCGGTTTAGGAAAAGAGCCGGAAGCGGACGAGGTACCAGATCGCCTTGAGGCCATCGCGCCAGCCGATTTTCTTGCCCTCCTCGTAGGTGCGGCCGAAATAGCTGATGCCGACTTCATAAATACGCCAGCGGTTGGCCAAGGCGATCTGGGCACTGAGCTGGATCTCGCAACCAAAATCGTTGCAGGTCAGACGCAAGTGCTTCAAGACCTCCCGTGTGAACATCTTGTAACAGCATTCGATGTCGGTGAGCGTCTGGTTGTAGAGAAGATTAAACACCAATGAGATGAAGCGATTTGCGACATAGTGATGGAAATAGAGCGAGCGATGAGGCCGGCCGTAGAACCGTGAGCCGTAGACAACGTCCGCCACTTTGCGTCGATTGATGAGGTCGTACATGACGGCCCAATCCGCGGGATCGTATTCGAGGTCCGCGTCCTGAACCACAATGACATCGCCGCTGGCTGTCGCCAGCCCGGTCTGCAGGCAAGCGCCCTTTCCGCTGTTTGAATCATGGTAGAGCGGCACCATCGTGACGCGGGCAGACGCCGATTCATCCGCGACGACGAGGTCTCCGTCGACCCCGACGGTTATACAGGTGCCATTGCGGACGCCGGCTGGGAAATTGGCCCGAAGCCACTCTCGCGTACCATCTCGGGATCCATCGTCGACGATGATGATCTCTTTCTCCACCATGGGGAGCGCCGCACTTGCCATCGCCAGCACGAGTGGCAACGTCGCGACTTCGTCGTAGACCGGTATGATTACAGAAAGCATGAAACCTCGGGTCTCTGATGTCGGCTTCCGCCGGAGCCGACGATCCCTGTCAAGACAGGACGACCGCCACGGTCATGACTATGCCAATAGTGGCGAACAGCACCCGGTAGCATCGTTGCAACCGGCGGAGACTTTCACGCGTGAGACCGGCCCGCACGGCCTGGAAGGAAGCAAAAAGATGCACCGGAATGAGCCCGGCGGCAAAGACGAGTGCCGGTGGCACCAATCGGAGCGCACCCAAGGTAGCCACAAACGCATATGCCAGGATGAAGAGAACGAGGCCGGCGCCGAAGCTCCTTGCCTTGCCGAAAGCCACGGCGTTCGTCCTGATCCCGTTGATGCGATCGACCTCATGGTCACTTGCCTCATGCGTGAAATGGCCGGCGGTGAATACAAGTCCGAAGAAACCACTGACAACAAGCGCCCGCACATCAATGGCGCCGAAAGCCGAATAGCCTAGGAGGAAATGTACGGACCCGCCTACGAAATGGAGGACCGAGTTGAGGAGCGGAGACCCTTTCCAAAGAAAGGCGGGGGCTGAATAGAGGACGCTTAGCCCAGCGATCATCGCGGCGAGCAGGACGACTCTCGTGTTGAGCAGTCCAAACAGGACAAGACTGACCGCGAGCAACAACCCTGCAAGGTAGCCGACTTCGGTTCGCGTCAGTCCTTTTGCGGCAAATGTTCTGTTGGCTCGGTCCGGGTCCTTGAGATCACCGTCGATTCCCGACCAGTCGTTGAGGACAAAGACATGAGCCACCAGGCAGATGTTTGCGGCCATCATGATAGCCAGGGCCAGGACATGAGTCACCGAGAGTGACCCAACTGAAAAAACCGCGCCGATCAGCGGTGTCGCCTGGAGCGCGGCGACTTCGTCGAACCGGATGCAAGACAACCAGCGTGCCGCCAGCCGATAGGCTGCGGGGCGACTTTGAACAGCTGTGTCCGCCGTGATTTTCGTCAATTGTCACCCGCACTTCTGTTTTGGGCCGCCAGAGGCACAGGGAAGCTTCGCCAGCATGATCTCATTCTCGAAATAGAGGCGCAACCAGAGCGCATATCCGAAATCCTGTGACCAATAGAAGCGTTTTACGGTCGCCGTGAGATCATTGTGGTAGAGGAGCGGAGGCGCGCGGCTAAGCACGTCGAAGTCGTCCGCCGCAATCCCACGCAGCAATTCGCTGGTTTGCTGATAGAATTCATACGAGCCGCCACTGGTCTCCATTCGCCGAAGCTGCTCCGCGGCCCGAACCCAGATCTCCTGGCCGGGCGTTTCAGTGCGCAATCGCGCTTGCGGGAATTGCGGCACGCACCCTGCCTTTTCCAGGTCCGCCAACCGCAGCATGATCATCAGCGGCGCACCGGCATAGTAGACCCAGATATCGTCGTCGGCCGCCTCTCGCGAGAGCGCTTCGCAGAGCGAGAGCGCGGCTGGCTTGTCCACCTGTTCGAGAAACAGGAAGATATGCATCTGGATCCCTACATCGGCCGGGTTGGGGTCATGTCCAGGATCAAGGCATTGATATTTGTCACGCGACGTGAGCCAGGTCCGATAGAGGCCGTCCGCCCGCTTGAATTCTGTCATCGTGGCAAGCGCGGATTGCAGCAATTCCATCCTGTCGCTGGGCGCGACACGCCAGGTGAGCGCGGTATCATCCGAATCCGGCGTGATGGCGCAGCCAAGAGTTCCAATCGTTGGCGCGTCCGGGCGTCCATGATAGCGCACAAGCCCGCTTTGCTCGATCTGGGTGGTCAGGAACTGGCGCACTCTTGCCAGCATGTCGTTTGCACCCGCCGCTTCGGCCACCGGATTGAGCACATCGAGGATGACGGCATTGAGATAGGTATTCATCTCCTGGCGCGGCTGCTCGAAGCGCGTTGCGGCCGAATATGCCGTCAGCCAATAACCGCTGGCCTGCTGACGGCTGGACAGCATCTGCCGGGCGCGCCGTGCTGCGCTCGGCAGATCCGTGACATGCTCGAAAGCCTCGTTGCCCTGCGTGACGAACAGTGACGTCTGCTTCAGCAGACGCGGCTCGCCGCCTTCGGTAGCGCGCACCAATACCGCCAGAAGATGCTCCCCCGGAGCCAGTTGATCGATTGGCATGGTAAGCCGCCATCCGGCTGGGCTCGATTGCCCAAGCGTCTTTTCGACATCGGGCCGCGAGAAGAAGTCCCTGGTTCCGACGCCAGGCCGGCCATCAATCAACACCGCGACGTCACTTGGGGAATGGTTGTTGATGAGTGCCCATCCCAAGATCTCGACCTGTCGGCGTGCTTCTGCGCCAGTGCTCGGCTCGCCGGGCAGGATATTTACGGCATCGATATTGCCACGCAGATCAACGATCAGGTCGGGTTGGACATGTGGATGCCTGAGTTCCGCGACAAAGGCGGCATTGCGAATGTCCCATGCGGGCCGCATCCGGTCTGGTCCCTGGGTGGAGATGATAGGTATATCGGCAACGCCCGTGTACCAGAACGCGCCAACCGTCTGGATCGAAATCGCCACAAGGGATGCAAGTGCGAATGCCACCCGCCAGCTGCGGGAAAGCGCCTGGACCACGGGCGGAAGCATCCAGATGAGCATGGGCAGCATGTCTGTCAGCCACCGCGGGCCCCAGGAAAGGCCCTGCCTCCAATCGATCATCGCGTAGAGAAGCAACTGGATGACCATGGCGCAGGCAACGGCCGCGGTGAGTCCCCGCCCCAGGCGCTCGCTTGCTATTTTTCGGCAAAAGATCAGGACGAACAGCAGGAAGGGCGAAAATACGAATAGCCCTCGGGTCGGGCTGAAAAGCAGGCCAGCAAGGCCGCCCAAGATGCTGTCGTTGAAATTGTCGGGTCGGACATGGACCGCGTAAGCTCCGGCAACATTGCCGACGAGCATGATGTTGTAGGCCAGGACCAGAACGACAGGGATCAGGCCCGACAGGACGAACAAAGGGCGCAGGCGGCCGGCCCACCACAGGCCGTAGAGACCCAACCCGGCCGCCAGTATGGCATCGGGCTGGCGGTTTGCCGCGATAAGTCCGCAAAGCAGACCTGCCAGGAAAATCCGCCACGCTGTCGCAGGTCCCGTGAGCAACAGCATCGTGGCCACGATCAGGACTTGGGCGAGCCCGTGCATCCACAGAGCCTGACTGCTGATGACCCACGTCGTCGTGCCAAATGCATAAAGCAGCGTGAGAATGGCAGCCATGCCTTCATCGGTGCGCCGTCGCAAAAGCAGATAGATCAGAGCGACCGACAGCGCCGCCAAGGAAGAAGCACAGAGCTTTTCCATGATGCGTGCGACTTTGTCGAAAACCAGCGGATCGGAACCATGATGGTTCAGATAGATGACGGCCGGCAGGTAAAACGGGGAGAGGATGACGGGAACAACAATGGGAAATTTTGAGACATAGTTGTCTCCACGAACCTTCAGAATCCAGTGAGCCGTGTCGCCTTTCTCCAGCGTCGCCGGGGGCTTTCGTCCCTGAGCGACGGTGGTCAGAATTGGGTTCAGGGTCAGGCTGTGGTTCTGCCAGATTGAAAAGGGCAGGTAGCGCGCTGCATAGCTGTCAGCCGCGGTTATCGAGCGCAGGTTTGCATTGTAGACAAGAAGGGAAAGAAGCCCGAGCAGCAGCGCCACGGCCGCATCGCGGGCGCGGCTGCGCCGAAACGCCGGCTTTGAAGCCGCCTGGTCCGGGACACGGGTCGTGATCGCCCCAATCGCCAACAATCTTCCCCGTTGTGATTTTCTGCCAAAGGTCATAGGGGCGCGCACCGCGTTCGACAACGATCGTCTTGGCGCTTCAACAGGATCGTTTAGAGTGCTGCAGTCGCGCCTGGTTTACCGGCCGTCCCGAGAGGTATAATTGCTGGCATTGAACGAGCAGCCCCCAAGGCGGGCAAATCTCATCGGTATCGGTGCGCCGCGAACAGCCACCAGCAGTCTGGCCAGAATGCTTGGCGCCACGCGGAAAGTTTTCATACCCCCGGAAAAAGGAAGTTAACGGCTTCGGTATCGACGCCGATGTGACCGAAGCCCGCTATGAAACGCGCTTCGCCGACGCACGCAGCGACTGCCGCCATCTGGCGGACATCTCGCCGGTTTACCTTTCAAGCCGGCGGGCGGCCGAACGGATACAGTCCTACAACCCCGAAGCAAAAATCATCGCAACGCTGCGGGAGCCCGTCAGCCGTGTGATTTCGCAATACAGACACATGAAGGCAAAAATAGACGCGTCCCTCGGCCCGGAACTCGCGCTTGATATCGATGCTTATCTGAGAGCCGGGCTCGCCGAGATAAAAAGCGCGCAACATCAGGAAAATTCCTGGTACTCGGCGTCTCTGAATATCGCTCACTCGTTCTATGGCAGCAACCTGCGCCGCTACTATGATCTCTTTCCCAGAGATCAGATAATGGTCCTCATCTATGAGGATCTGATAAGGCCGCGCCGCTTCTGGGAGAAGGGGATATGGGAACAGGATCTGCAGAGGTTCCTGGGCATCAAAGTCAGCCAGAGATTTTGGGACAATCGCGCGAAGGGCACAAAAATCGCTGTTTCGGATGAAGTAACGAGCGACCTGAAAGAGTTGTTCGCGGCAGAGGTCGCCATAACCAGCGACCTGATCGGACGTGATCTGAACCAGATGTGGGGCTACTGAAGCGCGCCGTGTCGAAGCGTTCCCAAATAGCTTCAACTTGGACCCTACCATGACCCCAGTTCCGATCCGCATCGAGACCGTCGATTCGCCGCGAGACTTCCTCCTTTCACCGGGTACTTGACCAGCCTTGTTTGATGCCCACAGTCGTGGGCCGTGATGCCTGTTGTCGATGCCGGCTCATTTGCCACGCCTGTCCTCCCGCGTTTGAATTGTGGCGGCTCAACGCATGCGCTATGGCGAAGTTTCTAATGTACAGGCGAGGGAAGATTCGAGCCAAGTATGAGGAATGTGTTTTTTACGATTTCGTCGTGGAACTACCTCCACTATTCCCGGACCGTGGCATCCTCCTTCGCCCGTCATCATCCCGATTTTTCATGTGTGATCGCAATATGCGACACGCCTCGCGGCGACCTGGGAAAGGACGCGTTCCCCGAGTTCGACGATCATGTTTTTTTCGACGATCTCGATCTTCCGGATCGTCGTGCTCTGAGTTTTCGCTACGATGTCATGGAGCTGAACACGGCCATCAAGCCGACGATGTTTCGTCGACTGTTCGCCGAAGGTTTTGATCGCGTCATTTACCTCGATCCCGACATCTTCGCCTATCGTCGCTTCGACGAGTTGTTGGCGGCGTTTGACGCCGGAGCGTCCTCGATACTGACGCCGCACGCGCTCGACCCCAACCTTCATGCAGAGAGTCCGAACGACCTGACCTTCCTGCGCGCCGGCGTCTACAATCTGGGATTTCTGGCCCTGGCCAAGACGAAGGAGACGCTGGCCCTGCTGGAATGGTGGGAGACGCGCCTGCAGAAGGAATGTGTCTGGACCCGGATATCCGACGGGATTTTCGTCGATCAGAAATTCATGGACCTTTGGCCGGCCTATTGCCCTGGCACGCACATCCTGCGCGATCCGGCCTACAACGTGGCGTACTGGAACCTGGATTCGCGCACCATCACGAAGAAGGGCGACCAATACGACGTCAATGGTTCGCCCCTGGCCTTTTTCCACTTCAGCGGCATCATGCCCAGCGATCGAAGTGTCCTCTCCAAGCATCAACAGCGCTGGAAGCCGAATTCCACCCGGGAATTGGCGACCTTGCTGGCGGACTATCACCAGCAACTGGAAGATCACGGCGCCAGCAGATTTTCTTCGATACCCTACGGCTTCGGGACATTCGCCGACGGAACCGCAATTCCGATCCTGGCGCGCGTACTGTTTCGCGAGAAGCTTGAGCCGATCGAAGGTGACCCCTTCGCCGTCATGACCGACTATCTCGACCGTCCAGCCGATGTCGATCCAAATCCCGGTGGCGTGGTCACGGAACTCGCGCGCACACTTTGGGCGGCGCGGCCGGATTTGCAGTTCCACTTCCCGCTCAGGGAAGCCCAGGCGCAGGTCAACTTCGCCGACTGGTATGTCGCCGGCGGTGCCACGTCGGCTGGAATTCCAGCGCGGTTCATTGACACTGTCGCCAAGAGAATTGATCGGCTCGGCTCATCCATCACGACCGCCGAAGGCGTGACAAGCGCTGCAGGCAAAGCGGTATCGATCGCCACGCGGCGTGTAGCGCGTGGTGTCTATCGAGCCCTGCTGAGGGCCGAGCCCCATATCAGATGGCTCTACAGAAAGGTACCGAAGGCAAGGCGAAGGCAGGTTCTCGATGCGCTCATGCGGCGCGGATGGCCCACCAATTTTGATGCCACGACGCAGGCCACTCTCGTGCCCGGTCTGTCTCTGATCGGTTATCCCTTTTCGGAGACGGGCGTTGGCGAAAGCATGCGTCTCTTGGCATGCTCGATCGAAAGTGCCAGCATCGACTACGATGTCACAAACTTTGATAAGCAGGTGATCTCGTCACGTGGCGATCGGGCCCTGGCGTCTCGGGTTGTCGAGCGACCATCGAAAACGGTGAACGTCTTCTGTGTGAACGCCGACATGCTGGGATCGACCATCGAGGGAATAGGCAACAACATACTTCCCAACAGATACAATGTCGTGCGTCCGTTCTGGGAGTTGCCCAACATCAATCGGCAGTGGGTGGACGCCTTGCAACAAGTGGACGAAATCTGGGCTCCCACGACCTTTGTCCGCGACGCGTTCCTGGCAGGGACGGATCGCCCCGTTACGCATATTCCGGTCGCCATATCCATCCCGCCCGACGTCGCGCCGAACCGGGAGCGATTTCATATTCCCGCCACCTCGACCGCATTTCTCTTTGCGTTCGATTTTTCTTCCTACCCGGACAGAAAGAACCCGGATGCCGTCCTGCAGGCATACCTGCACGCGTTCGGGCAAGACAGCGATCGTCGGGTGTCCCTTGTCATCAAGACAATGGGAAGCAGCCCGCAAAAAAAGGCGATCCTGAATACAATTCGCAGCCTGGCACGAACTGACAGGAGGATCATCCTGATCGACGAGGTTCTGACTCGATCCGAAACGTACAGCCTGACGGCATCGTGCGATGTCTTTGTGTCGTTGCATCGCTCGGAAGGCTTTGGATTGGGAATTGCCGAAGCCATGGCCATGGGCAAGGCAGTCATCGCGACGGACTACTCGGGAAGTAAGGACTTTGTCAGCCCACAGACAGCATTTCCGATTCCCTACCGGCTGATCGGCGTGGAACCTGAACAGTATCCTTATTTTATCCCAGGGCAGAAATGGGCGGACCCCGATGTCATCGAAGCCGCGCGGATCATGACGTTGCTGGCTGAGCAAAGTGATTTGATCAGCGCCATCGGAGAGCGCGCCCGCTCCTATATGGCCGCAATGCACAGTCCACAAGCCGTGGGTAAGATGATTGCAAATCGCCTTCGGGATATCCACGGATACAGAAATCTCTATTTGGCATAGATGCGGCGTGCCGCGCGCAATTGCTCAATTCGCGCCTTTCGTCCCGCAAGCTTACGGTCGCCTTTCGGCGCATAGGCGCCAGTCTGCAATGCGTCTCATTTCGGTCATTGACGCAATCACTGCTGCAGCCTCAGATCTGACATCACGGGCCATAGCGCTGGCGATCCTATTTGCTGGCAACCGACAACGAACTAAATGGAGGACGAATGCCCAAGGCCAAGGTCAAAGGTGAGAGCGCTCTTAACAAGGCGCGCTCCAAAACAGAGAAGCTCCTCAAGAAGGTGGGATACACGGCCTTGAAGGAGGCTGGTGTGGTGTCCAAGCGACCCGAACTCCCAAACCTAAAGATTGAAAAGCGAGGGAAGTAGCGCGGCCACTCGCGGACTGACCTTACCGTAACCCCACGGAAGCAGTTGGATTTTACGGGGTGCACCACGCGCGCTTGTACCATTCGCGCAGATCGCCAAGCGCCACGTCTAGGCAGGCAGTTCCATGGCGTCGGCGGGGAGGTAAATGCGGCAGCCCAACGACTACGCGGGGCCTATCGAGCCGATCAGATTGCTATAAGCCACAAGCAGGCGGCTTAATTGCAGAAGGCGGCTTAATTGCAGAAGTTAGAGTTTCCAATTTTCTGACAATTCGCGTCATTGCTGAAGAACGTAGAGTCGCCTATGCGCTGGGACGTCGTTCCGTCGCTGTAAAATGTCGAATTGCCAACGCGATTTGCACTTAGCCCATTAGAGCAGAACGTCGAATTACCAATCGTATTGCATGTTTGCGCAAAAGCAGGCGCGCTGGCCATAGAGAAGCACAGACAGATCAACAGCGCTCGCATGTTTCCCGCCCAATAAACCCGGACCAATTCTATAACACGGTCGCAACGGCATTCAATCTGACGCAAGCCAATTCGCCAGCGGATTCGACAACAAAGTAAAGAAAGCGCATTGTAGCTTCGGTGCTGGGGGGCGCCTTCATGAAGTGGCGTTTGTATTTTGTCGCGATAATCGTGGCTGTCGCGCCCGGCTGTGCTGCCGACTATTTGAACAATTACGACACGGTGACACTTGCGGCAGGTGATGCAAACGACACCAATTCGCTTCTACAAACCGTCGACCTTTTCAACCCCAACAGCAACAACACGCATATCGAAGGCGATGGCCAACGCAGCGTCGCCGTGATCCAGCGGTACAAATCGCCGGCTTCCGCAGGTGGCGGCCACTCAGGCAACTGCCCGATCGACAGTAGCGTTGCGGCAGACGGCTCACATTGCGGAAAGCGGTCCGCTGAGAGCCGTCCGGGCGGTGCGATGTGAGCGGCATCGACAGATCGCGCTACGACAATCGCTCTGACCAATGGCGGCGGCGCACTGGCGCGAAGCGCTCACGCGCCAGACGATGGGCAAGCGTGCCGCTTCGTCTCGTGCTGGTGACGGTAGCTGCGGCTGCTGCCTTGGCAACGCAATTCATCATGCACAACAGTGGATCGTTGCCGGAAATCAATCTGCAAAACCTGACAAAGCCAAAACCAGTAGCGATTGCCGGCGTGGCCTCCGTCATCGACGGCGACACAATTGAGGTGCACGGGCAGCGGGTGCGCTTCAACGGAATCGACGCACCGGAAAGCCGCCAATATTGCGACGACGCCAAGGGTTTCGAATATCCTTGCGGCCGACGTTCCGCCGAAGCGCTGGACGACTTCCTGGCAGCATCCAAGCCGGTCCAGTGCGCATTCATCACGTGGGACCGTTACGGGCGCTTCGTTGGCGACTGCACGCGAGCTGACGGCGCCAGCGTGGCAACATGGATGGTCGAGCACGGTCAAGCGCTAGATTGGCCGAAATACAGCAACGGTGCGTATGCCTCGCAACAGGCGAAGGCCAAGGCATCAAAGGTCGGTTTGTGGGTAGGATCTTTTCAAGTCCCATGGGATTGGCGGGCGCAGCATAGTGACGGCGCACAAACCACGCCGGCACCGCTTTTAACAACCGGCGGTAACTCCGGTTGCATCATCAAAGGCAACATTTCAGCGGACGGCGAGCGCATCTACCACCTGCCTGGACAGAAATTTTACAGCGTCACCAAAATCACCGAAGCCAAGGGCGAAAGGTGGTTCTGCTCGGAAGCCGAGGCCGTTGCGGCCGGCTGGCGACGATCAAGGAGATAGTCTCATCCCGAGCGGCTATATATTATCGATGGAAAATAGGGCTGTTTCAAGCTTGCGAATAGCGTCGGCCACGCTCGGACAGATCATGCTCATGACCGGTCCGGCTCGGACAGTTTTTGGAACTCGGAAAGAATCTCGGGAAATCGCTTCGCGAGATATCTGACGATACGTGCGTTTTCCAACAATCGGGTAAGAAAGCCGATGGCAATAACCAGATCCAGGTGATCGGCTCCGTAGCTCTCCTCGACCATCCGGTATTCCTTGTCCAGATTGGCGGACTCGTTTTCCATCAGCGCGATCTGCGCGTCGCTCAGACCAACGATTTTTTTCGGTTGCATCGTATCCGCAAGTTGCGACGGTGGCGTGGCACCGACCAGGGACTTTGCGTAGTTGACGGAAAACTTGTTCATCGCGATCATCAGCTGCGCTGCCTCGATCTGACGTACGGCCGCCAACTTTCGCAGTTCGATGAAGCTGTTTGTCGGCACGAAGCGATCTTTGAGCATCTCGGCCACTTCCGGGCAGATTCCTTTCAGGAGGTTCTTTTTCATCCTGATTTGGGCTACGTTGACATTGAGTGTGCGGGCGATGGTTTCTTCAGGCACCCCACTGTCGATCGCCTTCAAGATCATGAAGTGTTCCTGGATGGTGGCAAGACGGCTCACGCGCTTGTTGTAGGTGAAAGCCTCATCGTCATGCGCGACCAGGCATTCGACGTCCATCGCCTTCAGTTCACGTAAAATCTCGAGCCGCATGTGCCCGTCGACCAGAAGGTATTTGCCCGGTGTGTCCTTGTCTCGTGCGACGACGGGTGGTTCCACAAGGCCAATCTCGCGAACGGACGAACTGACCTGCTGGTACTTGGGAGAGGCCTTCGCATCCTTGGAAATGAGATGAAGCGGTTGAATGTCCGCGAGCCGAATCCGGATCGTGTCGTGCTCGAAAGCCGATCTTATGACAGGCACGACGAAGTGTTCTGAGGTCATGCGGGTTCGATCCTGCTGATCCGCATGGCCAGGTTTTTCGGAATCGAGTTCAAACCCTCGGCTGTCAGAAGCTCTTGGAAAGTCTCTTCCGCTATGAGCTGGCGCAGTGCGTGGGTAACGAACAGAAGCCGGTTGCCCGCCGCATTGGCTTTGCGAACAAGCGCACGCTTGCGGTCCATGTCTTGCTGATAGGCTTTGACCAGGGCTGCCGCGGACGGTTTCGCAGCTCGCTCGGGGAGTGAGGTCCCCAGGCCTTTCCCGCGCCGGCGCCGGTTCTCGATCAATCGACGGACGATAGCAAGTTTGTGGCCGCGCAACGCATTGCGCTCATAGGCGAGCTGAAGGACCGTTTGGATACCGGGGTCGTCGGCACTGGAAATATCGACCGCCACCGCCAGTGGGATCTGGCCGGAATCGACCGCGCGCAACAGACGCTGTTCGCCTTGAGCCAGCAGGCGCGCGATGCCTCTCACATATTCGGTCGAGAGACCAATCTTTGCGGCAATCTCTGCATCTGTATAACCAGTCTCCTTCAGCCGACCGATATCGCGAAGGAGATCGTAGGCGGTGTGATAGCGGCGAGCGCAATTTTCAACCAAGCCCTTGATCAGAGACTCGGATTTTGTCGCCTCGATCACAAAGGCCGGTATTTCTATCTGGCCAAGCTGCCGAAAGGCTTCGAGGCGTCCCTGACCGCAGACCAGGTCGTGCGTGAAGGATCCTTCGGGCGCATCCCGTTTCGTCACGGTGATCGGCCGCTTCAGGCCGACACTCTCGATGCTGGTGACGATATCCTGGAATGACTTCTTGCCCCGTGTGCGCGGATTGGTGACCTTGATTGCGTCGAGGCGCAGCAGCGAAATCTCGTTGGTCCCGATTTCCATCATGGGCCGGCCTTGATGACGTGGCGTGCGGCCAAGTCAAACAGCGGATCGAGCGATTTGAAAAAGAAGGCGTTGAACGCCAGGGCCTTGTTCAACGCGAACTTAAGGGGCTTGCCGCGGATTTCGGTTGCAGGCGCAATAAGATAGTCGCGGATCGTTTGATTATCGGGATTCATGCGGGCCGCGACCGTCATATCCGCAATGGCACCACGCCCTTTCGGTATCAACCAACGTGGGTAGCCGTACGGTGTCGGGCGGCAGCGCGCGACAGCAACGGATACCGTGAACTCGTCATTGATCCGCAGCAACCCCGGCTCGTCCTGGTGCGCTGCCGACCCACCCGCAGCGTCAATTGTTGCTACGATGGTCTGAAGGATCTCTTCCAGAATTGCGACAAGGCGCCGTCTAACATCAAGGAACCGGTAGCTCTGGGTACGATCATATCCAATCAGTCCGTAGGCTCGCCTCAAGGTGCCGAATCTTGCCCTATAGCGATAAACGGATGGGCACTCGGTCGCCGCGTTAACAATGGGACCCGATAGTGATCCGTGGCGCTTCAGAAGGCTGGCAAGAGCGCCCAACATCTGGTCATCGCTCAAGTTCGCGTTGCGAGCAGAGATTATCGCCTTGGCTTGCTCGAAAAGTGCCTGGTCAACAATAGGTTCGAACACGCCGTCTGCGCGGACCCAATCGGCGGCATCATTCTTTACCCGCTTTCGTTTGAGTTTGAATGATTGGTGATTCCACACATTGTTGCCGAGGTATTTCTCATTGCTGAGAACCTGGCGGACAGATTCTCGTTTCCAAGGTCGATCGAGATCGCTCAACACGCCTCTCATGTTTAACGACCGGGCGATCTGAAGCTCGGTTCGCCCCGCTTTCACAAACTCCCTGTAGATCCAGCGCACCGTTGCAATTTCATCCGGTGGCCCAGCCACAAGGATGACGCGATCGGTCTGGAGGTTCTTGTATTCCTTCCTGGCAAGCGTGGATTTCTGCCGCCCATGCTGATCAACGAGAAGTCGTCTGAGGCCTAGCCCCGCAGCACCTCCTTGCCGATAGCCCATTTTGATCAGGCGGGACTGGCCGGCGAACACCTTGACCGATAACACGCGGCTCTGCTCGGCAGCCATGCTGCGCTTTATGGCTTTGATGATGTCGGATCCGATGCTGCCATCGTTCGCAAACTGCTCCGCGCAGTACTCGATGCGAACCCCGGCAACATGGCATCGGTATTCGTAGGAGGCGCTTTCATCGACGTTCTGGAACCGCCCCCAGCGGCTGACATCGTAGACGATAACAGTTCCGAACTCGGCTTGTTTCGTCTCAATATCGCTGAGAAGCCGCTGCAAGCCGGCACGGCCCTCGATGTTGAGGCCACTGCGGCCGGCGTCCGCGTAGGTGGCCACGATTTCATAGCCCATAGCGTCGGCGAACTCGCGGATGGCATCCTTTTGATTGTCGAGGGAATAGCTTTGATGCTCGGTCGACATGCGCACATACTGCGCGGCGCGGGCTCTTCGAGGATCCGCGGTGGCTGGATTGGCCGTGCAAGCCTCTTCCATAGTGTGCGCCAGACAGGGCAGGGCGCTCAGCCCTCGAGCGTCCATGCTAGCGAGCCGATGCTGCCATTGGGTTACAGACTCGTCGACACTTTGTATCGAATGGAGCCTTCTTCGACCGACGGTCAAAGCTTGGGAAATCGACGTTTGCCAGGAAGCGCGCCGCCATCAACGCCCGAGAAACCATGTCTCATATCGTGAGCGCCGGTGCCCCCGTTCCGCCGCAATGCGACCGCACGGGACGATCGATAGGGATTTCAGACCTTTAAGGGAGACCTCCATGACCTTTCACAAAGCCATAGCCGCCATGCTCATGACCGCGGCACTTGCCGGCTGCCAGTCTCAGACCGAAGGACAACAGCGGGCCACGACGGGCGCTCTGCTCGGCGGCGCCGGCGGCGCCCTTGTCGGCCAGGCCATCGGCGGCAACACCAAGAGCACGGTCATCGGCGCGGCCGGTGGCGCGCTGCTCGGCGCCGTCGTCGGCTCGGCCACCACCCCGCAGCAGCCCCGCGGCGAACAGATGTGCCGCTACCAGGACCGCTACGGCCGCATCTACACCGCGCCCTGCGACGACCGCTATTACAACGGCAATTATTGATCGCATCAATGACGCGAGGCGCGCAGCGTATTGAAACTTCACGCCTCGCTCGCGAACTACGCTGACTGAGCCGCGGCGACCTCCGCCCGCATCTCAGCATGCTGCCCGACATGGTCCAGCGTCAGCTCGAGCCCGATATGCGACAGCTCGGTCGCAGCCGCTTTAGCGGCATGCGTGGCGGGTTCCACCACGCGCTCGAACATCCATGTCATGTCGCCATTCGGCGGTGAAGGGGTGATCCCAGCCATGCTCGATCCCGCCGAGCTCGCCCGCCATCTGGTCGAGGAGAGCGACCTCAGCGGCCGCGACACCGCGTGCCAGTTCTTCATGCGCCGCGCCTTCAGTTCAAGCGAAGTTCCATGGTCCGCCTCCCCGTACCAATCCGCCAAGAAGTGCGCAAAACAAGAACATTGAAGTCAATGGGGCCTTGACGGCATAGGAATATATTCCTTATACTGGGACGATGTAGGGCACGAACAGACCTAGCTTGACGTAGATCGCGCTGTGCCGTGAGCCGGTTGCCAACCGACCCAGGTAGGTGTGATGCCAATGTGTTGGCGCGTCGCGCTATCCCAAGGGGAAGGGTCATTGGGCGCAGGTATTTCGTCCAGTCGATCGAACGAACGCTTTGCGAGAGCATCCATAGGGCTGGTCGGGCTGGAATGGGCGAGTTGTTGCGCATTGAGGGGCTGAAGCGATGCAAGACCTCATCGATTTCCTCCAGGCCAACTCTGTGCTGGTGCTGGCCAATCCCATCGCCTTTGCTTCGTTCGCCATGCTTTTTGGCAGCAGCGGTTTTATGGTGGGTCGCTATTTTTTAGCCGAGCGTATCGCCAACCTGGAGAGCCGCATCGCGCGGCGCGACGACGAAATCAAGGAACTCAAATCCCAGCGTTCAGCGAACGTGGAGCCGCCGCTGATCCCCATCATAGGGACCTCCGCGATTGGCCAAAATGACTGGCCTTCCAGACTGAATGGAGAGCAGGCGTCTTATGCGATAGAACGTCGGGGAGCTTTTGAGATCACGCTCGGCGTGAGTCAAAAACAGGACCACAAAGAGAATCAGCAAGGCAGAGACGATTCCGGTGACAATCGGCATTGGACACTCTCAGAAAGTCGAACTTCGTTTTGAAGGTCATCCTGAATAGAAAGGCGCCGCGTGCCGTCAGCCTGACCGCACGAGGCCCGGCTCTTCGGTGGGGGGATCGCTCATCGCCGGCTGCTGGGAATCGTCGAGCATCACGTCTGAGAAATTGACAGTGGCGACCAGGTAACCCGCTTCATCATAGACCTTTGTGACGGACCCAGATTGATCGAGACCGGTGGCGGCACCTGCAAGCAGCGCCGCGTGAGCCCTTTCAATTGCCCGCGGGCTTGCGAGGTCGGGGCTCGCCAACTCCTCCTCGGAGGTGGTGGTCTGGTCGAACCCGGTGGTCTCAAAGCGGAACATCGGCATTGACATCTCCTGTTGCCTAGCAATGTCCGTGGAGGCGTTGCGTTCCAAGAAGCGCTAGGCACAGGAGCGACAGATCAAATTGTCGCAACATTTTTAAATGACGGCTAGGCAGGCTGATGGCAGGGTGTGCCTTCGTCCGATCAACCTTGACGTCCTTGGAGGCGCCTGATGCTTGACCGACCCACCCACAATTGCGACCAGGCGATCTATCCGTCCGATCTGACCGTCCTCAAAGGCGTCTTTGATGCGCTTTGCCACGAGGGAGGCTATCTTCCCGGATCCGAGGACGCTCGTGACATAGCCGCCGAGTTGGTGAGGCATTTCCAGGCCGGGACGACAGACGAGACTGTCTTGAAAGTCGCTGTACGTGCCAAGCGTCAGGCGTTGGCACGCAGGGCAGTTTAGCAGAAGGCACTTCGACTTTCGGACGGTTGGATGCCCCTCAGGGATGAACTGTGGCCAGCGCGGTTTGCCGGTGAAGACAATTGCCTGAAAGCCCGCACTGGCCGTGACGGCATTGGGATCGCCGCCAAACAACAAGTTAGAGTGGACTAAAATATGCGAAATGGTGCGATCGCGGAACCTTGACCGGCCGCACCGGTGGCGATCTATCCAGCATGCGGACCACCGCGGACGGGGACAGTCGGTCCCGCGTCCCGTCCTGCGGCCGGCGCTATGCTGACGCTCCTACGGCTGTCCTGTTAACCGCCCGCGGCGGGGGCGAATTTCCTCCGTCCCGCGCGCGACAATGTCCGCTGTTGCGGACGCGCGCAGGACTGCGGTTTATGCGCCGTTTTTTCCTTAGGGCGCCGGCAGTCGCCGGCGCGGGCGTCCAACGGACAGGTGGACTTCGACCGTATCGTCCTGTTGGCAAACGACTCTATCGGTGTCACCAGGCAGCGGATCGCGCCAAACATTCCGCCACGCCGCCGCGAAGGCGTGTTGCTCTGCATCCCATTCAGGATGATCGTCGTCCCAGCAACGCATGACATCATACATTTGGCGACCATGCACACTGCCCAACTGCCCCTGAGCCTCCTCGATGAAGGGGCGGAAGAGCAAGCGGCTTGGCGCAAACGCCATTGGTCGACGTAGCCGTCCAGGGACTGGTTCATTCCGAACACGACCTTGCAATGCCCAGCACCGCCTTGCCTTACACGGCCCATGCGAGCAGTTCCGATTGCGTCTTGCAATCGGTAGTAAGTTAGATCGACTGGTTTATATCGCAGTTGGTTTGTTGATGCGCCGATGAACGATTCGGGGTCAGGCGGGTTCCCATCCATCAGGCCCGTGCCGAAAGGAATATCTGGGTGTGGTTTCGAAGCCGGTCTGGGAAGGCTGCCAAGCTCTACATTCCATCGAGATTTCTGGACGATCGATCCGAATGATATTGAATGAATTGGCAGCCTCACGAAGGCGCGACGAAATCGCCGTTCCCGCCTGGATCAGCAACGCGGCATAGCCGTCAATAAGGTAGCGCCTGGCACTGGAACCGGCCCGATGAAGATGCTGATGGCCAGATAATATCATGTCTACGCCAGTGCGCGAGAAGGCATCCATTGCAAGACTGGCCCGTCCAACGACGCCATCGTCGCTTTCGAAATCCAGTCCTTCGAACGGGTGATGCGTGACCACTACCCGGATGACTTTATCGGATAGGCGCGCGAATTTGTCCTTTGCCGCCTCGAGCTGACGGACATTGATCCGGCCGTCCTTGATTGTCAGGGATCGCGCAGTGTTGATACCGACAACGGCGATTTCGGCATCCGCGTAGAATGGATCCGTGTCCGCCTCGATGTAACGCTTGTAGCGAGAAAGAGGCGTTAAGGCACGGGCGAAGACATTCCACAGCGGCACATCATGGTTGCCGGGCACGACGATGCGGGGGCCGGGAAAGGAATCGAGGAACGCTCGCGCCTGCAGGAACTCAACTTTGCGAGCACGTTGCGTTAAGTCCCCGGAAACGACGAGCAAATCGGGAACGACTGCGCGAACTTCGGCCGCGATGGCTTCCACGACCTGGCTATCTGTTCTTCCAAAATGCAAATCCGAAAGATGGACGAGGGTCTTCACGAAATTGCTCCGGCTACAGGGCTGGTCATGAATCCGGTTCCATTTTGGCAGATGACAGAACCTGCAAGGCCGCTGGTCGAATCCGAAAGTTCAGGGGCATGCCCATACTGATCGCCTCACCGTCCAGCGAGACCAGCATGGTGGCTCGATGCGAGGTGATCTCAAGGGCTTTTGTTCGATACGTCTCCACATCTCGAGTTGCGTCGATGAGACCAAACGCGATTTTGAATGGGAGCAACGCCAGTCCGAACCATGACTGCTGTTTGACGACATGGACGCAGAGCTCATGTGAAGAAAGGCTCTCGCGACGGCCAAGATCGGCGATGTCGTAGAAATTGTTTCCGACAAACACGCATGGCGTCAGCAGCCGTTCGCGGTTGCCTTGAGCGGCAATATGGACAGCCTGCCAGGACGCGGCTCTTACTGTTCTTGCGAGAGCCGGACCGATGGCTGCAAGCTTGCCCAACCCGCGCCTCTCTTGCTCGGCGGAGCGTTTTGCAACAAAGAAGGGATAGATGCCGATCGACGAGTTGTTGAGAAAAACGCGACCGTTCACTTCGGCGACATCGACTGCCACGGGCTTGTTGGCCGCGATCGCGTCCATTGCCGCATCGAGTTCGATCGGCAGACCGAGATCCTTGGCGAAATGGTTGAGTGTGCCAAGCGGCAGGACGCCAAGCGCTACGTTGGTCCCGGCGAGCGCTGACGCCGCGCTCCCAAGCGAACCATCGCCACCACCCACCACCAACACTCTTCGATCACCCGATCTTGGGCGTTCGGCCACGAACCTCTGCGCCATTTCGCCAATCTGGTGCCCGGTAACCAACTTCACTTCGGCGTCGATTCCGCGTTTCGCAAACCCATCACGAATGAGCTTTTCGATATTGCCGCTGCGCGCGGCAGCGCCGGCACTTTGGTTGATGAGCGCCAAAGCCCTCAAGGTTCGGGCTCCTGATTGACCCTGGTCGGCTGAAACCACGACGCGGCAGTCCAACACAAGATTGCCCAGCCAGACCCGATGCACCATCCGGCGAGGACATCAGTGGGATAGTGGACCGCGAGATAGACGCGGCTAACGCCAACGGCGACCGTCAGGAAGACGGCGAGCCCCATGAAATAGACCTTGAGGCGCGGGTCCGCATTCGCACGAGCAAGCAGGGTGCCAACGGTGAGGAAGGTAATTGCCGAAAGCATGGCATGCCCGCTCGGAAAGCTCGCCGTGAACACCTGCGTGACGTGAGGTATGTCCGGCCTGGGCCGATCAAAGCTCTTCTTGAGGATCGTGCTGAGCAGTTCACCACCGACTACCGACACAGCCATTAAGATCGCGAGAGCCCGCTTATGGACCAGAAGGAGATAGCCCACCCCTGCCAGCAGCACGAATCCAAGAAACACCACGCTGCCGATGGATGTCACATCTCGGGCTGCTTCGTGAAGCCACGGTGGTCCAACTGGATTGGCCGGATCGGCTGTGCTGCGCAAGGCTGACAGAATGGCAAGATCGAACGCGGTGGTATCGCCGTCGAGGACCTCTTCAGCAAGCGCGCCGAAAGCGAGAATGAGGACTGCAACAACCAGCCCCGCCGCAACCGACCCAGTCGCGCCAGGCCAAGCCGTCCTGGACAGCGAAAGCGGGCCGCGACTTTCGAAGGGTTTGCGCTCGTTGGTTGGGGCTAATTTAAGCAAGCGAACGACCTCGTTTCCGAGGCCACAACGGGAACGTCGGGACGAAGTTCCCGAGTCGCCCTTGCGCTACAGAAGGAGACGAGTTCGGCGCGAGATTCGCGCTCATGTTCCGCGGCCACCTCGGTGCAACTATTGCGCTTCTCAAGCGTCATGGGTGCAGGGCATCGTCCGTTTCGAAACTTTCTAACGCCGTGCACCTGCTAGAGACGAAAACAGGACAGGTCGCATGAAACAGCCCCGGCCAAAAACTCAAGGGAAGGTTAAGTCTTCTGCGGCGGAAGCACTGGCGCGAGCCGGCGCCAACCTAATCAACATCGTCCGGCAACGCACGCTAAACCGGGCGACGACCGACCAAGGGAGGAGCACCGCGCCTGCGTTGATTGCAGAGTGCCCGCTACCCCCTTCAGCGGCGCTCGGATCCGCAGTTCGCGCCAAGGGCATCGAACGCGAGCTGCGCGCGCCTGCCATGGGCTTTGCGGAAGCACCTCAAGGCGGAGACCGGTCGCATCGCAATGCAAATGCCTGCACACGTTCAGCGGTTATCTGGTGTCGATTGGTATAGACGACGGTACGGTCACTGTCTTGCAGTTCACGAAATAGCTCTTGGGCAGGCGCGTCGATGCCAGCGGTCCACTTAGGGCAAATCGTTGTCGAAATCGTCTCGAACGGTACCGCCAAGTTTCTGTCGCAAAGCCCGCAGAGTGGTCAGCACCACCTCGTCCTCTTCGTAATGGCGGCCGCTGATGTCGGCCTGAATCGCCAAGCCGCCGTCGTCTTCCAAAATTGTGATGTTGAAATGGGCAAGAGGGTCGTCTTCGGCCGCCATGAGCAACCACGGCTCGGTTTGTCCGGGCAGTAGTGCGCTCAACGCGCGCCGCGCCTGTTGCTCATCTGGCAGCTCTTCAAGGAAATAGCTTTTCAACGCCGTTCCTTCTCGATTTGCCCGGTATACTGGCACCAAACGCGTCACGCCGTCATCGCGGGCTTGACCTGAGAATCCATGCCGCTGCCGGCTCGACCGGTGAATTACCAACATTCTTGAGTTCCGAACCTGTCTGGTTTCGCCCAAGTCGCCAAACCCACGATATCGCGCGGCCTCTTTCAGAATGAGGCGTACGATGGTCCGTTGGGATTCGAAAGCAAGGGAGGAACAAATGCCAATCGGAGAAGCGGTGGAGTACCTGCACAAGTTGCGCAGAGAGGCGGTCCATGCGGAAGCGGGCAACGTGAAAGGGATCACGCGTCATTTGCAGCTGAACATTGGGAAGTCGCGCGATCTTTTGGAAACGAGCCAGGCAACGGATGCAGCTCTGGCGCACCTGCTGGAGACAGGCAACGCGCTCATTTGGGAACTCGGGCCTATTTCAAAACAGACTGCCGCGCTGAGGAAAGACAAGATTTCAGGCTTAAGGCACGCCTTTGAAACGGCGCTGAACATGGCCATCGAGGAAGTCAGGAAGGCGAAGCCAAAGGCCTAGACTGGTCACGGCCTCTAAACCGCCTTCAAGAAACGGAACGCCTACCGGTTCGTCATCCTCGGGCTTGACCCGGGGATCCATTCCGCGACGGTTGCCGAGGATTGCGGCACTTCGGAATTCTGCATCGTCGGCGTCGCTCAGAGGTCGCGGCAGGGATTCCTGGCGCTGCGGAGCAACTCCAGGGGTCTGCGCCGCGTCGCTCCGCTCCTTGCTCCGCCCTGGGATGACGAAAAGGTGCGGCGCTCTCGGTGCGCCTGTAGTTCGCAACATCGGCCCGTCGCTCCCTTCTCGTACCGTTTCTGCCGCCAACGACCAGGCGGGGAGGGCCTTTGCTCACGCCCCGAAATCTTGCGCAACCCGCTCCAGCACCTTGCGCGGTTTGTTGGCAATGACATCGCCGTGGCTGACAATAATGCGCACAAGGTCCGGGTCTTCAGACCATTTGCGAAACGCCGCGCCCAACGCCTTTCCGTCCTTCACAAAGAACCATCTTGCAGCGCGCGGCGTGCTCGGCCGGTTGACGCCGAAGCCCAGCAGGCGCGCTATGATATGCGCGCCAATCCCATGGGGGTGGCGCACATTGGCGAGGATGTCGTTGACGACGAGGGTTGTACCCCCGTCTCGGCGCACGAACAGCGCCGCCTCTTTTTCCGCAACTCCCGGCACCGTTTCCATCCGAACGGAAGGATCGTCAAAGATATCCGCAGTCGAATCGACGTAGACCACCTTCTCCACGGCCTCCCGCGCGCCCGGCGGGCAGACAATTTTCGCTTGGGGATAGCGGAGCTTCCAAGGCTTGATGTCCAGCCGATGGCCGGCACCCGGCACGATGAGAAAGGCCGGCTCACCGAGCGCTTCGATCTCATGCATTTCCGGCTCTGCAAGGGGAATGCAGCTCCAGATCGCGGTGCGGTTTCCGCTCAGGCCGACCACCGTCATTCGCCGCGGAAAATGACCAAGCGGCATCTGGATCTCGCCGCTGACCGTCAAGAGACCGTCAGCGACCGCTTTCAACCGGCCGTGCGGCTCAACTTGCCATGTCTCATGGACCTTCGGCATGCAAACACCCACGCTTGGTTTGCATCGATAATTGTTACCTCTGTTTTTCGTTCCCTGCGGAAGTAGGCGTTGGAGTGAGGCCTACTGGGCGTCCCCCCTGAAGAGGCCGGGCCGTCTGCGAGGCTGAAGTCCCGTCTGCGACGGGCCTTCCCCATGCGGGCTTCCATCCTGACGCGAGCCCTGTCATGCCGGCGTCTCTTCCTACCGCCGATGGGTATCGAGACGGATCCGATGAGAGGCAGAGTGCGGACCGGGTTGCCGTGACGGGTTGAAGGCGGGAGAGAGGCTCCTAGCGCCCGTCGCGGAGAACCGCGATGTCCAGAAACACCGCTCGCGCCCGTTCCGGCAATGACCGCACGGGCCTCTATCAGGAAATCACCGACAAGATCATCACCGAACTGGAAGCCGGACGTGTCCCCTGGGTGCAGCCTTGGGGAACCGCCGCGGCAAAGGCGCCGCTCGCCGTGCCGTGGAATGCGTCAGCGCATCGCCGCTACTCCGGCATCAACGTCCTGATCTTGTGGGGCGCGGTCATCGAGCATGGCTTCTCGGGGCAGAGCTGGCTTACTTTCAGCCAGGCCCTCGCACTCGGTGGTAACGTCAGGAAGGGCGAGCACGGTACGACCGTCGTATTCGCCGACCGCTTCATTCCCAGCGACGAGAAGAAGCGAGCCCGCGAGAGCGGTGATGAAGCGCAGGCTATTCCATTCCTAAAACGCTTCACAATCTTCAACGCAGATCAATGTGAGAACCTGCCGCAGGACATCGCCGCCCTGGCACCACCACCTCCGCCGGGGATGGTCGAACCGCAAGCAGAGACACTGATCCGGGCCACCGGCGCGGACTTTCGGATCGGCGGCAGCCGCGCCTTCTACAGCCCGGCGAATGACTTCGTGCAGGTCCCGCCGCCAGCCGCCTATTTCGAACCGATCAACTGGCACCGGACCGCCTTCCACGAATTGGGGCATTGGTCGGGTCATTCCTCCCGGCTCGACCGTGACATGACCGGTTCCTCCGGCTCCAAATCCTACGCGCGCGAGGAACTGGTCGCCGAATTGGCCGGCGCCTTCATCTGTGCCTCGCTCTCCATCGTGCCGACGGTGCGCCATGCAGGCTATATCGGTTCATGGCTGGAGGTCCTGCGCGAAGACAATCGCGCCATTGTCCGCGCGGCAAGCGCGGCGTCGAAGGCCGCCGAATTCATCCTCGGTTTCCAGCCCGGTGTCGATCGGCAAACGACCTCGGCAGCAGCGACCGACAAAAGGGAGGCGGCGTGATGGGGCCACGCCTAACCGGAGTCGGGAACGCGGTTCGCCGGTTTCCCGGTTCGGTGGCCGGAGAGTGAGAGGAGTGCCGGGATTTCATGACGGGTTTGGGTCGAGAGAGAGGCTCTCGGCGCCCGTCGCGGAGAAAACACCATGGCTACTGCCGTTCAAAAGATCACCTTGCCGTCCTCGCGCGACATTCCCTTCAACAAGCTGGTGCTCGCCCAGACCAACGTCCGGCGCATCAAGGTCGAGTTTCCACGCGGGATCGTGCAAGGCGAGATGCCGCCCATCTTCGTCATCGGCCCGGACGGCGAGGCCGAGATCGCCAACAGCCGCGTCTACCAGAACACTCTGATCGTCGACCGTCTCTTTGGCGCGGCGGAATTGCGGCTTGGCAGTGGCAAGCGGCAACAGACCGTCAGGATCGTTCGCGCCGATGCCACGAGGAGAGGTCTGTGGATGTCAGGCACCAACGCGCCACCGAATGCAAAGAACGTATTTCGTCAAAGGGGAGGGGAGCACTCGTGAACGAGAACGAAATCCCGGCTGCCCCGATGCAGCTTCGCGCCGATCCGCCGCGCGTCACCCGCCTGTCGCGCAAAGTGCTCGCCGGCATCGGCTTATGTGCATCGCTTGGTGTCGGCGGCGCGCTGATCTACGCGCTTCAGACGAGTGAAACCGGCAGGCATGGCGACGAGCTCTATTCGACATCCAACCGGCAGCCCGCCGACGGACTGGCCAGCCTACCGCGCGACTATACCGGCCCTGTTCTTGGACCGCCGCTGCCTGGCGATCTTGGCCGGCCGATGCTTGATGCCCAGAACAAGGGACAGCCCGTCGTGCCGCCAACGATTGCGACACCCATGGTCGATGAGGCGGAACAGCGCCGGCGGGCCGAAGAGGAGGCGGCCCGAACCTCGCATGTCTTCTTCCAGACAGGGCAGTCAACCGTGGCGATGGCCGAAACCCAGCCCGCAGGAACTTCCCCGCCGAACTTTGGCGGCCCCGAGCTTGCCGGTCAGGTCGGCCAGTCGACTACGCAAGAGCGCCAGCTCGGCTTTCTGAATGCGGCCGCTGATCGGCGCACCGTGGCGCCGGATCGCGTCACGCCGCCAGCGTCGCCCTATGTGCTGCAGGCAGGGGCCGTCATCCCGGCGGCACTCATCACCGGCATCCGTTCCGATCTGCCCGGTCAGATAACCGCCCAGGTCACCGAAAATGTCTATGACAGTCCGACGGGTCGCTCGCTGCTGATCCCGCAAGGCACGCGTGTCATTGGCCAGTACGACAATGGGGTCGGCTTCGGCCAGCGGCGCGTGCTGCTTGTCTGGAGCAGGCTGGTCTTTCCCAACGGACGCTCCATTGTTCTTGAACGCCAGCCCGGCACTGACGCCCAAGGCTATGCCGGCCTTGAGGACAGCGTCGACTACCATTGGGCCGAGCTGTTCAAGGCGGCCGCACTCACCACCATCCTCAGCGTTGGCGCGGAGGCCGGCTCGTCCGGCCAGGAAAGTGACATCGTGCGCGCGTTGCGAGGCGGCGCCTCCGACAGCCTCAGCCAGGTGGGCCAGCAAATCGTCCAGCGCCAACTCAACATCGCACCGACGCTGACGATACGGCCAGGCTTCAATGTGCGTGTCGTCGTTACGCGCGATCTCGTGCTCGAACCCTACGGAGGCTGAAAATGGCCAAGCTGAAACTCGGTCCGATTGCAGACGACAAGCCGGTCAAGGTCACAGTGGAACTGCCGGCGCCGCTGCACCGCGATCTGTCCAGATATGCTGAGATCCTTGGCCGCGACGCGGGTCAGTCATCCGCCGATCCCCTTCGCCTGATTGTGCCCATGCTTGAGCGATTCATCGCGACGGATCGGGGCTTTGCCAGAGCCAAGCAGGAGCGGAAAGGTTGAGGGCCACCTCGGCCGGCTAAGGTTGAAACTTTGTAATGCTGCAGCACGACTGCTATCAGCACGAGATTCAATCATCTGGCGTTGGCGCAAACGCGGCACGGCTTCTCATCGAAAGGATCGAGGGACTTACAAAAGCGTGTTCGTGGCGGTCGCACCGAAAGTCGTCGCATCTGGCGGCACAAAGATGCCTAGGGTGGAGATTGCTGCCCAATCCAGCTGGATGCCCGGATGCGCGGCGTTGAACATGTCTACCTGAAGCTGGAGATTCGGCGCCCACAACCACACAAGCACCTTTGACGGGCTTGGCACCGCGTCCCGGCCGGCAGAACCTGCGGTTCGAGTAAATGCTTTACAGCCCGGGTTGGTAGCGCTACCGCGTCGCGTGAGCCAAGGGAGGGGGTCCAGGGCTGTCGCGGATCAGACACGAAGCGGTTTCCATCTACGACGTCGCAGCAAGCATTCGTGAGGAAATCGATGGCGTCTGTCGCGATCGGCGAAGTCTATAAATCATTCGGGACCGTCGAGATTCTCCACGGCGTGAGCGTGGACATCGAAGACGGTGAGTTCGTCA
Organism: Mesorhizobium sp. P2_E9; assembly: GCF_056403815.1. Classification (NCBI taxonomy): domain Bacteria; kingdom Pseudomonadati; phylum Pseudomonadota; class Alphaproteobacteria; order Hyphomicrobiales; family Phyllobacteriaceae; genus Mesorhizobium; species Mesorhizobium sp. P2_E9. The sequence continues at coordinate 43,502 of NZ_JBFUET010000019.1, forward strand.
CGCTGGTCGGGCCGTCTGGCTGCGGAAAATCGACCCTTCTTAGAATGATCGCGGGCCTGGAAAAGATTTCGCGCGGCCAGATCGCAATTGGCGAACGTGTCGTCAACAACGTTGCGCCCAAGGAGCGTGACGTCGCCATGGTCTTCCAGAACTATGCGCTTTAACTGCAGAAAATGCCCAATCCTGAATGCCAACGCGTTGCGGACATATGACTGGACGACTTCGTTGGCATAGTTCGAAAGGCCAGCTGCAAAAAGAAGGCTAGGTGCGACGTTAGGCGATGAAGGGGCTGACCTAGTTCAACCCGCCGGTTCGCATCGCCTGCTTTTCGAAGTCCGGTGCCAGAACGGATAGTCCGGTTGCGGCTGAAAGCTGCCGGATGCGTCTAGCTTGGTCAAAGGGAGTAAGTTCCGGCACTTCCTTAGAGCAGACGTTGTCCACGATAAGACCGAGGTCGCGCTGGCGCCCGCGAGGGGTAGGTGGTCCACCTAGGCCAGCGAGTTGATCTGTCTCCTATCATGCAACGTTAGGGAGGCTAGTGACGATGAACCGATGCCAGGCATCGCCAAGCACGAGCGAGGTTTCGACCTTGCCGAAGCCCGCCGCCAGAAGGCCTTCCGAAAGCTTGGGAAAGTCGAGGTTCGATCTGAACCAGGAAGGTTGAGGCGGAAAGCTCGCGGCTCCGATCGCCTGGCGGGTCCAGCGGCCCTCGCGCATCCAGCGCACGATGCTGTCGGGCTGTCCCTGGCAAAGATCCGAGCCAATGCCGAGTTGCTCCGCGCCCATGATCTCGGCGGCTGCTGAGGCCATTTCGCCGAATTGCCGAAGCGTCGTCTCCGAGCCCTGCTGAAGATGCAACGGGTACAGCGAAAGGCCGAGCAGTCCCTGCTTGTCGCGCAGCGCTTGCATGACGGTCCTTGAAACATTGCGGTTGCTGTCGCAGAGCCAACGCGGATTGGCGTGGCTGATGACCACCGGCCTTTGCGACAGCGCGATCGCTTCCAGCGCCGTTCGCTCGCCCGCGTGCGACAGATCGATGATCATGCCGAGCCGGTTCATTTCGGCAATCGCCTCGCGCCCCATGCGGGTGATGCCGCTGTCTTCCTTCTCCATCCAGCCGCAGCCCAAAAGCGACTGGTTGTTGTAGGTGAGCTGCATGAAGCGGATGCCGAGATCGAAGAGCATTTCGATCAGGCCGATGTCGTCCTCGATCGGCATCGGGTTCTGCAGGCCGAGGAAAATCGCCGTCCGGTTCGTGGCGCGGGCGCGCTCGATGTCGGCGCTGTCGCGCGCCAAAAGGATGAGGTCCTCGTTGTCGCGGAAGCGTGTGCGCCAATCGACGAGGTGGCGCACCGTCTCGCGGAAACCTTCATGGTAGCCGACAGTGGCGTGAACCGCGGTCAGGCCGCCCTGGCGCATCTGTTGAAAGATCTCGCGCGACCAGTTGCAGTATTGAAGCCCGTCAATGAGCACCTGGGGCTGATCGGTAGTCATTCGGGTACGCCCGCATGGATATAGGACGTCTTGACCTGCGTGTAGAACTCGACCGCGGCACGGCCCTGCTCGCGCGGGCCGTAGCTGGAGGCACGAACGCCGCCGAACGGCACATGATAGTCCGTGCCTGCGGTCGCAAGGTTGACCATGACGCAGCCCGAGCGCGACGCATGGCGGAACTTCGTGGCGCGCGCCAATGAGCGCGTGGCGATCCCCGCCGTCAGCCCATAAGGCGTGTCGTTGGCGAGGAAGATTGCCTCGTCAAGATCATTGGCGGTGATGACGCAGGTGATCGGCGCAAACATTTCCTCCTGGTTGATGCGCATGCGCGAGCGCCCGTTGAGGAAAACGGTGGGCGCCATGTAGTGTCCCCGATGCGCCCGGTCGAGCGCCTCGCCACCTGTTGCAAGCTCGGCGCCTTCGCTTTTGCCGAGCGCTACATAGTCGAGGTTGGCACCGAGTTGCCCGGCGCTGACGACCGGTCCCATCTGGACACCGGCTTCCAGGGCATGGCCGACCCTCAGCGCCTTGGTTTTTGCAAGGAACTTCTCGACAAAGGCATCATGCACCGGCTTGTGGACGATGAGACGCGAGGACGCCGTGCATTTCTGTCCCGAGCCGCCAAAAGCGCCGTTCACGGCAAGGTCGACGGCGCGGTCGAGGTCGGCGTCGTCCATGACCACGAATGGGTTCTTCGACCCCATTTCGAGCTGAAGTTTCACGAACCGCGCCGCGGCCAATGCCGCGATGCCGGAGCCGACGGCGCCGGAGCCGGTGAAGCTCAGGCCTTGGATGTCGGCGCTCGCGGCAAGCTCGCGACCGATTGTCGATCCCGATCCCATGACGAGATTGAAAAGCCCTTTTGGAATGGCCTGCCGGCTGATGATCTCGGTCAAGGCCCAGGCGCTGGCTGGCGTGATGCTGGCCGGCTTCCAGACCACAGCATTGCCGAAAGCCAGTGCCGGCGCGATCTTCCAGGACGCGGTGGCGATGGGAAAATTCCACGGCGATATGATCGCGACGACGCCGAGCGGCTCGCGCTCTGTCAGGACGTCCACACCGGCCCTGACAGAGTCCGCCGAAGAGCCGAGATTGCGCAGCGCCTCGGCGGCGAAATAGGTGAAGAACTGCCCGGCGCGATAGACCTCGCCGACGCCCTCGGCCAGGATCTTGCCTTCCTCACGGGACAGCAGTTCGCCAAGCTCCTTCGAGCGCGCCATCAATTCGCGGCCGATGGCATCCAGAACCGCGGCTCTCGCTTCCAGCCCGGCCGCCGCCCATTCTCGCTGCGCACCATGGGCCGCCGCTACGGCGTCGTGAACATCGGACGATGCAGCTTGGGCAAAACGCCCGACACTATCGGTGAGGTCCGACGGATTGCTGTCCTCGATCCAGTCGGCGCCATCGCGCCACTCGCCGGCAACGAAGTTCTGTCCGTTCAGCATCGTGTTCGTCCTGCATCAATTCGGTTGACAACGACCTAACCAATGCTGTGAACTTCAATCAAGCTCAATTTTTGGTACAAATGTTCAGGCAAGCTTAACAGTGACCAAAACCATCAGCCTGATCGGCATGCGCAGCTTCGTCGCGGTTTGCGAGAGCGGTGGCGTGCGCGCCGCGGCGAATCAGATCGGCCGCACGCCGTCCGCCGTGTCGATGACCCTCAAACAGCTCGAGGACGACATTGGCGCGCCACTGTTTGAGAGCGAGCGCAAGGGCGCGCTTTCAGCCGTGGGGCGCATCGTGCTCGACGAGGCGCGGGCAATGATCGCCCACTATGATCGCGCCTGCCTGGCCATCGTCAGCTACGCGGCCGACCGGGAGGGCCGCTGTGACGTCGCAAGCGTGCCTTCCGTTGCCGTGACCTTGCTCCCACGGGCGATCGCCCAGCTGCGCGCCGAAGGCAACCGCTTCGATATCCATGTTCGCGACAGCGATTCCAACGCCATCGTCGAGGCGGTCGAAAACGGCATGGTGGAGGTCGGCTTGTGCGTGCTTGCAACCAAGCGGCCGCAGCTCAGCTTCGAGCCGCTGTTCCAGGAGCCGCTCGATTTCGTCTGCCCGGTCGATCATCCCCTGGCCAAATCGAAACGTCCATTGACGTGGGAGCAACTGGAAGGCGAGAGCTTCATCCAGAATGGCGCGGCCGCAGCCCTTGGCATTGCCGAGATCGACGCGCTTGCCGCCGGCTCGAAATTAACCGCGAGCAATGTGAGCTCCAATCTGGCGATGGTGGAGGCCGGGCTCGGCGTGACCATCCTGCCTCGGCTTTGCCGCTGGAAATCCAGCCACGCCGTTCGCTTTGTGCCGCTTGCCGACCCTAGTTCGAGCCGAACGGTCGGCTGGATCGCCAAGGAAGGCCGTAACCTGCAGCCGGCATCGCTCAGGTTCATCCAATGCATTCGCCTGCAGACGCGGGCGAGCGAGGGAGAATTCGGTTATGCGGCGGCGTGAATGGCGGGTGACCAGATGACGCGCATGACGCAAGCCCGGATCGAGACGCTGGCCTGCACCGCCCTGATGCGTCACGGCGCCAGCGAAACGCAGGCCCGGGCGCTGGCCGCCGGCGTCGCAGCGGCCGAACGCGACGGCCTGAAGTCGCACGGCCTGATGTATCTGCCGACCTATTGCGAGCATCTTGACTGCGGCAAGGTCCTGGGACAGGCAGAGCCGAGCCTGACGCGTCCGGCACCGGCGGTCGTCGTTGTCGATGCCGGCAACGGCTTCGCGCACGCCGCCATTTCCGCCGGCCTGCCGCAATTGATCGAAGCGGCGCGTTCGCAAGGCCTCGCGGCGCTCGCCATCCGCAACTCCTACAACTGCGGCGCGCTTGGTTATCACACGGAACGGATCGCCCGGGACGGCCTGGTCGGGCTAGGCTTCACCAACGCGCCGGCCTCGATCGCGCCCTGGGGCGGCCGCAAGGCGGTTGTCGGCACAAATCCCTGGTCGCTGGCGGTTCCCGACGGGCAAGGCGGCGCGCGCTTCGTCATCGATCAGAGCGCGAGTGTCGTCGCCAAGAGCGAAGTCATCAAGCGGGCTCGTGCCGGCGAACCTATCCCTCCCGGCTGGGCCTTCGACGCAAGCGGCGAGACCACCACCGATGCCGGCGAAGCGCTGAAGGGCACGATGGCGCCGGCCGGCGGCTATAAGGGCGTTGGCTCCGCCCTACTGGTGGAGATTTTCGCCGCATGCCTAACCGGCGCCAACCCAGGGCTTGTCGCCAGTCCGTTCTCCGGCACAGCCGGAGGTCCCCCTGGGACTGGTCAATTCTTCCTGGCGGTCGCCCCCGACGCTACCTCGGGTGGAGCGTTCGCCGGAGTGCTGGAGATCGTCGCTGGCGCCTTCGCCGGCGAGGCCAGGCTTCCGGGGACACGGCGCTTTGCCGCGCGCGAGCACAACACACGCGAAGGTATCGAGGTGGCGGCCGAAACGCTTGCCACGCTCGAAAAGCTCGCCGGGACAGCCGCATGATTGCATTGCGCCCGCCCGAGATCGTCATGCGCCTGCAGCGGCTTGGCGCGGCACATCCGACGCGGTTGAGTTTCCTGCGCCAGCTGATCCGCCGCGCCACCAAGGAACAATGGCGTGTGCGCAAGGATCGGTTCGAACTGGACAACCGTGGCTTCGGACGCGCGGTCTATGCGGTCGAGACGCCGGCAAGGGTCTACAGCCTTGTCGCGTTCTCGACGCCGCTCGATGATGAAAACCGTTCCGACCGGGTGATCGCGCAGGCCTGGGACACGAGCTACGTGCTTTATGACGGATTGCCCGATCATGCCGAGATCGTAAGGCTGGAAGGGAATGCGCCTCTGCAGGAAGCGGGTCGCTTTACAAGCCGCGAACTCGTGCTGGCACGCGCCAACAAGAGCGTGCGGCTGTTCGAGGAGGTCGTCACGCAGCTGGCGCAGGGACGGCAGCCGGACGAGGAGAATTTGCTTGGTGTAGGCTATTTGCTGCGCACCACGGCGGTCTATGGCAACGGCAAGTTCGGCATTGCCGACCGCGACGAGATCGAGTCGCGGCCGGAGCTTGCCGGCTCCTTCCAGGCGGAGATGCTCACGGTCTGGCTGATCCGGTCCTTCACGCTCGATCTGGTCGATCACATCGCCCATTGCCGCAATCCGGCCGGCGCGGCGAGGCTGGCGCCGGATCTGCGTCGGGCGCTGGGCGTGGGCAATGCGACGGGACTGGGCATGGCCCCTTTCCTCGTCCGACATCCACTGCTGACGCATAGCTGGTTCCTGGCGCGTGAGACCGCGCTGGCAAGGGTTCGCGCACAGCCGCATGCCGGCGTGGTGGAACGGAAGATCTTTTCGCAGGCGCTCGCCGATCTGCGCCAGCGTGTTGCCCGATGGCACAGCAGCGACAATCGTCAGGCCGCCGCGACCCGACTACTGATCAACGATCTCGACACTTTGGCAGAAAATTTCGATCATCTTCTGGCCGGGCTTCAGCCCTGGGATGCGCTCTATCGCTTCGCCGAGGAACGGCTCTCCATGGAGGGGCAGGAGGCCTGTGTTTCGCTGATCCTCGAGCCGCACGGCGCGCTGATCGACGACCTTGGCGAGACAATGAAGGCCGACGAGACGCCCGGCCATGTGATCGACGGCAGCATGTCTTGCGGCGCGCTTCGCCAGGCGCTTCTCGACTGCTATTCTTGGGCGGCAAGGATCGACTTCGATGATCCTGCCGCCAATGCCCGTTTCTGGTATGTCTCGGCAGAAAAGCTTGAGCCCCGTCTCGGCGAACGCTTCGAGGAAGACGGAGCCGAGCTCGAGCAGCCTTTGGCCACGGCGCGCGACGCGCTCAGCCTGGCCGCGGCCCTTGCGCAGGAGCCCGCTTCGGCCAATGTCGCTGCGTTCTTGCTACGCCACCCGCAATGGCGCCATGCCGTGCGACGCGCCCAGATCGTCGCCCGCTTCCCTTATGCCGAGATCCACGACAATCTGATCGGCGCGGATCTGCGGCCGGTCGACATCTTGCGCGCCAAACTCGCATTCTTCGGCGCTCGCAGTTTCGACCCACGCTCGGACCGCTGGCTGCGCATCGCCCTGTTCAGCGGCGAGGATCTGATCGAGGACGTCGCCACAGTGGGAGAAGCCCGTTGATCGAACTGTCGTTCAACGAGGTGGAAACGCTGAGCGCAAAAGCGGCGCGGGGTGCGGGATTTTCATGGGGCCTTGCCGAGGATATCGGACGCGCGGCGCGCGCGCTCGCGGCTGACGGCCAGGATTGGGGCTCGGCCATGCTGAGCCTGGTCGAAAATGCGCGATCCTTCGAGGCGCCTGATCCGATCCGCGCAGCGCGCTGGTACGAGGGCAAGGGCGAGGGCGGGGCCGATATAGCGGCCGGCAAGCCGCTCTGCCCGGCCAAAACGGCTGCCCTTCTGCTCGACCACCCGCCTCCAGCTGACGCGATGCCGCTCACGATCCTCGATGTCGGCCTGCCGGTCTGGCTCGACGCCATGCTGCGCCGGTCGGCCATGCGCTTGGCGCATGTGCCGGCACTTTCGGTGTCCAGGGCTGATGTCGTCATCGAACACCGTTCAGGCATTGGACAGCCACGCGCGGGGTCACGCAGGGCGGTCGAGCAGCAGACGCTTGTTGCGCTGAATTCCTTCGCCGCCAAAACCTATGTGCCGGAAAGCGAGAGATCGCGCGTGCGCGGCGCCGGCGGCGGCCGTGTCGACGATGAATAGGGGAGAGCAATGACCACAGCCGACGTCCAGAAGATCGCCATGCGCGGCGCGGGCTACTATTCGGCCAACACAGTCGGGGCCAAGAACGTGATCGACAAGGTCGGCGACCTCGTCGTCGCCTCTGTCGCCAGTATGCCCAGGCTGGCCGATGGCCAGCCATTTGCGATCGCCGATTTCGGCGCCGCCGACGGCGGCACCTCGATGGATATGATGCGGCGGCTGGTCGGCGCCATCCGGGCAACGGAACCGGATCGCGCCATTTCGATCACGTACACGGACCTGCCTCACAACGATTTCTCGACTCTGTTCCGGCTGAGCCAGGGACTGCTTGGAGCTCCCGCGCAGGTTCCGCTGGCGGAGACGCCTTCACTCTACATCTTCGGCAGCGGCACCAGCTTCTATCGCCAGATCGTGCCGGACAATTCCCTGTCGTTCGGCTTCTCCGCCACGGCCATGCACTGGATCAGCAAGCGGCCCTGCATGATTGCCGATCATGTCCAGGCGGTTGGCGCCACCGATGCCGAGCGCCAGCTGTTTCGCGCGCAAGCCTTGGACGACTGGGAGACGATCCTGCTTGCCAGGGCGCGCGAGCTACGCTCCGGCGGCAGGCTGGCGCTAGCCAATTTCTGCGTCGATGAAGCGGGGCGTTATCTCGGACATACGACAGGGGTCGACATGTTTGATTCTTTCGCACGGCATTGGCGCGACCTGCTTCGGGTCGGGCGGATCAGCGAGACCGAATACGTCAGCGCGACATTCCAGCAGTTCTACAAGACGCCGACTGAGTTCGCCGCGCCATTCCGCGACCCCGCTTCGCCGGTGTCGCAAGCAGGACTGGAGCTGGAGACGATGTTCACCATGGTGACGCCGTGTCCCTACGCTGAGGCCTTCCGGGCCCATCGCAACGCGGAGGAATTTGCCAGGGGGTATGTCCCGACGCTCCGTTCCTGGTCGGAAACTGTTTTTGCAAACGCACTGGATTCGTCGCGTCCCGCGAAGGACCGTTCCGCAATCATCGATGATCTTTACGGCGCTTACGAAGCTGACGTCGCGCGCGCGCCCGAAGGGCATCGCATGGACTACGTCCATTGTGTGACGGAGATCGTCAAATCATAAGAGAGATTCAGGTTTGCCCCGGGCTTCTTCGACGGCGCACGTTGACGGCAGGAAAGGTCAGGTCGCGACGCGCCCACGTCAACCTCAATGTCTGCTCGTGAAGATTCGCAGCCCGAAGCTGCCGGGCTGCTTTCGGCCCCATATCGGCCGAATGGTTCAATTTTGCTGTTGGCCAAAAGCGGCCATCCTCCGACGTTGGTGAATGCGGTCTCCTGACCACCCGAGAGGCGTGACGGCGTAGCTGGTAGATCGGACGCCGTCTGCCTGCTGACTAGAGCCCCCAGTCCAAGGGTGCATCCACCCTACACCTTCGCATCGCGTGACAGATGCTTCTGTTCGATAGTTTGCGCCGGCACCTCCGATGCATTGTCTGGGCGAAACAGCCGATGCGCCGCCCCTGGGGCTCGGTCAGATACATCAACCCTGAAACGCGAACGAGGAGTTTCGTCATGAAGATTGTGGTGATTGGTGGCACCGGGCTGATCGGCTCGAAGACAGTCGAGCGGCTCCGTAAGAAGGGCCATGACGTGCTCGCTGCATCGCCGAATGGCGGTGTCAATACGATCACCGGCGAGGGCCTCACCGGAGCACTCGCGGGTGCGCAGGTCGTCATCGACCTCGCGAATTCGCCGTCCTTCGAGGACAAGGCCGTTCTGGAGTTCTTCGAGACCTCCGGCCAGAACTTGCTCGCTGCAGAGAAGGCGGCGGGCGTGAAGCACCATGTCGCGCTTTCGATCGTGGGGGCCGAGCGCCTGCCTGACAGTGGCTACATGCGCGCCAAGATGGCCCAGGAAAGGCTTATCCGAGGCTCCGGCATCCCCTACACGATCGTCCACTCCACCCAGTTTTTCGAGTTTCTAGGCGGTATCGCTCAATCGGGAACCGTCGGGGACATCACCACAGTTTCGAGTGCCTATTTTCAACCAATCGCGTCAGATGACGTCGCGGATATCATGACCGATGTCGCGCTCTCGCCGCCGGCCAACGGCGTTGTTGAGATCGCAGGTCCGGAGCCGATCCGCATGAGCGAGCTGGTCGCGCGATTCCTGAAGGCCACGAACGATCCGCGCAACGTCAACGCGGATCCCCGCGCGCGATATTTCGGCACGGAGCTCGACGACCGCTCGCTCGTTCCGACCGATCATCCGCGCATCGGCAAGACGCGCTTCGAAGACTGGTTCAGCCACGCCCCGCTCCAGCACCACTGATTGTACGGCTTGCGCTCGCACGGCTCCACGTGGGCCATAATTGAAAAGAGAGTAAGTGGAGCAAGTGAAATTCCTTTCCGCTGGATCAAAGCGGCTGGCGGGCAATAAGCCCAGGGAGGTCATGATGGTATATCATATAAAAGAGCAAGCAGACGGCAACGGTTACGTCGGATTCTATGTCTACAATGACGAGAAATACATTGCAGGCCCGTGGATAGAAAGCTGGGAGGCGACACATTACATCGAAACGTTGACTCAAGGTCGCTACATGGCCAAGGCCGACAGGACGACCGTCATGCGCGGTCGCAGAAGTGACGGCGCACTGGTACTACGCGACGATTCCGGGCAGCAACCCCGCGATGCCGGGGACATCCAAATAGATCCGGCCGGCTTCGCATCGCGCCGCGACGTTTTGTTGGGCGCCTTCACCGTCACAGTTGCGGCCGGCCTTGTACAAGGCGCGCCTGCACGGGCGGAGGAAAGCCAAAGCCTTCCATCTTCCGAGGCAAGCAAAGGAGCAAAAGACATGAGCATGGTTACCGCCGCCGACGGCACGGGAATCTTCTACAAGGATTGGGGTCCAAAGGATGCCCAGCCGATCGTCTTCCACCACGGGTGGCCTCTAAGCGGCGACGATTGGGACGCGCAGATGCTCTATTTTCTCGGCGAGGGCTACCGCGTCATCGCCCATGACCGGCGCGGTCATGGGCGCTCGGCGCAGATTAGCGAAGGTCATGACATGGACCACTATGCAGCCGATGCTGCCGCAGTGGTCGAGCATCTCGACTTGGGAGAGGCGATTCACATCGGTCACTCCACTGGCGGCGGCGAAGCTACCCACTATGTCGCGCGGCATGGCCAGCGTCAGGGTCGCGTGGCGAAGCTCGTGCTTATCAGCGCCGTGCCGCCGATCATGGTGAAGACGGCTACCAATCCGGGTGGATTGCCAATCGAAGTTTTTGACGGCTTGCGCATGGCGCTCGCCGGCAATCGGCCGCAGTTCTATCTCGATTTCGCAAGCGGTCCCTTTTACGGATTCAATCGGCCGGGCGCAGCGCCAATTCCAGGTGTCATCGAGAACTGGTGGCGGCAAGCGATGATGGGCGGTGCCAAGGCGCAGTATGACGGCGTCAAGGCCTTTTCGGAGACCGACTTCACTGAAGACCTCAAGGCCATCGACGTGCCCACACTTGTGATGCACGGCGACGACGACCAGATCGTTCCGATCCATGACTCGGCGCTGTTGTCCGCAAAGATCCTGAAGCGCGGGACACTCAAGGTCTACGAGAAATTCCCGCACGGCATGTGCACGACCCAGGCCGACACAGTGAACCCTGACCTGCTCGCCTTCATCAGGTCATAGGCTCGCGCCGCCCCCCCCGGCAAGAGCCCGATCGCCGGCCGCCCCTCCCATCGGCCGGCGATCCCCCATCACAACCAGGAGCCAAGACAATGATCAGGACTACACTCTTCATCGCTGCTGTTGCAGCCATCTCCGCAACCGGCGCTCTGGCCGACGATTCGCACGGTCCTAAGGCCACGCTGGTCTACGATCAGCCGCTACCCAACGTTCCAGGCAAGAGCATCAAGGGCGTGCTTGTCGAATACGAGCCCGGCGGCAGTTCCCAGGCGCACACTCACGCAAAATCGGCATTCATCTATGCCACGGTCCTCGAAGGAGCAATCAACACGCAGGTCAATCACGGTCCGATAAAGACCTATCGGGCCGGCGAAAACTTTTCCGAGTTTCCGGGTGATCATCACACGTTCGAGGAGAATGCCAGCAAGACGGAACGCGCGCGCATGCTCGCCGTATTCATTGTCGACACGAACGACACCAACCTGACGACACCCGAAAAGTGAGCTCGACAGAAGGACAGGCGATCTCTCGGAGGACTTTGATGCAAATCGAACAACTCAACGCGATGACGAAGGCTCGCCTGATGGTGATCGACGCCAACGCGGCGGTGCAAGCCGCCGCGCTTTCGCTTTCGAGGCCCGGTATTGGCCTTGTCGTCGTATGCGACGACAACGGAGCGGCCGCTGGCGTGCTCAGCAAATCCGACCTTATCCGCCACCTTACCAGCCCGACATCGCCGGCGCAGCCGGCCTCCGCCCTCATGACCAGCCCAATCGTGTCATGCAGTCCGCTGGATGATCTCCACACTGTTTACCAGACCATGGCTTCGCGAAGCCTGCAAAACCTCCCAGTGCTTGACGTGGCCGCAAAGCCTCTTGGCATATTGGACATACGCGATGCAATGAGAGCTCTTTTCCGTGCGGAAGAGATCCAGGAGCAAATGCTCTTCAACTATGTCACCGGTGTCGGATATCGCTAGCTGGATCGCCGCGCTTTATTCACCACTTAGCCTCGGCGAGATTGGCCGTCAGCCGCACGTCGGCGGGGCGAACCGACGCTTTGACGGGCCGTGCCTGTCCTGCTGTGGCCGTGGCGCCTGCCTATTCTCTTGAAATTAATTGCTCAGACGCAAAGCTGTTCATTGCAGCGATTCATGCGAAGGAGAAGAATGCCGCCTGAATTTCTTCCGCTCTCGTAAATCTAGATAAATAAAGTAGGATCGATAGCGGTTTGTTTACGTATACTGTACCTTGAGGCAGATGTTTTTTTGTCGGCGAACTTCAAAATGCACTTCGAGCCGTGTCAACCGGACGAGACAGGGATGACGAATGCAGGGGTTTTTCCGGTTTCTCTCTGCAGCCAACGAAGAGGCAGGCGAGCGTCTTACCTGTCCGGCTTCCGATTTTTGAGCGTAGGGGCATTCCGCTCTCGCGCGAAGCACCATGAACGCCAGGATGAATGAGATGTCCGAGATGCCCGCGACCACCAGTTTCTCCAACGCACCCGAGGCGGCCGTGCCTCAGCAGCCGGCGGCCTTCGTCGAGCAAGCCGCTCGGCCTACGGCTGAACAGCCAGGTCCCTTGCCGGTTTCCACGGAGGCTACTCCCGATGGCAGCATCGCGCCGGTGTCCAGGCGCCGTCGCTTCAAGCGCATCGCATTTGCGACAGCCCTTCTGGCCAGCGCAACTGCGGGAGGTTATTGGGGCTACGGTTACTGGACCGCAGGCCAGTATCTGGAGTCTACCGACGACGCCTATTTGAAGGCAGACTACACGACGGTCGCGCCGAAGGTCTCGGGCTACATTGCCGCTGTGCTGGTGCATGATAACCAGACTGTCGAGACCGGGCAGGTTCTCGCCCGCATCGACGACCGCGACTTCCGTGCCGCGCTCGCCCAGGCGGATGCCTCGGTCCAGGCTTCCGTGTCGGCCGTCCACAATCTCGACGCGCAGATCGCGCTCCAGCAGTCACTGATCTTGCAGGCAAGGGCGACGGTCGCCGCAACGCAGGCCTCGCTGACATTCGCCAGCGCTGACGCCGACCGCTATGCGACGCTGGCAAGGAGCGGAACCGGCACTGCCCAGAAAGCCGAAGCAAGCCGCGCCCAGGCCGAACAACTCATCGCCGGGTTGCAGCGCGACCAGGCTTCCCTAGCCGCCGCACAGGCTAAGATCGACGTACTCGCCACCGAGCGCGACAGTGCCGTTGCCCAAACGGATCGCGCCGAGGCAGCTTCCGAGCAGGCCCGACTGAACCTTTCCTATGCCACAATCGCGGCACCGGTCGACGGCACGGTCGGCGCACGCACGCTCAGGGTTGGACAGTATGTGGCATCAGGCACGCAGCTGATGGCTGTGGTGCCGCTGGATGCCGTCTATGTCGTCGCCAACTTCAAGGAGACGCAGCTCGCTCATGTGCGCCCCGGGCAGCCGGTGCGCGTCACCGTCGACGGCTTCCCTGGCGTCGAATTGACCGGTCACGTCGACAGCCTGTCGCCGGCGAGCGGCCTGGAATTCGCGTTGCTGCCGCCCGACAACGCGACCGGCAACTTCACCAAGATCGTGCAGCGTATCCCGGTGAGGATCGCCATCGACGATCACAAGCTCGGCGGGCTGCTCAGGTCCGGCATGTCCGTCGAACCGACCGTCAACACCAAAGCGACCGTGCTGGCGGATGGTCGTTCCACAGTTTCGCGATGATTGACACTGGCGCCATTCTTCCCAGCGCTCGAGGAGTTGCAGCAATGACAACCGCCGTCTCCTCGCTTCCCACTTCCGCCGGCACCACCCAGAACGCGGCAGGGGCCGCCGGTGCCGCCAATTCGCCGCGCGTATGGGTGGCGGTGGTCGGCTCTGCTCTCGGTGCATTCATGGCCGTGCTAAACATCCAGATCGTCAATGCGTCGCTGGCGGACATCCAGGGGGCGATTGGCGCTGGCATCGACGACGGCGGCTGGATCTCGACGTCCTATCTCATAGCGGAGATTGTGGTGATCCCGCTGACCGGCTGGCTGTCCCAGGTCTTCTCGCTGCGCATCTATCTGATCACCAACGCGGTGCTGTTCCTCGCCTTCTCGGTCGCCTGCGCCTTCGCCGCCAACCTAGGTCAGATGATCATCCTAAGAGCGATCCAGGGTTTCACCGGAGGCGTGCTCATCCCGCTCGCCTTCACCATTGTCATCACGCTGTTGCCGAAAGCCAAGCAGCCGATCGGCCTGGCGATGTTCGCACTATCGGCGACGTTCGCGCCAGCGATAGGCCCGACCATCGGCGGCTATCTCACCGAGAATTGGGGCTGGCAGTATATCTTCTACGTCAACCTGGTACCCGGCGCGCTCATGGTCGGCATGCTGTGGTTTTCACTCGACCGCGAGCCGATGCGGCTTGACCTGCTCACCAAAGGCGACTGGCCGGGCATCGTCACCATGGCCATAGGGCTTGCCGCCCTGCAGACCGTGCTCGAGGAAGGCAACAAGGACGACTGGTTCGGCTCGCCCTTCATCGCGCGGCTGACGATCGTCGCGGCCGCGTCGCTGACCCTGTTCGTCTGGATCGAGTTGGCTTCGGGTCATCCGCTGCTGAACCTCAGGCTGCTGGTTCGCCGCAACTTCGGCTTCGGTGTCCTCGCGAACTTCCTGCTCGGTACCGCGCTCTACGGCTCGGTCTTCATAGTGCCTGTCTATCTTGCCCGCATTCAGGGCTACAATGCCGAGCAGATCGGCATGGTGCTTGCCTGGACCGGCCTGCCGCAACTCCTCCTGATCCCGCTGGTGCCTGGCCTTATGCAGCGCTTCGACATCCGTCTCATCATTGCGGTCGGCTTTGCCTTGTTTGCCGCCTCTAATTTCATGAACATCCATATGAGCGCAGCATATGCCAGCGACCAGCTGTTCTTGCCGAACATCGTACGCGCCATCGGGCAGGCCCTTATACTGGCGCCGCTTTCGGCGATCGCCACATCAGGCATCGAGAATGAGAATGCCGGCTCGGCCTCGGCGCTATTCAACATGACCCGCAACCTCGGCGGCGCTGTCGGCATCGCGCTGCTCCAGACCTTCCTTACCAAGCGCGAGCAGTACCATTCGAACGTGCTGGTTCAGTCGGTGTCGGTGTTTGAGGAGGCAACCCGCGTCCGCGTCACGCGGCTCACTGCCTACTTCCTCTCGCACGGCATCAACGACCAGGCATTTGCCGCACAAAAGGCGATAGTTGCGATCGCCCTAAGGGTCCGCCAGCAGGCCTTTGTCATGGCCTTCAACGACACCTTCTTCCTGCTTGGCGTCAGCTTGACGATCGCGTTGGCGGCCGTCCTGTTGCTGAAGAAGCCTGGTCATGTAGCAGCCGGCGGCGCCCACTAACCTACAGTGAGGAGCAGCCGGGAACGCCACCGGACATAAATTCGCTGGTTCGAGCTCGAGGGCCAGTAGGCGCAACGCATGGATTTCCATAGGATGCGGCTTTGGCATGGCCGCACTAGGATGCAGTGTGAATTCGCGAGCCCAGATAGGTGCTGAGCCAAGCGCTGACGATTCTCACGCCGCCCTTGTCAGGCAGGAGGAGCCGATGATGCGCGTCTGGTCGCACCGTCCTGGATACTTACATCTAGGACTATTTTTCGCGGCATACGTGTTGGGCTGCGGATTTGCGCAGGTGCTCGCAATCGTACCTGGAACGGGCATTTCAGTCTGGCCTCCGAGTGGACTCTATATTGCCACGCTTGTCCTTTCCTCCAGACGCAGCTGGCCATGGTGGGTGATGGCAGGCTGTCTGGCCGAAATGTTCAGCAATCTCGTTTGGTTCCACAGCCCGTGGCCTGCTGCCTTGCTGATTTATGTCGGCAACGCTCTTGAAGCGACTTGTGGGGCCTGGCTCGTGAACCGGAGCAGCAAGCGGCCAGGCGAACTAGAAACCCTGGAGGAAGTGCTCGCATTCGTCCTGCTTGCCGCAGGAATTGCGCCACTCGTTAGCGCGACGGTAGGAAGCGCCACACTAGCCTGGTTTGGAATGCAGTTGCAAACCTTCACGGGGGCTTGGCCTCTATGGTGGATCGGGGACGCGACCGGGGTGTTGATCGTAGCGCCGCTGGCGCTGGTTGTGTTTCAGAACTGGAGACGCGGGGCCCACCTCTCGGCCGCGCGATGGGCGGAGGTTTGCGTCCTAGGATTGATCTTTCTGGGTATCGCCGCCCTTTCCTTGAGCGGTTACCTCCCATTCGCCTACATCATCATGCCGCCTCTTCTCTGGGCTGCGGTGCGCTTCGAGTTCAAGGGCGCTGCCGTTGCCTTGACCCTCCTTGCCCTGATCACAGCATTCTTCACGGTATTCGGCGCCGGCGAATTTGCCGGGGGTCCGGACGCCCTGAAGCACAAACAGATCATGTTGCAGCTTTTCCTGGGGATCTCGGCATTTTCAGCGCTCATCGTCGCCGCCATATCCCGACAGCACCAGGTGGCGCTGCTCACATTGCATCAAAGCGTGGAGGCGTTGCGCGACCGTGAGCGCGAGCTTTCGCAGCTGGTGGACATGGTTCCGACCCACGTTTGGCGATTGATGCCAGACGGCGAGCCGACCTTCTTCAACAAGCGGATGGTTGATTTCCTCGGCCTGAATATCGCGGATTTGGGCAAGCCCGGAATGAGCAAGCTCGAAGCGGTCATAGGAACAGTCCATCCAGACGATGCCGCGGGCTTCAGGAATTCGCTGCATAGCTCACTCGACACCGGCGAGAGCTTCGCGATGCGATATCGCCTGCGCCGCGTCGACGGCGCCTACCACTGGATGTCGAGCCGGGCCGACCCGATGCGGGATCAGGCCGGGCGCATCGTCCAGTGGTACGGTCTATGCCATGACATAGACGATCAAATGCACGCCGAAGAGGCGCTGCGGCGAAGCGAGCGGCAGCTCCAGGAGATGGTCGACGCAGTACCGGTCCGCATCTGGAGCGCAACGCCGGCTGGCGGGATGGTTTACTTCAACAAGCGATACCAGGACCATTTCCGCTCCGTAATCCCGAACTTTGAAACTCTCAACAACCCGCGTATCGAGAAATTGCTGCAGGAACTGGTTCATCCAGAAGATGCTCCCGAGGTGCAGCAAACGTTGCGGAATTGCTTCAACACTGGCGGCGGTTCCGCGATGCGGTTTCGTTGGCGCGAAAAGGATGGCGCCTATCGCTGGGCGGAGTGCAAGGTGGAGCCTCGGCGTGATGAAGCCGGAGCCGTTGTGCAATGGTACGGAGTATCTCTCGACATCGATGATGAGGTGCGCGCGCAAGCGGCGCTACGCGATCGGGAGCGCGAGCTCTCGCAGCTCGTGGACATGGTCCCGGTTCAAATAAGGCGTATGAAACCCGACGGCGAGCCGACCTTCTTCAACAAGCGCTTGCTAGACTTTTTCGGTCTGGACGACATAGCGGTTTTGGACAAGCCGGGCATTAGCCGGCTGTCCGCAATCATACAGACCCTCGTCCACCCCGATGATTCAGCCAGCCTGCTGGAGACCGCCCGCCACTCCTTCGCCACCGGTGAGCCCTTCGCCGTGAAATATCGTATGCGCCGTGCGGACGGTGCATATCGGTGGGTTGATGGCCGCGGGGAACCGCTGCGAGATCAAAGCGGAGCGATTGTGCAATGGTACGTAGTTTCCCTCGACATCGATGATGAGATGCGTGCGCAGGAGGCATTGCGCGATAACGAGCGTGAGCTTTCGCAGCTTGTGGACATGGTTCCGAGCCACGTTTGGCGGCTGAGCCCCGACGGCGAGCCGGTATTTTTCAACAAACAGATGGTTGATTTCCTCGGGCTGAAAGTTGCGGACACGGACAGGCCGGGCGTGAGCCGGCTACAGGCCCTTATCGAGACCGTTCATGCGGACGATGCGCCACGGTTCAAAGAGACCATTCATCATAGCCTTGCCACAGGCGAAAGCTTTGCCATGCAATATCGGCTGCGCGGTGCCGGCGGCATTTACCGTTGGATGTCGGGCCGCGCCGAGCCGATGCGAGACGACAGCGGCCGTATCGTCAAATGGTTCGGCCTCTCTCACGACATCGACGATCAGATGCGCCTTCATCGCGAGATCGAGGAGCGAGAAGCCAAGATAAGGCGGCTTGTCGATTCAGATATCATTGGGATCGTCATCTGGGATTTGAACGGAACGCTTATCGAAGCCAATGACGCGTTTCTCCGCATGGTCCAGTACGATCGCGATGAACTGAAAGCCGGGCTTGATTGGCTCGCGATGACGCCTCCGGAATGGCGAGAGGTGCACGGCCGGGAGGAAGCTGAAGAGCTTATGGCGACGGGCAAGATGCAGGCCCGCGAGAAGGAGTACTTCAGGAAGGATGGCGGTCGGGTGCCTGTCCTCATTGGTGGCGCATTTTTTGAGGGTCAGACCAAGCAAGGAGTCGCCTACATTCTCGATTTGACCGAGCTCAAGCGTACGGAAGCGGCGTTGCGGGTCCGCGAGCGCGAGCTGCAACAGCTTGTCGACGCCCTGCCGGTCCATGTCTGGAGCTGGACGCCCGACGGCAGGCTGGCCTACCTCAACAAACGATCTTTGGAGGAACTCGGTCTCTCCGGCGCGAACTTCGAGGAATGCGCCAGGGTGGCGCAACAGCTGATTCATCCCGAAGATGCGCCTGAGGTGCTGCGTACGTCCCTCAGTTGCCTCAAAACCGGCGATTCCTTCATGATGCGATATCGCCGGCGCTGGAAAGACGGCAGCTATCGCTGGATGGAGGGGCGTTGCGAGCCTCTGCGTGATCAAGATGGAACCATCGTGCAGTGGTACCAGGTTTCCATCGATATCGACGATCAGATGCACGCGCAGGAGGCCCTGCTTGAGAGAGAGCGCTTCCTTTGGCAACTCGTGGAAACGTTGCCGGCGATGATCGATTGCGCCGCACCGGACGGCGAGCCGGTTTATCGGAGCCAGCAACTGCGCGAATTCCTCGGATATGAGCTTGAAACACTGGACGGGACAGGAAAGTCGCGTTTGGTCGGCACGCTCGACGCCGGTGTTCATCCCGACGACGTCGAGGGAGTGAAGCAAAAATACGCCCATTCGCTCGCTACCGGGGAACCTTATGCGCGAAGGCATCGTCTACGGCGTTTCGACGGCGAATATCGCTGGGTCGAGACACGCGCCGCACCGATGCGCGACGCCGAAGGCGCCATTGTGCAGTGGAATGTGATCTGCCTGGACATCGATGGTGAGGTTCTCATGCAGGAACAACTGCGTCTGGCCCAGGAGAATCTCGCACGTCAGAGTCAGGCCGCCAGCCTGGCCGAGCTCTGCGCGTCCATCGCCCATGAGGTTAACCAGCCACTGGCTGCCGTGGTGGCGAACTCACACGCCTGCCAGCGCTGGCTTAACGCTGAACCGCCAAATCTTGAACGAGCACAGAAGACCGTGGAACGCGTCATCCGCGACGCCAACGCCGCGGCAGATGTCGTCGGTCACATCCGAGCCTTGTTCAAGCAATCCATGGGGTCAAACGCATCCACGGCGCTCTCTGACGTCATTGCCGAAGCGCATGACCTCATGGCCGAGGAGGCGACGCGGCGGCGCGTTAGCTTGAGCATTGATGTTGAAAACAATCTTCCGCCTGTCGCGCTTGGGCGCGTCCAGATCCAGCAGGTCCTGGTCAATCTCATGCGTAATGGCATGGAGGCAATGGACTCGGTTGCCACAGATAGAGTTCTCCGGATGCGTGTGCGCCGGATGACAGATGTGGTCCAGACCGAAATCAGCGACCGTGGATTAGGTATCGAGTTTCCCGATAAGATATTCCAGCCGTTCTTCACGACGAAAGAGCAGGGGATGGGAATGGGCCTCGCGATCTGCCGGTCGATCGTCGAGTCCCACGGCGGGCGGTTGTGGGCAGAAGCCAACGAACCGCGAGGGGCGAAATTCGTCTTCACATTGCCAATTGAAACGAAAGCGGCATCGTGACGCCAACGGACCTCGCGGTCTCGCGTCACACACGTATCCGGGAGCGGCTCAGCCTTGGAGTGGGGCGGTCAGTTGCGTACTGGGCCGTACTCTTGGGGGACATCTCTCTGCGCTCAGGTGCGAAGCCGTCATGCGCACAGAGGAATTTGCGCAACGCACCCGCCGCCAGGTCGCAATAGAATGCATGGATTTCCATGAGGTGCGGTCGCGGCGCGTTGGGACTAAGCTAGTGGGGTGAGTGCATCAGTCCCGATTCAACTGCTGAGAGCAAATGCTGTACGAAGCGCCAACAATCCCCAGATGGGAGGTCTGCGCTATGACGACAGGTGATCATATTGTCTTCGTGGTGGACGACGATGCACGCATTCGGGAGGCTCTCAGCGAACTGCTTGCCTCATATGGTATGCATGCCGTCGCCTTCGGATCGGCTGGCGACTATGTCAGCGCGGACAAGCCAGACGTGCCGGCCTGCCTCATCCTTGATGTCGAGTTGCCGGATATCAACGGCCTCGATCTGCAGAAGCAGATTGCGGAAGGAGAGCATCCGCCGATCGTGTTCATAACAGGACATGGCGACATTCCGTCATCCGTCCGGGCAATCAAGGATGGTGCGGTGGATTTCCTCACCAAGCCTTTCAGTGACTCCGATCTCATGGCTGCAATCCGGGTGGCGATCGCCCGGGATCGGGACATCAGATCGGAACGTGCCGAGCTTGGTGCGTTGAGGCAGCGCTATCTGGCGCTCACGCCGCGCGAACGTGACGTGCTGCCGCTGGTGGTGAGTGGCCTGCTTAACAAGCAAGCCGCTGCCGAGCTGGGGATAAGCGAGGTCACTTTGCAAATCCATAGAAGGAACGTCATGCAAAAGATGATGGCGGCGTCTCTTGCCGATCTCGTGCGTATCGCGGAGCGGCTGGAAATACCGATAACTCACTCGCGCCGGGCAAGAGGGGAGTGAGCGTGAGTAAGCATAAACCTATAGTGGCGGTTGTCGACGACGATCCAAGACTGCTCGAATCAATGGAGGAACTCCTCGAGTCCGCAGGCTATGCGGCCCGCAGTTTCTCGTCGGCGCGACAATTGTTGATCAGTGGACTATCGGGGCTGGACGTTCTGATTACCGACATTGGGATGCCTGGCATGGACGGCTTTGAACTTCGCGACCTGGTGAACAGGGCGCGTCCGGAGCTGCCTGTTTTCCTGATCACAGGACGCCACGAGATAGCCGATCAAGACCGCGCGAAGGGGATCAGTGGGTTTTTCCGGAAGCCCTTCGATGCCCACGCCCTGCTTGCGGCCGTCGGCGAGACTTTGCGCAACCATGACAAGGAGGATGGACATGAGAGTTGACCAGCCGCTCTTGCGGAGATCGGCGCCGTTTGTGCAGCGGAAAGATGAGGCGGAGCAACCGCTCGTCATTATTGTCGATGATGATGCATCGGTCCGGGAGGCACTATCGGAATTGATCCTGTCGGCGGGTTTCCGGCCGATTTCCTTCGCTTCGACCTACGAATTGCTTGATGCCGATGTGTTGGACAGCCCAGGCTGCCTGATCGTCGACGTGCGGATGCCAGGAGCGAGCGGACTCGATCTTCAACATCACCTGGCCCAAACTGGAAATCCCAAGCCATTGATCTTCCTGACTGGCCATGGAGATATTCCGATGAGCGTCCAGGCGATGAAGGCCGGCGCCGTAGACTTTCTGACCAAGCCGGTGCGGGACCAAACACTGCTTGATGCCGTGATCGCAGGCGTTGCGGCGGATGCAGCGCGTCGGGCAGAAGCCGTAATCGTCAAGCGCAATATCGAACGCCGCGAGACCCTGACGCCGCGCGAGCGCGAGGTTTTGCGTGAAGTTGCGCGCGGGCGGGTCAATAAGCAGATCGCCTTCGACCTTGGCATTAGTGAAGTGACGGTCAAACTGCATCGCGGCAATGTCATGCGCAAGATGGAGGCCAACTCCATCGGCGAGTTGATCCGTGCATGGGAAACGCTACCCTTGCCGATGCGAGAAGATGGCGCGACCTAGATACTTGGTCCGAGCCTATTCAATCCTCGACACAAAACGATTGCCATGTCTTCGGATGAATGGTTGATCGGCCGGAACGTGCTGCAGCCTTGCCGGCACCGTCACGCCACTGCCAGTGATCTTGTGTATTCCAGCCGATCCTGGTGGAGGCTTCGCGGCAGGTGTGAGTGCCGATGCCGACCATCGGAAC
The DNA here is from genome assembly GCF_056403815.1 of Mesorhizobium sp. P2_E9. NCBI lineage: Bacteria > Pseudomonadati > Pseudomonadota > Alphaproteobacteria > Hyphomicrobiales > Phyllobacteriaceae > Mesorhizobium > Mesorhizobium sp. P2_E9. The sequence goes on from NZ_JBFUET010000019.1 coordinate 65,554, forward strand.
CGGCGCCTGGAGCCATAGGTCTCGCTCAATTTGCCTGCACAATTTTCATCGCTGTCGGCCTTGGTCAACGAACATGGCGGTGGCCTGATACCGAGCCCTATCGGCATGATCTACTCACCGTGAAGACCTGCAGACAGGCTTGTCCATCCTGAACCTTGGCATTGCATGAGAGATCCTTGCGTAGAATAGGTTCGCAGCCCGGATCAGTGCATCCTCCTTAAGCCATCACGAGCGTCGAGCTTCGATCGCTTCTTCACCTTCCATTTCGCGAATCCGATCGCGTGGGCCGAGGTCGTAATGGCTAGCTGGATTTTCAATGGCCACGTCACGGATGGATACGATGAATAGGGATGGACTCTTCTCCGTTGGCTCTCCCAATTTCTGGGGCCATACGATAACCGTCCTTGGCAACCTTTCGCGTATGTTGAATCGCATCTCGGGCGGTCCACGAGGGCAGACGTTGTGCGCTCGCATTGCTGAACGACGGCCTGACTGCTTGTTCTGTCGGCTTATGTCCTTGATTGTGGAACCGGACCACTGCGCCATCGAACTCGCTTGCTGGGTCAAGCGCCGGGACGGCTAGGGCCGTTTGACGGCGGCGATCCGTGAAAGACATGATCGCTTATGCATGAAGTACCACGCCGATTGGGCTGTCAGTGCACTCGCGCAGGCCCTATTGATGGGCGGTGGGCAGCCAGGTGGCGTGCACCACCCTATGCTTAGGCATAGGGTAACCAGTGCCGAGGACTCTATAGACCCGGACAGACCGGCAGTAGTACCGTTCGAACGATACACCGTCTGGTTACTCCAAGAGGATGGCGATCAACGATCGAAAAACTTCATTGGAATGGGCGAACACCGAGTTCACCTGAACCAGAGATGGCCTTTCTGGCCACTGCATCGATTGTGGGCGGCCTTGCTGCAGCCGCTGAGAGGATCAGGCCTGACCGGAATACACATGCAGGGATGCGCTTACCCAACAGAACGATCCGGCAAGCGCAGCTCCTGTCTGTGGATCCTGCCGATCTTGATAGGTTTGCTGATTTGGGTAGCGCCGGCCTACGCCGATGGAGCGCTCCGCATACCATACGCTGCCGATATAGGCTCGTTCGACCCGGACAACGGCTTTGAGACCGGAGCGATGAGCGCAATCGACAACGTCTACCAAGGTCTAGTCCAATACGAGCCCGGCTCGACCAAGATCGTTGGCTCGCTGGCCAGGAGTTGGGACATTTCGGACGATGGCCTGACCTACACCTTCCATTTGGTCGAAGGTGTCAAGTTCCACGATGGCACACCATTCAATGCGGCGGCGGTCATAAAGTCGTTCGAGCGCCGCCGCGATCATCGAATGATCCTGAGCTACTTCCTGGCCAACGTGAAGGACATGAAGGCGCCCGACGATTCGACCGTCGTTCTCACCCTGGGCCATCCCCAGCCTTCGTTCCTCGATGCCCTTTCCAGCCCATGGGGGCCCAAGGTCATCAGTCCGTCAGCGCTCGCCGACCATGATAACGGCGATTCCGCGACGACTTGGCTCAATGAGCATGCGGTCGGCACAGGTCCATTCAAACTGGCTGAATTCAAACGCGGACAGCGCTATGTGCTCGAACGCAACGACGCCTATTGGGGGAACAGACCGTTCTTCCAGCAGATCCAGATTTCGGTCGTTCCCGATATCAGCCAGCAGATACTTCAATTGCAGGCGGGTACGATCGATGCCGTGCCGATCAATTATCCGTTCGCGCAACTAGCCAGCCTGCCGGGGACTCTGGAGATCACCACCGCCCCGAGCATGATACCGTACGATCTGTTCGTTAAGCCGAACTCGCCGCTTGATGATGCGGAGATCCGCAAGGCCGTTCTGACGGCGATGAACCCGGCGCTTTGGGTCAAGGATGCGTTTGGCGAGTTCGCAAGCCTGTCGAGGTCGGTATATCCGAACGTGATGCTCGATCCGGTGAATCCGATCCGGTTCCCGACCGACTTCGAGGCGGCGAAAGCCGCAATCGCCAAACATGGCGCGGTCCATTTGGTCATTGGCCTCCATAGCGCGGCCCCGAGTTACGCCCGCATCGCCGACCTGATGATCGCGCAACTGGCATTGATCGGCGTAAAGGCAACGGCTTACGTGCTGCCCTCCGGTGCTGCTTATGCCTTGAAGGACGATCCCAGCCCTCCCGACTTGCTGCTCACGATCGCAGGCCCGGACGCCGCTCATCCGGAGAACCAGGCCAAGGTCTTTTTTACAAAAGACGCGCCCCTGAACTTTTTTGGCCGGGTGCTGCGGGAAGCCGATGCCATCGTAAACCAGGCTGGGCAGTTGACGGATGTCAAAGAGCGCAACGCTCTCTACGAGAGAGCGGGGCAGATGTATTTCGATGCCGGCATCGTCATCCCGCTGGTCAATGTCAACGATGTGGTTGTCCACGCCAAGGGTCTGAAGGACCTTGGACTCCGTCCCGTAAACCCGCCCGGCAACATCGACTTCGCTACCGTTCGTTGGGGGCCCTGAACGTCGGCCATCCGGTTAGTTCTCAAAGGTCAGGCTCGCACCGCAGATGGTCAAGCACTCGCACCGAATGTCCAGTTCCGTGACCGAGCCTGTCCTCGCCGTCAAAGACCTTTCAGTCATTCTCAACCGTGAAGGCCGGCCTTCCCGTGTCATTGATGGCATCACTTTCGACATGTTTCCTGGCGAGGTCGTCGCGCTGGTCGGGGAAAGCGGTTCTGGCAAGACGAGCATCGGGCTGACCCTTCAGGGGCTGCTGCCGAGGGAATACCAGCCGCGGGTTGAAGGCTCGATCCGGCTTTCCGGAATCGAACTCGTCGGCGCGGGAAGCCGCACGTGGCGGTCGGCCCGCCGCCGCCTCGTCCGCGCCATCCCGCAAGATCCGATGGGCGCGCTTAATCCCACGATGACGATCCGTCACCAGATGCAGGAATCCAACGGGGGATCAATCGAGGACTGGCTCAGCCGAACCGGCCTGCCTGACCCGGGCCGCATCGCCGATGCGCTTCCACATCGCCTGTCGGGTGGGCAGCGTCAGCGAGTGCTTATTGCCATGGCGATGATGGCGAGCCCGAAACTGCTCATCGCCGATGAACCCACCACTGCGCTCGACGTCACCGTGCAGGCGCAGATCCTCGACCTGTTGCGCAATCTCACCCGCGACCAGCAGACCGCAATTCTGTTCGTGACGCATGATCTAACCGTAGCAGCCTCACTGGCCGACCGCATCCTGATTCTCTACGCCGGACGCATCGTTGAAATGGGTCGCATGCAGGACGTGGCCCGCAATGCCGCGCATCCTTATTCAATCGGCCTGCTCGCCGCCCGATACGATCTGGACTCCGATCGGCGGCGGCCGCTTCTCACACTTCCGTCCGAGCACATGCCCTCCACAAATGTGGCGAGCGCCTGCGCCTACGCGCCACGTTGCCCGATCGCCCAGCCTGATTGCACGGCAGTCCGTCCCCCATTGTCGGCTGCTTCCGTCCACGGCGGCGCAGTTGCTTGCCTTCACCAGGAACAAACACCTTTTGTCTCAGCGCAGCGCGTCGACGCGAAGCCATGGCCGGCTCCGGCGATCCAGGAAACCGCCGCCTTGAGACTACACAACGTCAGTAAGTTATATCCGACAGGCAACCGCTCGTTTTGGGGGCGTCAATCGCAGCCCGTTCTCAGGTCTGTCAGCCTCACAATCAAGCTTGGCGAGTGCGTGGCCCTGGTGGGCGAGAGTGGCGCCGGCAAGTCTACCCTTCTAAGGATTGCCGCCGGACTCGTGGTGCCCGAGAGCGGCACGGTTACCCGCTTCGACAAGCCTCCCCCTCAAGTCGTGTTCCAAGATCCCGTGGCGGCGTTGACGCCCTGGCTCACGATCGGCGAGCAGATCGGCGAGCGCCTGCGGGGCGTTTCGCTGGACAGTGACTACGGACGCCGTCGCGTGGGAGAGGCAATCAAGCTGGTCGGCCTCGATCCGATCCTGATGGACGCCCTGCCGGCCGAGATGTCGGTCGGGCAATGCCAGCGCGCCGTCTTGGCTCGCGCGGTAATCGTCCCCCCGAGGCTTCTGCTCTGCGATGAGCCAATCAGCGCCATGGACGTGTCGCTGGCGGCCACCACCTTGAACCTCCTGGGTGATCTTCGCCGGCGGCTCGACATGGCGATGCTGTTCGTGACCCACGATCTGGCGGCCGCCAGGATCATCGCCGACCGTATCGCGGTGCTGAAGGGCGGCGAGTTGGTCGAGGTTGCCGATCCAGATGCCATCGTTGCCGCACCGCAGTCCGCCTACACGCGGTCCCTCATTGCAGCAATGCCTAGCCCACAAGCGGGAGGCGGACGATGACCGGCAGGTCAAGCTGGGACGCGCCGCCCGCACGGCCTCGGTTCAACTGGCGCGATTTCTTCCGACGTGCCGGCTGGCTTGGAAGCGCCGGCATTATCGGCGTGCCTGCCGTCACCCTCGTGGCCGCGCTAGCGCCGTGGATCACGCCGTTCGACCCACAGCTGCGTATCGCCGCAGCCTACCTGCCGCCCTCGGCCGGACATTGGTTCGGCACCGACGAGATCGGCCGCGACCTGTTCTCGCGGGTCATCCTCGGCGTTCAGTACACGTGGTTGTCGGCGCTCGCCATTATCGCTTTTACTCTCACTGTGGGCTCCCTGGTCGGACTGATTTCGGGCCTGATGGGCGACAAGGTCGATCTGGTCATAGGGCGGATCGTCGACTTGTTCATCGTCCTTCCATCAACGCTGATCGCGCTCGCTTTCGTGGCTGCAGTTGGCCCCGGGCTCGTCAACACGGTGATCGCGCTCGCCATTTTCTGGTGGCCTTGGTACGCGCGCATATCTCGCGATGAGATTCGTCGTCTCAAGGCCCGTCCTCACGTCGAGGCAGCGCGCATGGCCGGGGTACGCGGTCCGCGTCTGCTGGTGCGTTACTTGTTGCCGGGAGTGGTGCCGGCCTTGCTCATCGGAGCGTCACTGGACGTCGCCAACGTCATCATGACGCTGTCGCTGATGTCGTTCCTTGGCCTTGGACTGCCTGCACCAGCGCCTGAACTCGGAGCGATGACGTCGCGCACGCTCGACAGTCTCACTGTCCATTGGTGGCTGCCGATCCTCCCGGCTGCGATCATCTTTCTTCTGTGCCTTCTCGCCAACCTCGCAGGTGACGGAATTCGCGCGGCGCTAAGGGGGGTGTAGATGCTGACATATCTCGCCAAAAGCATCGTCGGTGCCATCGTCGTTCTCCTCATGATGAGCTTCATCGTGTTCGGCCTGCAAAGCGTGATCCCGGCCGACCCAGCGCGAGCCATTGCCGGACCGAACGCTCCGCCGGAAACGGTCGAGGCAGTGCGCAAGGAGCTCGGCCTGGATGACCCGGCTGTCATTCAGTATGGGCGCTTTCTATCGCGCGTCGCCCATGCGGATCTTGGGACGTCGGTAAGGACACGTCGGCCGGTATCCGACGACATACGGCAATATCTTCCCGCCACACTGGAACTCGGACTGGCGTCGATCGCTTTGGGTGTGGCGCTTGCGCTCCTCATGGCAGTGCTTCAGTTTCTGATACCGGGATCGGGCGGCATAAGGCTCGTTATGGTGGGCGTGGGCTCCACGCCGATCTTCCTGTCGGCCTTGCTTCTCAGCTACTTTTTCTGGTTCCGATTCGATTGGCTTCCCGGCGCGGGTAGGCTTGGGTACCGCGACTTCGCGGGTCCGACGGGATTGAATGTCATTGACGGAATACTGCTCGGCCGCCCCGAGGTCAGCTTGGACGCGCTACGACACCTGCTCTTGCCAGCGCTTGCTTTGGCGCTGCCTATCGGCATCGCGGTTGGTCGAAGCCTGAACGGCGCACTGCACGAAGTTATGAGTGAGCCTTATGTTCGGACGGCACGTGGCAAGGGTCTCAGCGAGACAAAGGTGCTCTTGCGCCACGGTTTGCGCAATGCCGCCACGGCCCCACTGTCCATGCTCGGCCTCCAAGTCCGCCTTCTCTTCGGCAATTTGCTTATCGTCGAGCGCGTTTTCGGGTGGCCGGGTCTTGGTCTTTACACGGTCCAGGCTTTGGCCAGCGCCGATCTTCCGGCGGTGCTAGGCGTCGCCATCGTCTTCGGAATACTGTACATCCTGGTCAACACGCTCATCGAGATTGGGCAATCGATGGCCGACCCGCGGATCAACCTCTGAAGAGCTCACGCAGGCGCTTACTGTCGCAGCAGTGTCTTGCTCGTGTCGGCGGTGCGGACAGGGAGGCTGAAGGCTATGGAAGCCCCTCCTGTCTCGTTATTTTCCGCCCAAATTCGTCCGCGGTGAGCCTCGACAATCGAGCGGCAGATCGCCAAGCCCATTCCCATTCCATCTGGCTTGGTCGTGTAAAACGCGTCGAAGATCCGTTCCGGATTGCTAAGCCCATGACCGCGATCTCGCACTTCGACTTCGACTGTACCGTCATTCTGATGTCGCGACACGATCCGCAAGCTTCGCACGTCGATGCCGACGTCTTGCATTGCTTCGATACCGTTGCGGACTAGGTTCAGGACGACCTGCTCCATCTGCACGTGATCGGCTACTGTCGCTGGAAGACCAGGATCGAGGCGGAGGTCAAGTTCGACGTTGGCCGATGCCAGCCTATCACTCAGAAGATCACACACTTCGCCGATCACCGCGTTCAGATCGATCGCGTGCGGTTCGCTTTCGGCCTTGGTGAACAGCGACCGGATGCGGCTGATCACCTGCGCAGCCGCGTCGGCGTTTCTGATGATCTTCTGGGCGACGCGGCTGGCGTGATTGAAGTTGGGCGGGTCGGCACTCAGCCACCTCTGGAATGCGCCGGCGTTGGCCACGACCGCCTGGAGCGGCTGGTTGAGTTCGTGCGCAATGGACACCGACAGCTCGGACAGGCTGGCGGCGCGCAGGGCGCGCGCGAGCCGCTCGTCTGCCAGACGCAGGGATTCCTGAGCGCGGACCTCGTCGTCAATGTCGAAGTTGACGCCATACCAGCGCAGGATCGTACCGTCTTCGTCGCGAAGCGGTTCGAAGCGCGAATCGATCCAGCGATATTCGCCGTCCTTCCGGCACAGCCGACCTTTGTGCTGGAGCGGCTCTCCGCAGGCAAACGACTTCTGGAAGACGGCCTTGACGCCCGCCTTGTCGTCGGGATGGAACAACTCCACGTGAGAGGCGAATTGCCGTGTGCCTCGCGGTTCTTCCTGGACGGGGTCGATGCCCGACCAGTCGACGAACCGTTTGTTGAAATAGTACGGCAATCCCGCCGGCGTCATCAGCCATATCATGGTGGGAACCGTATCGACCAACAGCCTGAGTTCCCTCTCGCTCTTGCGCAGCGCGGCTTCCGCTTTGCGCCCATCGTCTATGTCCTCGGTATGGCCGTACCAGCCAACGATTCGCCCCCGCTCATCGTGCGAGGCAACACCCGTATCGCGAAACCACCGGTAGGTGCCATCGAGGCGCCGCAAACGCTTTTCCGCGATCATTGGCTCGCCCGTACTCAGGCTGTGGCGCCACTGCGCCATGCTCGTCTCTGCATCGTCGGGATGGACAAATCTCCGCCACCAGGAAAAGTCGTCGGCATCCATGACCTCGCGCATTTCTTCGGCTGTAACCCCAATGTACTTGAGGGCTGCCGGATTGAGGAACCGAAGGCGTCCGTCCGGATAGGCGGACCAGCCGAGGCCAGGGGTGTGAGCGATACCCGCCCCGGCGCCCTGGTAAACCCGGTCGTAAAAGCTGGTGGTCCTGAAGATCTTCACCACCAGCCATACTGCAAAAGCCCCGAATACAAACGCGGCGAACCGGGCGGAACTCCTCTCCGTCACGTAATGCGGCGACAGCAACATGGCCGCCGACATCAAGCTTGTGGCTGCCACGGCCACCAATCCGGCCCCCCAGCCCAGGCAGATGCACACGATTGCAACCACGACCAGCAGGCCAGATGGGTCGCGGGTCAACAGCGTAACCAAAAGGCACGCGACACTTATACTCGCAGCCACGGTGCGACGTTGCTGCGATGAGGTTAGTTCCATCTGAGACCCTCTGGATGCCGCTTCCGCTGTCCAACCTGTCGTAGCGGCCCCGTTTACTCAGTTAGCAAAGTGCCCTCTTGCCCCCGATTTCGCGACTGGCTTCCCCGCGGCGGAAGCTATCCTCAACCGGCACTGGATATCGGCTGGAAGTGACTGGCAGACGTTGAACAGATGAGAGACGGATCGCGCGTTCATCTTCTTCATCATGTTGCTCCGATGGAGCTTCACGGTGATTTCGCTGATACCAAGACCGAAAGCGATCTCCTTGTTCATCGCGCCGGAGACCACAAAACTCAGAACCTCCCGCTCGCGTGGCGTAAGCGTCTCGTAAAGGGCCGAGTTCTTTTGGGCTACGGCTGAGGCCACTCTTCGAGCGATGTCGGTCGCAATAGCCGTCGACACGGCGTCCAGGAATGTTTGGTCGCGCACCGGTTTGGTGAGGAAATCCAGCGCGCCCGCCTTCATGGCTTCGACGCTCATGGCAATGTCGCCATGACCCGTCAGGAAGATGATGGGCGTCCTTATGTCTTTGGCTGAAAGGAGCTGCTGGAGATCGATCCCGCTCAGACCTGGCATTCGCACATCGAGAACGATACAGCCCGGACGGCTTGGAAGCTTCGCACTGAGCACGTCTTGGGCTGAGGAAAACGACATAGACTCGATCCCAACTGATCTGAGCAACTCCTGCAAGGAGTCGCGGACCTCCGCATCATCGTCGACCAGAATTGCAATGGGGCTGTCTGCAGTTTCTGAATTTGCCACGCCCATAATCCTCTCTCGGGGCGATCTGGACACGAATTGACCGTGTTCGGTTGACTATTATCAGCCGCACGTCCGTCGCACGTCAACTGAACTGCACTTGCACTGCCTTGAGAAAACTCGACTTGGGCACCCCGATGGTCTGAGATAGAGCCCGATATGCACCTTCCCTCGATATCTGACGTAACGGAAGGATTGAGGGCGGCGCAACACGACAATGGGTGACTAGGGCCTGATGATTTGATTAGGCACTCTAGACTTGAGTATAGGCTGCTCCCGTTTCGGTTCGAACCCGTACGCTTTGCTGAAGGACTGAAGCCGAGCCGCGTCGTCACCGTTGGAGGCGTCGCGGCGGAAGCAAGCCGATAACATGCTGCGCCGCGACGACCTCCGGTAGTCGGCGTTAGTTGGTGCTCGAATGAGTCTGCGCCCGGCGACTTGCCACCAGCTGCAGGGTGGCGAATACCGCTACGCAAAGTCCGATCAAGACATGCGTCCACATCGGCCCCTGCGCCGATCCGAAGCCGAGGGCAAACGGAGCCGCCACCGCCCAGCATCCTAAAATGAGGTTGGACCATTCCGCCCAATCTCCGTAGCGATAGAGGGCCACGGCGGAACCGCACACGATCAGCGCGCCGACGACCCCGGCGTTCCAAGCCGCTGCAGGCAGCCCGGCGAATGTGATAGCGGCGAAGGCCAAGCCTGCGCCGAGTATCAGGTTGGTCCATTCCAACCCCTTGCTCGGTACTTCATTTATCATCTTCATCTCCTATGTCAGCCGCGCCACGGGGGGTGGCCGGTGCAAGGAGAGTGGGCCTGTCCGGCATATCGGCCAATTCTACACAGGCACCGATCCCTCGATGCTAACGTCTAGGACAGTTCGGGCACGGTGGTGGTAGAACATACCGAAGCGCTTGGGTCACGGCGTGATTGCGGACTTACGAGCAACAATCTTCGATCCACGGCTTCCAGGCAGCCGAAGACGCCGTTGCCCTTTCTATTCGTGATAGCCGGCCTCGAGTTTCTCGAAGGTCAGGCCTTCATAGGCATCGCCGCCGGACTCGATGCGCATTTCCTTGTCATGCCGCACATCGGTTTCGCTCAGCGCGATGCGAAAATCGGCGACGCGCATCAGGGTGGCGCGCCAGTCGGCGATGTTGCCGATATTGTTGATGAACCAGCGCAGCGACGAATGCACTTGATTGAAGGCGCCGACCGCCATCATCATTCCGCCAAAGCTGATATCGCCTGAAAAATAAACCGGCGACGCGACCAGGATCGGCGCCACGACGGTGATCCAGCCATAGGTTTCGGTGATCCAGGACAGGTTTATCTGAGCTGTATAGATGCGCCGCATTGCGGCCAGCATCGTGTCGAGGTCGAGCTCTAGGCGCCGCCTGGCATCGGCTTCGCCGTGGCCGAGCGCAATGGCATTGACGTTCTCGTTGACGCGCACGATCGAAGAACGCAGTTCTGCTTCGCGGGCGTATCGATCGCCGTCAAGGTCAATAAGCGGTCGCCCGACCAGCCAGCTCAGCCACGATCCGATGCCGGCATAGAGGAACGCAGCCCTGACCATGTAGCCCGGTATGGCCAGCGACCAGCCGTTGATGTGGAAGACGAAGCCCGAAGACAGTTCCCACAGCACACCGACGAAAGACACGAGCAGGATGAACGATTGCAGCAGGCCGATGCCGAGATCCGTCGACAGGTCGGAAAGATGCCCGGCGTCCTGCTGCATGCGTTGGTCGGGATTGACGCCGATGGCGCCGGCATTGGCCAGCCGGAGAGCGCGAGCCGGGCGCATCCATTGATCGATCAGGTCGAGGGTCAGCGCCTCGCGCAGCTTCAGCCGGATCATCTGGTTGAGCCAGGTCTGGCCGATATTGAGCACCAGCAGACCGCTGGCGATGGCCGCGAAGACGAGGAGCTGGTGCAAGAAGTCGTTCGTGTCACGCCGCGCCAGCGCGTCGTAGAAAGGCTGGTTCCAGCGGTTGAGCAGCACCTGTCCGACCGAGGTCGCGACAATGACCGCGACGATGCCAACCGACGTCCAGGTGAGCCAGTTGCGAACCGGCGACGCCGTCAAACCTAGTTTGATCGTCTCCAGTTGGTCGCGCAGGCGGCTAGCCTCGACCGGTTCGGCCTTCTCGGCACCTGACCTATCATCCGCCCGGTCAGCCATGCGTGAAATCCATGCTTGCGAGGCGGTCATATAAACGCCGGCACCGCATAGCGGGCTCGGCATGCGAACCTGTCTCGATCGGCGATACGTCGCGGTTATCACGCCGACAGGATTGGGAACGAGCTTCGCCGGTTGAGACGTCGGAAGGACCGGGGCCTCTCGCCCCGGCCCTCAAAATTTCGGCCGTCGGGTTAATGACCCCAGATGCCCTGGCCGGATTCCCAGTTGGGAACAATTGGCCTGCGCACGGTCTGCGGCACGCCGTCATGCTTGTCTGCCTTGCTGGTCGATCCGGTATTAACGGTATCGGTGGCGGTCGCGGGCAAACGCGGATCGGCGCCCGATCCGTAGTGGTCGCTTCCGGCAATGGCGCCTCCCACTGAAGCGAGGAGAGCGGCGGTAACAAGAATCATTTTCATCTGGGTGACTCCGTGTTGATCTTTGATGGCATTCACCCAGTAGAGATACGGGCGCAGCAGCTGCGATACGATCAGACCAGTAGCCGGGATGACCCATACAAGGGCATGGTGCGGCGCAGGTCGAAAGCCAGGGGATGCTGGCGATTCAAGAGGTTTTGGGTGCCTGTGCATCGGCTCCATGCCTGGGAACCGAAGGCCACCGCCAGGGCTGCATCCAGCAGCCCGACCGAAATGCGATAGCCCAGCCCCGTCGCTTGCGATCTTGACTGTCAAGCAACCGATCCTGCACTTTGGCATCATATGGCAGACCCCTTCGCACAATAGGCTTGGCGGGTCGGTTCGGCGCACTCTCTCCCGCAATGCCGACAGAGAGCGGGGGAATGGAATGTCACGCCTGGAACTGAAAGAGGATGTCTTCGACAGTCCGGTAGCCCGTCCACCAGATGGCCGTCCCAGCCAGTTGTCTGCCGCCGGCATCGTTCATGACCTTGGCAATCTTATCCAAGTCGCATCATCCGCTTTGAACCATCTGGCCCGTGACCCCAACGTCTCGGCGGCTCCCGCTCTTGGACCCGTAATTGCTGGCGCCAAAACGGCATTGGAACGAGCCGGCGGCTTGGTCAGGCAGACGATCGGCGCAGCCGGAGGGATCTGCTCGGACATCCACCAGACGAACGTGGGCGACTGTCTCGCGGAGATCGAGAGCCTCATTCGAAGCGCTTGGGACACCAGTATCCGTCTTGAGGTCACGGTCGGACCCGACCTGCCTTTGATAAGATGCGATCGGATCGGGTTGCAAAATGCGGTTCTGAACCTTCTGTTCAATGCGCGGGACGCAATGCCTGACGGCGGTCTGATCTCGGTTGACGTCGCCCTTGTCCCAGAACGGTCTATAGACGGTCAGGTCGATATTCGTGTCGAGGACAATGGAATTGGGATGAGCCGCGAAACCATGGTCCGCGCATTTGACCCCTTCTTCACCACGAAAGGCGAAGGCCTCGGCGGCGTCGGCTTGCCGATGGTGAAGAGCTTTGCCGAGGAGGCGGGCGGAAGCGTCACTGTGCAGAGTACGCTGGGGGCTGGCACAACCGTGACTTTGCGATTGTCGGCAATACGATAGGCAAACGACATCTCAGATGAATATCCCATACTCTGACGGGCCCGATGCAATGTCGCCAGCGCCAAACGTCCATGCGGAGGTCGTTGAAAACACTCGACTGCGTCGTTTCGAGCTGCCGATAACCGGCGAAATAATGGCCGCCGCCTATTACCAGGTCGAGAGCGGGAAGGTGGTTCTGGTCCACACCGAAGTTCCGTCTGAGTTTTCCGGGCAGGGCGTCGCATCGCGATTGGCGCAAGGGACATTTGCTCTACTCCGCAAAACTGGCCGCAAGGCAATCTTGAGGTGTCCATTCATGAACTGGTTTTTCGACAAGCATCCAGATTATGGCGATGTCGTCGACAAATAATTGCGGGCACGATCGTCGATGCTCGAACAAGGGCCAGTGCCAAAATGAATGACGAGCATAATTTGTAGAGGTTCATCACTGCTCAGGATCGGTCTACGAAGCGCGCGCTCACCTCTCGGATTCCGTACGGTGGTCCAGTATCGAGAGTGCACTGGGGGCCCGCAAGGCCTGTCAGCTTCGAGTGTCCGTGCGGTCTTCGGTGATGAGAATTCAGAAACTGCATGCATCTCTGAAACTGTTCCACAAGGCCAGTAACGACGGGCGCCTGCTTTAGACCATGTTTGACGTCTGGTTCGACGGTCTGCCCAGCCAAGGCACGATGAATGAACCCAATCGGGCCCCATACCCCCCGCTCGCTCGCGACCCCTTATCCCGGGATGCGGCGCCGAGCAATCCAAGTTCAGTCGCTGGACCCATTGGGCTGATAGGGGCGAAGTCAAACATGGCGTGGGTCGGCGAGCGACCCGCCACCAAAAAGCATCAGTCGCGCTGCGTGAAAGGCAGGCGCCTGAAGTACAACTTCGACGCCGGGCGTCAGCACGATCAATGCGCCCTCTCCGAATGTACCCGACTGACCGACAACCCTAACCTCGCCGGCGACCACATAGATCGCACGATCACGATGTTCAGATTTCAACTGATATCGCGCGCTGCCCGTGAGCACAATTTCGGCAAAGATCGTCTCTGAAAAGACCTTGACCGGCGAGATCAGCCCATCAGAAGCTCCAGCGATCAAGTTGAATTCAACGCCGTCGGCGCAGATCCTGGGTATTTCAGGTGAGGCAAAGTGCGCGAGGTTGGCGGCGACGTCCTCGTGTTGTAAGGGCAGTGCGATCCAAGCTTGAAAGCCGAGGAGATTACTCCCCGACGCTTTGAATTCTGTCGACGGTCGCTGGACGATTCCAGACCCGGTCGTCATCCAGCTAACATCGCCGGGAAGGATGGTCTGCATTGTGCCGAGACTGTCCCGGAGAACAATTTTTCCGTCTACCAGATAGGTCAAGACAGCAAGGCCGGCATGGGTGGGTGGCCGTATGTCGAAGCCTTGGCCCGCATCGAACTCTTCGGGACCAAAATGGTAGAATTGAATGAAGGGTCCGACCGTGCGCCGATTCAGGAATGGCAATACACGCCGCATCTTGAATCCATCTGACTGGCGAAGGGCCATTGGGAGGATGACGGTGTCAATGCCAGCGATGCTGCTTTGCTGGTTAGTCATGGCTATCTGCCTTTGAGCGGGCCGCATTCTTTTCCAGGACGGCTTCGGTGATCGAATGTGGTAAGGGCTTCGGCGTTTCGATCAGCCCAAGCAACGGCATCACGATCAGGAAGAAAGCGAAATAGTAGAACGTCGCCAACTGGGACATCGTGACATAGGGGCCTTCCGCCGGCTGTGAGCCGAGCCAGCCGAGAAAGAGCGCATTGGCCACGAACATCCAGAAGAATACCCGGTACCAGGGCCTATAAACCGCCGAGCGCACCTTGGAGCTGTCGAGCCACGGCACCAGGAACAGCACGGCGATTGAGCTGAACATCGCCAGCACGCCGCCGAGTTTGGAATCTATCGGTCCCACATTGAAGGTGATGGCGCGCAGGATTGCGTAGAACGGCAGGAAATACCATTCCGGCACGATATGCGCAGGCGTCTTCAGTGGGTTGGCGACCGTGTAGTTGTCTGGATGGCCAAGAAAATTCGGCAGAAAGAACACGAAATAAGCAAAGAAGAACAAGAACACGATAATGCCGACTGCGTCCTTGACGGTGGCGTAGGGCGTAAAGTCGACGACATCAGTTTTCGACTTTACTTCGATGCCGGTTGGATTGTTCTGGCCGACGACGTGAAGCGCCCAGATGTGCAGGGTTACCACTCCGACAAGCAAGAATGGCAAGAGGTAGTGAAGCGCAAAGAAGCGGTTCAGCGTCGGGTTGCTGACACCGAAACCCCCGAGCAGCAGGTGCTGGAACCAGTCGCCGACCACCGGAATTGCACTGAAGAAGCTGGTGATGACAGTGGCGCCCCAAAAACTCATCTGACCCCACGGCAGCACATAGCCGATGAAGGCTGTCGCCATCATCACTAGCAAGTTGGTGCAGCCGAGCACCCAGAGAAACTCGCGCGGCGATTTGTAGGAACCGTAATAGAGCCCACGGCAGATGTGGATGTAGACGGCGATGAAGAAGAATGACGCACCGTTCGCGTGCAGGGAGCGAAGCAGCCAGCCCGAATTCACATCGCGCGTGATGGTCTCGACCGAATTGAAAGCCAGCGCCGTATCGGGAGCGTAGTGCATCGCCAGCACGACACCGCTTATGATCTGCGACGCCAGCATAATCGTGAGAATGCCGCCGAACGTATACGCGTAGTTCAGGTTGCGTGGGACGGGATAGACAATGAACGAAGTATGCACCAGCCGTGGCAGTGGCAGGCGTGTGTCGAACCAGCGGCCGATACCGGTCTGGGGCTTGTAGGTGGAATGTCCCTCGCTCATTGAACTGTCCTTTCCTCAGTCGATACGAATCTTGGTATCGGAAATGAAATGGAACACCGGGATCGCCATGTTCTCCGGCGCCGGGCCTTTGCGAATGCGTCCTGCGGCGTCGTATTGCGAGCCATGACAGGGACAGAGCCAGCCGCCGAGATCGCCGTCTTGGCCGAGCGGGACACATCCAAGGTGAGTACAGACCTGAACCATCACGAGCCACGCTGCCTTGCCGGGCGTGGCTCGGTTGGCATCCGTGGCTGGGGCGTCCGCGGGGAGATTGGCGTTGCGGGCAATCATATCCTTGAGGATAGAAAGACTGACCGCCTCGCTGTCTTCAATTTCCTGCCTGGTGCGGTGGCGCACGACCACCGGCTTGCCGCGCCATTGCACGACGAGCGACATCCCTGGCGTCAGGGAGGAGACGTCGACCTCGACCGAGGGAAGCGCCTCGACAGCCGATGCGAGTTCGGCGGAACGGCTTTCGAGTCCGGAAGGATCTGTCATGATGACCGGCTCCTGTTGCTGGAACAGCTGGTTCATCGCGCCGGCGGCAATCGAGCAATCTCAGCTTCGGCGGTCGCCTGCGCGGTTCTTGGTGTCAGATTGAACAATGCAGGCCGCGGCGGGATGCAAGCCATCGTGCCGAGGGCGCCTCCGTCCAATACTTTCGTTTATGATTTCCTGAGCGAAGGGCTGGCCCGACAACCTTGGACGCCGTGCGTGTTGACAGGGTTCTGGATTCTTTCAGTTACCATCCTTGATGTCGGATGTAGTGCGCGCGGCAGTCAAACCACGATTCCTTCAGTCCGATCATACCTCTGCATAGGCATGCCTACCGGTCGGCGTCGTGGGCGTCCTCCATGCCAAGTGCGAAGCTCCGGAGTGCGCTGTCGAGGATGACTGGCGCCGGGTTGCCAATGGGCTCCCGCTCCGCCCTTTGCGGAACGCCATCCGCGCTTAGAAAGAGAGAAAATCGTGAAACTCTACTACAGCCCTTTCGCCTGCAGCCTGGCTGACCACATCGCGCTCCGGGAGGCCGGCGCCTCCTTTGAGCGCGAAGCGGTCGATCTCGAGACCAAACGAACGGCTTCCGGCAGCGATTTCTTCGCGGTCACGGCCAAGGGCTATGTTCCGGCTCTTGTGTTGGATAGCGGCGAAACGGTCACCGAGAACATCGCCGTTCTCGATTGGATCGCATCGCAGTATCCGGCGTTGGGTTTAGCAGCGCCATTGGGCCGCACACGCGTCCTGGAAGTGCTGAGCTACATTTCGACCGAGATTCACCGAAGCTTCAAGCCTATGTGGCACCCCGGCCGGGATGCCGAGAAATCCAAAGCCAGAGTGACGTTAGCAGGGCAGTTTGAAATCGTCGCTGACGGACTGGAGACAGACTATCTGTTTGGCGATCGGCTCAGCGTCGCCGACTGCTATCTGTTCGTAATGCTGCTTTGGGCAGCGCGCTTCCAAGTTCCTGTTCCCGCCTCTTTGGAGGCTTTGCGCAACCGAATGGATGCTCGGTCGGCGGTACGGATCGCCATGACAGACGAGGGTCTCGTTTAACATCGCCGAGCGAGCCGGAATTCAACGAGGAGAGTATGCCATGTTGGCATTGTTGCGGGCACTTCACCCAATCACAGCCAAGCGCGGCGACGGACTGCGCCCCGAATTTCTGCAGAGACAAATCGAGGATGTGCTGAACCTGAATTTGCCGGACGATCAGCCGGCGCCGGCTAGACTGGTTGAGGAAGAGGACACGAAAACCATGACTGCGATGCTTTCAAGTTCGAGATAGCCGGAGCGCTCCCGCCGACACGTTCGTCGGCGCGCACGATTAACGACGGTCGCCTGCCGCAATGCAGGCGCTGCTGCCACGGCGATTGTCGAGGCCGGTTTGGAGCGCCTCGGCACCTCGGTGCCAGATTGTATCTGTACTGAGACACTCACGTCCTGCGCTCGTCAGATCTTGCCGTTCGACGATTTTATCGACGTGCGAGCATTCAGTAATTTTAACGCTGGCAAGGAGACGCGATATGAAGATTGTGGTCATTGGCGGCTCACATTACATCAGAGCGAGCACCGTCAAGAAATTGCAGCGCAAGGGCCACGAGGTGGAAGTGGCGTCCACACCCCCTCGTGTCAACACCTACATTACGGACCATCGCGATGCGGGCTACGCTGGCCAACATCTCAGGCGTCTGCTCCTGCATTTGGCGTCGCTCCTTCATGAGCTGTGGCGCCAGGGGACGCGTGTGGCGCGGCAAGCTTGGCATTCGGGTCGAAGGCCATGATCCCAAAGCGATGTAGATCGCAAGCGGACGACGCGCTTAGTTGCTTACCCAGAACCCAGTTCTAATCTTGCCATGCCGTGAGCACGCGCGCCCTCATTCGAGATCCGCAATACGAATAAGACCTGCTCGGAGAAGAATCGCGAGAATGGCCGCTTCCCGACTCTGCTGTTCATAAGCTGTCAGTCCGCTTCCGGCCCCATTTCGGTCATTCACTACCAGGGAGTTCCTGACGACCTGCGGCTACATCGGCGATGTCTCGAAGCCTGTAATTAGTCGCGTTCATCGTCCTTAGGTTCGCCAGACCATACGAGAGAATACGAAGGAAACGGCTTGGCGAACCATCCGCTAACGTATTGATTTTGTGTGGAAAATTCTGACCCTCAGCGACTAACATAATCGTTATTTGTCAATGGGTTACGAAGCGGTTCGCCTAAATTGATTCAAGAAACTGATCCGGTCACTCGCTGACCGCACTCATCTTCTACCGAATGGCAGCTTTGCGCCCAATTTCGGTCGTCCAGCGCCCCTTAGCCATCGCCTGAAAGCGGACAGTGGCGACAGCGAACTTCAGTTCGAGCTTGCGCCAAGAGCAAACGGTTGGTTTCAGCTAATTGACGCCTGTAAGCCAACGGACCAACCGCATCGCTTGTGAGGTGCTTTGTCTCGGATCACCTGTAGGTGCTGCGGTGATAATCCGCCCTTGGACTTGTCATTCCCAGGAGAATTATTTCCCAAGTGCGGTTCGATATCCGAAGCCAGCCGATAAAATTCCACATCAAGATCTCCGCCGACTTGTCAATTGAGAGTTCTGGAGTGCCGCTCCCAAAATTTCGGCTCCGTCAAGTGGACACTATCCTTGCCGGTGATGGTTCGTCCAGCGCCAGCGAAGTCCTAAGCGATCACCCGAACGAGCAGTGCGGTGAGTCCGAACGATTTGCCGCTCGCCCACTCCCGCCTCGATGGAACCGGCCATGATCGCGATGCCGGATACGAATGCCACAATCATCACAGCCGCGCTGAAACGCGTTCTCCTGAAAAATCGTTTCCGCCTTGACATAGATCAAATCTGAATGAGATGATGCTATTCATGCAGAATATGCATGAAGGCGGACATGGAAACTCGAGACCTTCAGACCTTCCTTGCGGTTGCCGCCAGCGGCAGCATTACTAAGGCGGCCGATCTGCTCGGGCGTTCCCAGCCTGCGGTGACACGCACCATTCAGGATCTCGAGGCCGAGCTTGGTTTCGAATTGCTGCATCGGGTCGGTCGACGGGTGCAGTTGTCTGAGGAGGGCGTCGCCTTCGAGGAGGAAGCGCGGCGCTTGCTGATGTCCTTCACCGAACTCGCGGCACGGGCCAAGATGATTGCCGCCGGCAGGGGGCGGATCCTGCAGATTGTCACGACGTCTGCGATCGGTACTGGCTTGATCCCGACGGCAATGGCTGAGCTCAAGGGCGTCGAGCTTCCGCACGAGACGCATCTCGGGCAGTTTCTTCCCTCGATCGTCGCCCAAGAGGTACGCAGCGGACGTGCCGAGATCGGATTTTCAAGCCTGCCGCTCGATACGCCTGGTTTGGATGTCCTGCGGCTCTATTCGGCACCTGATGTCGCTGCCGTGCGGGAGGACGATCCGCTGGCTGAACTTGATGTCATACCGCTTTCGGCTTTTGCCGGTCGCCGAGTCGCCACGTTGCTCAATCCGCTGCGTTTTCAGTTGCATGTCGCCAAGGCACTGGCGGCCCGGGGCATCGACACCGGCCCAGTGATCCGGACCAATACTGCCTACGGCGCGTTGCAGATCGTGCGCCACACTGGCGTCGTGGCCGTCATCGATCCCCTCACGGCTTACGGCGTCGCCCTGCCTGGGGTCGTCATCCGCGCGATCGACGTAACCGTTCTCTTTTATTGGGGTGTTGTGGCTGCCGAAAGACGTCCCCTTCGTCCTGTCGCGCAGGCGTTGATGGATGCAGTCGAAGCCGTGGCTGAACGGTCGATCTCCGGTTTCAAGAAGCTCGATCCGGCTTTGGCTGGCCAATTGGTGACCGATCCCGTGTCGGGGACAAATAACGGAACCGGAATATGAAGCATACTCCCACCCCGGCGGCATCGACGGGCCTTGCCGCGCTGGAAGCCCGGCTCGCGCAGGATCTCGACTGTCTCGAGTTGCCCGCCAAGCCCTGGGTTCCCGGGCGTTCGTACGACGGCGTGCCGGTCCGTGACGTTGTGGTGATCGGCGCCGGCATGTGCGGACTTGCGGCTACGGCAAAGCTGGTGCTGGCCGGGATCAGCAATGTCGTCGCCTATGATGCGGCTCCGGCCGGGCTCGAGGGGCCATGGGTAACGTTTGCCCGCATGCAAACGCTCCGGTCGCCGAAGACCCTCAACGGTCCGTCGCTCGGCCTGCCGCAGTTGACGTTCCGCGCCTGGTTCACGGCTCAGTGGGGCATCGAGGCTTGGCAGTCGCTGGACAAGATCCCCAGGGGCCAGTGGATGGATTACCTGGTCTGGTACCGCAAAGTCCTTGCTCTGCCGGTGCGCAACAGCGTGCGCATGACCGGCGTTGCGTCCATTGGTGATCTGATTGCGGTCGATATCGAGGGCGCGGAAACAGGTCGGGTTCTCACCCGTAATCTGGTTCTGGCCACAGGCCGGTCTGGTCTCGGCGGCTTTGCCGTGCCCGACTTCCTGAGGGGTATCGACCACGCCTATTGGGCCCATTCTGCCGACGACATCGATTTCGGTGCGCTGAAAGGTAAGCGCGTCGCGGTCATCGGCGCCGGTGCCTCCTCTATGGACAATGCCGCGACGGCGCTCGAGGCTGGCGCCGGCTCTGTCGACATGTTGATCCGGCGCAAGGAGATGCCGCGCATCAACAAGCTGACCGGCATCGGCAGCCCGGGTGTTGTGCTGGGCATGTTTCATTTGCCCGATGACTGGAAGTGGAAGTTCTTCGACTACACCGCCTCGACCCAGACACCGCCGCCGCGTTCTTCCACGCTTCGGGTGTCTCGTCATGCGAATGCTCGGTTCTTTCTGGACTGTGGCATAGTCGCGGTGAAGCAGGATGCGGAAGGCCTTCTGGTCGAAACCACACAAGGGCCGATGCGCTACGATTTCATGATCGCGGCAACCGGCTTTTCGAACGACTTCAGCGACCGCCCGGAATTTGCAGCACTCGCCCCATACATCCGCACCTGGTCGGATGGTCGATATACGCCGGATATGGGGCCGGCGCGTGCAGGTATGTCGGACGCGCCGGATCTTGGTCCCACCTTCGAATTTCGCGAACGTGTCCCCGGCTCTTGCCCGATGCTGGCGCATATCCACTGCTTCAACGACGCCGCCATGCTGACCCACGGCAAGGTCTCCGGCGATATCCCGGCTGTAAGTGCCGGCGCCGACCGTCTGATCCGCGGCATCGCCGCATCGCTGTTTGCCGAAGATGTCGAAACTCACTTCGCCAATCTGGTTGCCTACGACACCCCCGAACTCCAGGGCGACGAATGGGTCGATTCAACCCCCTTGCTGCAGAAGGAGGCTGCGTTGTGATCGACGCGATGGACAAGGCCGCCGGTCTTTCACCGGATGATGCCCTTTTCGCCGCACGGCGGTTCAGGCCCGAATTCGTGCACGGGGCGGAAGAATGTCGCGTCTCCGTGTTGCAGCCGGCAAACGATCAGGGGCTGGTACCGAATTTAAGGGTTGCCCTGGCCCGTCGCATGGCCGCCCTGAATGACGATCCGGTGCTGATGGCCGAATATGATGTGCAACTGGCTCAGCTTGGTCCGACTGAGCAGCTTCTGGCCTTGGCCCAGGGTGAAACGGATTTGAATGAACCCCTGGCGACCATCGTCCGTCATGTTGACCTGATCACCCTGACGCCGAAAAAGGCGGAAGCGAACCATATCGCCCTCCTCGCCAAGGCCGGATTGAACAATCCTCAAATCGTCGCTCTCTCCGAGCTGATTGCCTTTGTCAACTTCCAGACTCGGGTGGCGGCCGGCTTGCGCCTGATGAGGTCGACATGATTTCCTCGGTTCGTCTGAAGCCATTGAATTGGCATCCGTACATCGCGCCGGTCGAGCTATCCGAGGCCACGCCGGAACAGCTTGAAGCGATGAAGGTCACGCCATCGGCCAAGAAGGTTTCGGAATATGTGCGCACCCTAGCGCATGACCCAGAGAGCTATCTGGCTCGCACCATCTTGTTCAACGCAATCATGTATGTCGAAGGCGGGCTTGCCCGTCCCGACCGCGAACTCGGTGCATTGGGCGCCTCGATCGTCAATGGCTGCAAATTCTGTGCCGTTGTTCACGCCCGCAGGCATGCGGAGCTGACCAAGAGTAACGAAGTGGTCACCGCGCTGTATCTCGACAAGGCCGAAGCGCTAGGCCCACGCGATGCGGCAATCTACAGCTTTGCCCGCCGCCTGTCGGCGGCACCGTCGGAAGCGACGGCAGACGATATCGCCGCGCTTCGATCTGTCGGCATGGATGATCGCGAGATCATCGACCTGATCCACGCCATATCGATCTTCGGCTGGGCAAACCGGCTGATGCACGTTCTCGGCCATGCGGAGAGCGGGTGATGGCGTCGCATGCGGTCAAGGCACTCCGTCCCACACTCTGAAGGGCACCAACCAGAATGCTTGAACTCAAAGATATAAAGCTGTCCTACGGAAGCACGCAGGTCCTGAACGGCGTCAATCTCTCGGTAAAGCGAGGTGACGTCGTGTCAATCATCGGCCCCAGCGGCACCGGCAAGACCACCCTGCTGAAATGCATCAACTACCTGGTCAAGCCGGCATCCGGGACCATCGCGTTCGATGAGATTCGGATGGATTACCAGCGCGCCGACAAGGCAGCTATCCAGGCGATCCGGCTCCGGACAGCGATGGTCTTTCAGCAATTCAACGTCTTCAAGAACATGACCGTCCTCCAGAACGTCATGGATCCGCTGGTCGTCGTGCAGCGCAAATCCACGGACGAGGCGCGTGAAATCGCGCTTATGGAGCTTGAACGAGTTGGCCTCTCCGCCAAGCGGGACAGCTATCCATCCCAGCTGTCAGGCGGACAGCTCCAACGGACTGGAATCGCGCGAGCGCTAGCGGTTCGGCCGGATGTGATCCTCTTCGACGAACCGACATCATCGCTTGATCCCGAACTGGTCGGTGAAGTTCTGAAGGTGATCAAAGACGTCACCTCATCCGGGATCACTTCGCTGCTTGTGACCCACGAGATGCAATTCGCAAGGAACATATCAAACCGGATCGTCTTCATGGATCGTGGCGTGGTTGCCGCTGACGGCAGTCCGGCTGAGATCTTCGATGCGCCCTCCAGCCCACGACTTGCTCAATTCCTGCAGTCAGAACTTGCTTTTCAATAACTCAACAAGAAGGGAACCTAAGAAATGTCTGCAATCACATCCAGTTTTTCCCGTCGCTATGCCCTGGCCGTCGCCGGCGGCATCGCAATTGCGCTTGCAACCGCGGGGATTAGTTACGGTCAGACCGTTCGGACAATCAAGATCGCGACGTCTGCCGAGTCCAAGCCGCTGGCATGGGGCGCGCTCGGCGTCGAGCCGCAAGGCTATGAACCCGACCTTCTGAGGGCGATCAACGCGAAGTTGCCGCAGTACAAGTTCGAAATGGAAGGTGTCTCTGATATCGCGCAGGAAACCGGCCTGGCCACGGGCAAGTACGACATCGCGGTCGGCGGCTACTACAAGTCGCCCGAGCGAGCCAAGCAGTTCTTCATTCCGGAAAACCCCATGGGGGCCAGCCTGATGAAGATCTACAGCAAGAAAGGCAGCGGCATCAATGAAATGAAAGACCTGGTCGGCAAGAGGATCGTTCCGACCACGGCCGGCGGCGGAACCTACAAGTTTATTATGAATTGGCAAAAAGAAAATCCGCAATACAAGCTTGATGTCACGGCGTCGAGTGCTGGTATCCCGTACCCGAACCGCCTGGACGAAGTTCAGAACGGCAAGTTCGACGCGCTGGTCCTGCCTTCAAATCTGGGTGAGCAGACCGTCATCGATGAAAAGAAGCTCGACATCGTGGCGTCCGAACCAGTCTTCAGCAACAATACCTATATGCTCATTCACAGGTCAGATGAAAACAAGGTTTTGGCCGATGATGTGAACAAGGTTCTCAAGGAACTAAAAGACGACGGTACGATTGAAAAGCTCTCGCAGAAGTGGTTCGGTGAAGGCATCGTCAAGTATATGAAATAGCACGGCCATCAACGTAGATAATTGTTAGTCAGCGGCAAGGCTGAATTGCAAGAAGGAATGTTTCAAAGTGGATGTTTCTGCTATGATTCCCGAGTTGCTCTCGGCGTTGCCGTTGACGCTCGCCATCACGTTTACGGCCATGTTCGTGGGCTTTTGCTTGGCGCTCATCGCGACAACACTCCGGGTTCGCAGGATACCAGTGGTCAGTCACCTCACCGACCTCTACGTGTCCTATGCCCGCAGCGTTCCCGTCGTCCTCCAGTTGTTTGTAGCGTTCTACGGGCTTCCCTTGTTGGTGGCTCTCTTCGGCTCAGCAGATTTCTTTTCGCCGACGATCGCAGCGATGGTGGGACTGAGCTTTTACCATGGCGGGTATCTGTCGGAAGTCATGCGGCCCGCATATCTGGCTGTCGATCGCGGCCAGCATGATGCAGCCGACAGTCTAGGATATACCTTTCGCCAGAAGATCGCTCGCGTCGTGGGTCCTCAGGCGGTGCACTTCGCATTGCCGGGTTATGGAAACTCCATCATCTACCTGATCCACAACGTTGCGCTGGTCATGTACATCGGGGCGGCGGACGTGATGGCGACCGCGCATTTGATCATGGAGCGCGACTATAACCAGTACCAGTTCGAAACCTACCTCGTCCTGGCAGTCATCTATGCGCTGATGTGCCTGATCGCGTGGGCCATCGTGCACTTCTTCGAGCTTCGCTCGCCGATGCAGGCGCCTGAGGCGACTACAACGGCTCAGATCAAGAACGCGGCCATCGCCAGCGTCTGACGTAAGGGTATTCAACCATGTTCGATACCGAAATTTTGCTGCAGGACACGCAGGAAATCCTGGGTGCCGTACCTGTAACGCTTGGAATGGCGCTCACGATTTTCGTCTTGTCGACGATAGTCGGCAGCATTTTTGCACTCGTCGAATATCGACGAGTCCCAGTGCTGCGAGAGCTCATCATGGCTTACAAGATCGTCTTCAAGGGCGTTCCGATGGTCATCGTGATTTTCCTCGCCTATTTCGGTCTGCCCCCGGCATTCCAGTTCCTGCTCTCGTTGCTCGGGATCAACTTCAACGCCCACGAAACACCCAACTGGGTCATCCTTGTTATCGCGGTGACAGGCTGTATCGCTGCATTCCAATCGGAGATTATCAAGGGAGCCCTGAACGCCTTCGACACCGGTCAGTCAGACGCCGCCCATTCGCTGGGCTATACAAACGGCCAACTCTTCCGGCGGATTCTATTTCCCCAGGTGGTCCTCACGGCAATTCCCGATCTTACGACCTCGATGATGGTCATCATGAAGGCGCTTTCTCTCGGATTCGCCATCGAGGTTGTCGATATCTTCGCCCAGTCCCAGCTAACCGCCGCTCTGAATTACTACTACCTCGAAGCCTTCGTGATTGCCGTCGTGATCTACATGGTGATTGCCTATGTCGTCACCCAGATTGCCGACAGGCTGGAGCAGGCGCTGAGGGTGAGGACCTAAGGGTAGCCTCCTCGCAGCTCTCTTGAGCGGAATTCGTTCAGCTGAATCGCAGTCTCCACAGGGAGCCTGGAATAACCCCCACGGCATCGGGAAAAGCGGCGAAGAGGTTGCTCATGAGCTGCCTGCCGACCGTTATCCGACGCCGACTAGCCGGCGCCATCTCGAAGAGCAATCGGGCGGCGCATCAGGCGGTCAACGACGCGGCTGCAAGTTCGGCACGGGTTGAAGGCCGCGACAGTCTTGGAGTCTCAATGGCTGCAACAGGAGCATTACCATGCGGGTGAGTATTCTGGGAGCCGGAGCCATTGCCTATGGCCTTGCCGCCTATTTGGCGGAAGCGGGACACGACCCCATGCTTTGGTCGCCGTCCGGAGAGCGCACCAAGGCGCTTGCCGCCGGCGAATTGCTGAAGGCCACGGGGGCCATCGAGGCAACGGTACCGGTGCGCATCGCCAGGGATTGCAAGGATGCCATTGCCAATGCAGACGTCGTCGTAATCGCGCTACCGGCCAACGGCCACAAGATGGTGATGGATGCTGCCACTCCTTATCTGAGCGAGGGATTGCCGGTCATCATCAGCTCTCACAGTTCCTTCGGAGCGCTGTATCTCTCCAAGCAACTGGCGGAGCGCAAAGTCAGCCTGCCGATCGTCGTCTGGGGCACAACGCTCGTGAGCGGCCGCCAGCGCGGACCAACTGAAATCGATGTTGCCAGCGTTCGCCAGAAACTTGATGTCGCGACGCTGCCTTTCAATGCGCTGGACCAAGGGTTCGAGCTTTGCACGGCCTTGTTCGGCGATCGTTTCGTCAAGCGGGACGGTCTGCTTGCAATCGCGCTCAGCAACCTCAATCCGCAGAACCATCTTGGAATTGCCCTTCTCAATCTCACACGCATGGAGAAGGCCGAGCGATGGAGCCAGGGTGGAAACGTCACCCCGGCCGTTGGCCGCGTTATCGAGGCTCTGGACGCCGAACGATTGGCGATCGCTGCCCGTTTTGGCATAGCGGTACGCACCGTCGAAGAGCATTTTTCATTGTCGTTCCATGTCGCCATGAGCACCGTTTCGAAAATGAACCAGGAGATGGATCGCCAAGGCCGAGGCGGCTTTGGCCCGACAACTATCGAAAGCCGCTATATTCTCGAGGATGTTCCGTTCGGACTGCTGCCGACCGTATTTTTGGGGAAGATCAGCGGAAATCCAGCGGCCCTCCACGAATCTGGAATTTCCATATTGTCGGCGGCTTATGGCCGCGATCTCAGGGGAGACAATGATATTCTTCCTGCACTCGGCATTGAGGGAATGGCAAAAGCAGATCTCGAAAACCTTTGCCGTAAGGGATTTTAACAACTCTTCGCTGTGATTGCAGTATAGGCCGATACATCTCAGAAGCCGCGGGCGGTGCTCGCCGGCGAGCAAGACGTGGCAGCCGCGTCGGCGAGGGCCTGGAGAAGTCCCTTTAAGACCCGGCACAAAGCCCGCATAGTCACGTCCCGCCGTGGCTACCAATGCCAAACAACATAACGCCCGGCCTTGGAAGGATTATCAGCCATCGGCGGATGCTCGAATCGATATTGTCTTATCCCCTCCGGGGGGATAGGAAGAAAGCCATGAGCGAACAGCTACACATCCACGAAACGCACCCCGATATCGTCAAGCGCCTGAAACGCGCCGACGGACATCTCAAGGGCGTCATCGAAATGATCCAAGCGGGTCGGCCTTGCCTCGACATCGCCCAGCAGCTTCATGCTGTCGAGAAGGCCATTTCGCAGGCCAAGAAGACGCTGATCCAGGATCACCTCAACCATTGCCTTGAAGACGTCGTCGGACCGCTGGCGCGCGAGCAGCGCCGCTCGATCGACGAATTCAAGGACATCACCAAGTACCTGTGAGAGACGCAATGATGGACAAAATCCGCGATTGGTTCGGCTTCGGCCCGATGACACAGGGCTTCGGCGCCCATGGGCACGATCATGGCGATGGTGGTGGCCATGGCCACACCCACGGCGTCATCGACCCGACGATCGCGACGACGACGCGAGGCATCTGGGCGATCAAATGGTCTTTCGTCGTTCTGGCGATAACCGCAGCGCTCCAGCTCGTGGTCGTGTTTGTCTCCGGCAGCGTGGCGCTACTGGCCGATACGATCCACAATGTCGGCGACGCAGGCACCGCAATCCCGCTGTGGATTGCCTTCATGCTGGTCCGCCGCAAACCGAGCAAGACATTCACCTATGGGCTAGGCCGGGTTGAAGACCTTGCCGGAATTCTGATTGTTCTAATCATTCTCTTCAGCGCCATCGTCGCCGGCTACGAGGCAATCGACAGGCTGGTCAATCCGCGTCCTATTGCGTTTCTTGGCTGGGTTGCAGCAGCCGGCATCATCGGGTTCCTCGGCAACGAAGCCGTTGCCGTGTTCCGTATCCGTGTCGGCCGCGAAATCAATAGCGCTGCGCTGATCGCGGATGGTTATCATGCCCGCACCGATGGCTTCACCAGCCTGGCGGTGGTCCTAGGCGCCGTCGGTGTGTGGCTTGGTTTTCCGCTCGCCGATCCGATTGTCGGGCTCTTGATTACGGTGGCGATCTTCGCGATTGTCTGGCAGTCGTCAAAGGCCGTCCTGACGCGCATGCTCGACGGTGTCGAGCCCGGTATCGTCGACGAGATCCACCACGCGGCCGAACATGTCCGAGGCGTCGAGCGGATCAGCCAGGTGCAGGCGCGCTGGATCGGCCATCGACTGCATGCAGATGTCGCCATCCGCGTGGCTGATAACGCGAGCGCAAAGGACCTGATCGGCATCACCGAGGCCTTACGCAGGGAATTGTTCGATCACCTGCCGGCGTTGGCCGAAGCGAATATCCGCCTGGAGGGCGAGAATGGGCCGACGGGCAGCGGTTCCTCACATGCCCATCACGCGCCTGAGCCTTTCAAGGTCGCCAGCGATCTGGCCTCGGGACTGCTAGAGATCGTTGACACATCGGCCGGAGAACGCATGCGTCTCACCGTCGACAGCCATGCCGACGATCTGGTGGCGACTGTGATCATCGATCGCCCGGAGGGGCCAGAGACAGTGGCTCTTGGACCCGTCGCCGGCGATCACCACCGCTTGGAGAGCAGCGTTGCTCCGGCAGAGCCGCATGAGTTCGAGGCGAGGTTGGTCCTGACGGCAAAAGGTCGGGAACAGGTTCTGCCGTTCAAGATGGTCGAGCCGGAAAGCCACCATCATTAGGTCGATAGGCGGACACGCGGGTCCATGACTGATTTGGCGGCTTACGCGGGTCTGTTCCTTGCGGCCTTGATCGCCGCGACCATCCTGCCGATGCAATCGGAAGCGGTGTTGGTGGGGCTGCTGCTCGCGGATTACTCGCCTTGGCTTCTGATCGCGGTAGCCAGTGTCGGCAACGTGCTCGGCTCGGTCGTCAACTGGCTGATCGGGCGCGGCTTGGAGCGTTTTCGCGATCGGCCCTGGTTTCCAGTAAATGAAGCGGGACTGGAGCGTGCACAACGATGGTATCGCCGCTATGGAAAATGGTCGCTTCTGCTAAGCTGGGCACCTGTCGTTGGCGATCCTCTGACGGTCGTTGCGGGCACCTTGCGTGAACCATTTCGCATGTTCCTGCTGCTCGTCACCATCGCCAAGGTCGGTCGCTATCTTGTTCTTGCGGCTGTAACCCTGAAGGTGATTTGATCCTGCGACTATGTCCGCCCCCATTTCGGCCTGCTTGCAATGGCAGGTGTCCCGCGTGATCGAAAACGAGCGAAGAGCGAGCCAAAGATGCGCCTGTCGGGCATAGTATCCAGCGTGGCATTGTTGCTCGCCTCAATTGCGCCGGCGGGCGCCCATCCTCATGTGTTTGCCGAGGCGAAGATGGATTTGAACATCGGTGCTGACCGAACCGTCAAATCGCTTCGGCATCTCTGGCGTTTCGATGATCTCTTTTCCAGCACCGTGTTGATGGAATTCGACAAGAATTCCGATCTCGTGCTCGACGCGGAGGAACTCGCCGCCGCCGCTCTCACCATCCATGCCTCGCTTGCCGAGTACAATTATTTTCAAATGGTCACGGTGGATGGCAAAGACGTAGCGATGTCGCCGCCGGCCAACCTTGTTACCAGCTATGAGAACAATCAACTCGTCATCGAATTCGACACGAAACCTAAGGAGACGTTGCCGCTTTCCGGCAAAGTCAGCATCGGTGTCTACGATCCGACCTTCTATACGGCCATCGATTTCACAAGCGACGACAAGATCGCGGTGGCCGGCCTGCCTGAAGACTGTTCGCGCTCGGTGGTGCGTCCCGACCCTGATACCGCAATCGCACAGAACCAGGGAAAGCTGACGGACGCTTTCTTCAGTGATCCGACGGGAACCGATCTCGGCAAGATTTTCGCGACACGCCTCGAACTGACCTGCGGGTGAGCCGCTTCGATGGCACTATTCCAGACCCTCGTCGAATTCCAGCGCACGATCTACCTGACGCTGGCCGAGCAGATCAAACTGCTTTCGGCCGGCGGCGGCTGGCTTGCCTTCATGGCCTTTCTGCCGATGGGCGTGCTCTTCGGCGCGGCGCATGCCCTGACGCCCGGCCATAGCAAAGCGGTGTTGGCGACCTATCTCGCTGGATCGGAAGCAAAGGTTGCGCGCGGGCTATTGGTCTCGTTGACGCTCTCCTTCACCCATGTGACGATCGCTGTGCTGATTGCAGTTCTCTCGCTGCCGTTGGTTTCGATCGCGCTTGGCAGCGTTGGCCGGGCGCCGTTGCTCGAAGACATCAGCCGCGGTCTCCTTGGCTTGATAGGCGCCTGGATGGTTTGGCGCGCTCTGCGCCACCGCCATCACCACAAACACGAGGGCGAGGTGGTCGGCGTGATGGCGGGGCTGGTTCCGTGCCCGCTCACCTTGTTCGTCATGACGTTCGCGATCGTACGCGGCGTACCGGTGGCCGGTCTGCTGTTTGCCGGCACGATGATGGTAGGGGTGGCGATCACTCTTTGCAGCGTGGCGGTCCTCTCCATACTGCTCCGCGAAAGCCTGATGCATTTCGTTGACAGCCGGCCGCGCCTGTTCGATGCGATCACGCGCACCATCGAAGGGTTCGCTGGTGCGGCTCTCGTCGCCCTGGCAGTCCATGAAATTCTGCTTCGCTGATCCGACCGCGACGCGCGGCGGTTGAGAATCAGGCCTGCCAAGGCCATTCTGCGCATTCTTATCGACGCGATTATCCCGAAAGCTGACGGACAGCTTCCGGCCCCAATGCGGCTGCGCTGATAGTGTTATGGTCAAAATGCATTGATTGACCTTCTTTGTGGAAAGAACTGAGCACTGCTCGCATGGAAAACTAGTCGTCTTCTTGGTCCTTTGGTTCGCCAGACCATACGAGTGAATACGAAGGAAACGGTTTGGCGAACCATCCGCTAACGTATTGATTTCCTGTAGAAAACGCTGACCCTCCGGGCCCACCAGATTATTATACATCGCCGCTGCAAACTGGCCGAAATCATCTGGGACAGCCTCCGCCTCGGAGCGCCGGCGCCCTCTCGAGATCACCATTCTCGACAGCGTTCGCCATGCGGTTGATCCAGCGGACCGGGCGCCCGATGCGCATTCTGCGCAAATTCAGGCTGAGCTTCGCAGCATCAGTTCGGCGTTGAGCAGAATGCGTCCGCTTTCGCGTTTCGCTGCCTTTTCATCCAGCCGCGCCAGCAGCAGTTCGATGGCCAGGCGGCCGATCTCGTTGTAGTTCTGCGCGACCGTCGTGATGGGTGGGCACGCATAGCGCGACAAGGGATGGTCGTCGTGTCCAGCAACCCGCAGGTCGCAATCCGCGCCATGGCCGACCTTCAGGCCAAGCTGGAACGCGGCGCCGATCACGCCGAAGGCAACACGGTCGTTGGCGCAAAGCACCGTTTTCGTCGGGAAACCTTGCGCCTGCAGGATGCGAAGCGCTTCGTCAAAGCCGAATTTTTCGAAATCCCACGATCTGATGTCGGCGACGGGCACGATTTCTGGCGTCATCTTGAACTGCTGCATGGCCTCGACATAGGCGTCCTGGCGTGCCGAGGCGTTGTTGTTGACGAGCGGCATGGCGAAGTAGCAGGGGGGCTCGCCAGACCTGCAGAGATAGTCGACGATAAGCCGAAAACTCTGCCTGTTGTCGGTGCCGACGAACGAGGAGGTGTCGTCAAGCGGCGAGTCGACATAGATCAACGGGATGCTCGATCCGAGTTCGGCCAGGATCCTGTGGTGAGACTGAACGCCAAGCGGCGCGATGATGGCGCCGGCGATGTTCATCGATCGGAACGTCTGGATCGCCTGGTCTTCCATTTCAGCGCGCCCGTCGGAGGAGAGCACGAACGCCAGGAAGCCGGCTTCATTGGCGATCGTCTCGATGCGGCGCGTCAGCGCCATGTAGAACGGATCCGTTGAATTCGGGATGATGACTCCCAGTATGTTGCTGCGGCGGCGATTGAGATTGACGGCGAACATGCTCGGTCGGAAGTCGGACTTCTTCAGCGCGGCCTCGATCGCGCTGCGGGTGTTTTGCCTCACCGAACCGGGATCGTTGAAATATTTGGAAACCGTCGTGCGGGACAGACCGACAAAGGCAGAAAAATCCTCCATCGTTCTTATCGTCTTCGCCATCCATGGCCCCCTGTTTGAACCCGCCGTCTCGACCTTCTACGTGAGTCACCCATTTGCGCAAAGCCGGAGGGTTTTTCTCGCGGATGCGCAAACGATCGGCCCGCAAGGGGAAGCCGCATAGCCCTGAGTCTACGCTTGCGCGGAAAACTGCACCTTCATCGTCGTTGGGTCGCCGCTGCTCTTGGCAAAGAACGGCAGCAGTTGCGACAGCGGCAACTGATGGCTGACAAGCCGCGCCATCGTGCCGTCGTCGCGTTTGAGGATATCGAGCGCCTGCGGGATGTTGCGGTTCAACGAATGCGAACCCGCCAGCCTGATCTGCCGGCGGAAGATTTCGAACGGCGCGACCAAGATCCTGGCATCGGGTGCGCAGACGCCGAAGACCAATGCCGTGCCGCCATCGGCGGTGAAGCCGATCATGCCTTCGACCACCTTGGCGACGCCGGTGGCGTCAGCGACGAAATCGAAGCCGAGCGCCCGGGTCGACAGTGCCTGCGATCCGGACACCAACGGTTCCAGCCCGAGCGCGTCGGCGAAGGCCAGGCGCTGTTCGCTGATGTCGGCGACCGCCACGCTTGCCACGCCCTTGGCCCTGAGCGACAGCGCCAAAAGCAGGCCGATCGGCCCGGCGCCGAAGACCAGCGCATTGCTGGGTACGTTTTTGCCGGCCTCGACGCCTGCGGCACCCAGGCCGTTGAGGACACAGGCAAGCGGCTCGGCAAGGGCCGCCGTATCGAAGGCGAGATCGCCGATCCCGTGCAGATGGTCGACGGCAACCACGCTGAATTCCGCGAAGCCGCCATTTTCGGTGACGCCGTAGGCCTTCAGGCTGGCGCACAGATTGGTCAGACCTTTCCGGCAAGCGGCGCAGTGCCCGCACGGTATGTTGGGATCGACGGCAACCCTGTCGCCCGGCTTGACGGTGGTGACATCGTCGGCGACCGCCTCGACCGTGCCAGCATATTCGTGGCCGGGGACCAGGGGGAACGCACCTTCGCCGTAGCGGCCATGCAGCACCTCGATGTCGGTATGGCAAAGGCCGGCGGCGCGGACGCGCACCAAAGCGTGCCCAGGCTTGACCTTTGGCAGCTCCAGATCCGCCATCCCGGCGACGCCTGCAGCGGTAAATCGGATGGCCTTCATTACAGTCTCCCTTGTCTCGGCAGCGGGCTTGGAGCGCGTCAGCTCATCCAGTTGCCGCCATCGACATTATAGGTTTGCGCCAGGATGTAGTCGCTGTCGGACGAGGCGAGGAACACGGCAAGCCCGGCAATATCCTCAGGGTTGGCGAAGCGGCCGATCGGCACGGACTTGGCCACCGCCGCCTTCTTCTCGCCGGGCTTCAGGCCCTCCCAGCGGGCGAAGTGGGCGTCGACGACCTCCCAGTGTTCGCCGTCGACGACGCCGGGCGCGATGGCGTTGACGTTGATGCCATGCTTGACCAGAGCCAATGCCGCCGACTGCGTCGCCGAGATGATCGCTGCCTTGGAGGCGCAATAAAGCGTCACCAGCGCCTCGCCGCGGCGGCCGGCCTGGCTTGCCATGTTGATGATCTTGCCGCCGCGGCCGCGCGCGATCATCAGATTGGCCACTGCCTTCATCATGAACAGCGGCCCCTTGAGATTGATGTCGAAAACCCTGTCGTAGCTTGCTTCGGTGATGTCGGTGATCGGTGCCATGTCGAAGATGGCGGCGTTGTTGACCAGGATATCGATGCCGCCGGACGCGCGGTCGACCTCCGCCGCCACCCTGTCGATCGCATCGAGGTCGGTGACATCGAGCTTGACGGCGCTGGCCGCCGAGCCGATTGCGGCGGCGGCCCGCGTCGCGCGGTCGATGTCGATATCGGCAATCACCACGCTGGCGCCTTCGCGCACGAAAGCTTGCGCGAAGCCGAGGCCAATGCCGCGCGCGCCGCCGGTAATCAGGGCCGTCTTGCTCTTCAGTTTCATATCCGGTTCCAGCCTTTCCCGACTGTTCGAAACGATATTTGGCGCCTGCCGGCGGATGCGTGGCGGCGTCTTCTCAGGCAATTCCTGCGGGAAAACCGTTACACGCTTTTCGCCAGATTGCCGCGAGGAACGCACGGACCTGCCGGTTGCTCACGCAATTCCGGAGGGAAAACCGCACCGCAATTTTCCTGGAGTTGCCTCGGCGGATCCGTGCATCCTCCCGGCCCGCTGCAACGGGAGGTATGACAGGCCGGGATCGCCAGGAGGCGGCGCACGTTCCGCCCCCTGGTCTGGTCGTGTCGCTCGAGCCAGCTACTTGATGTAGCCGGCTTCCGTCATCGTCTTCTCCACGGCGGTCTGGGCGCCATTCAGCGCATCATCGACCGACTGCTGACCGGTCACCGCAGCGGCAATCGCCTGACCGACATCGGTGCCAATGCCCTGGAATTCGGGGATGGCGACGAACTGGATGCCGGTATAGGGAACCGGATCCTTGGTCTGCTTGGTCGGGTCGGCGGATTCGATCGCGGCAAGGACCGTTGCGGCGAAGGGCGCCGCCTTCTGGTAGTCGGCGCTGGCATAGGTCGATTTGCGCGTTCCCGGCGGTGCCGCGACCCAGCCTTCGGTCTCGCCGACGCGCTGGACATAGGCTTTCGACGTCGCCCATTTGACGAAGGATTTTGCCACATCCGCCTTCTTGGTCGAGGTCGGGATGGCGAGGCTCCATGCCCAGCCCCAGGCCGAGCCGTTCGGTGTGACCGCCACCGGCGCCTTGGCGAAACCAACCTTGTCGGCGACCTTGCTCTGCTTGGGATCATAGACGCGACCCGCTGCGGACGTGGCGTCGATCCACATGGCGCAATGGCCGGAGGCGAACAAGGTCTGGTTCTCGTTGAAGCCGTTGGAGCTTATTCCCGGAGGTCCATCCTTCTTCATCGTGTCGACATACCAGCCGATCGCCTTCTTCCACGCGTCCGAGTTGAGCTGCGGCTTCCAGTCCATATCGAACCAGCGGCCGCCGAACGTGTTCACAAGCGTGCCGACGAAGGCCATGTTCTCGCCCCAGCCCGGCTTGCCGCGCAGGCACAGGCCGTATTGCTCCTTCGACTTGTCGGTTAGCTTGTCGGCGAATTCCGTGATCTGGTCATAGGTCGGCTGCTCCGGCATCTTCAGGCCGGCGGCGTCGAACAGATCCTTGCGGTAGAGTGTGAACGAGCTTTCGGCGTAGAAGGGCACGGCATAGAGCTTGCCGTCGACCGTCAGGCCGCTGCGCACCGGCGCGATCAGGTCGTCATAGTCATAATCGTCGCCGAGATCGTTGAGCGATGTCAGCCAGCCGCTCTTGCCCCAGATCGGCGTCTCATAGCCGCCGATCGTCATCACGTCGAACTGGCCGCCCTTGGTGGCGATGTCGGTGGTGACCCGCTCGCGCAGCACGTTTTCCTCGAGCACCACCCAGTTCACCTTGTTTCCTGTCGCCTTCTCCCATTCGGGCGACAGCTTCTGCATGATGATCATGTCGCCATTGTTGACTGTCGCAACCGTGATCTCCTCGGACAGGGCGGCATTTGCCGCCAGTGCCGAAACGGCGGCCGACAGGCCAAGAATTCCGATACGCTTACCGATAGGCATTTCGTCTCCTCCTTTACGAATGCGCATGTGTAAGTGGACATGCGTATACATTTTATTGCGCTATGGGAAAGCCGAGTCAAGGCGGCCATGCTTGATTTCGGCGCCATAGCGCCGCCAAGCCGGTCGATATTCCTTGCTCGGCATATTCAAGAAGACCGCATGCGCAGCAAAATAAGTGTACATGCGTGCAGTTTCTGTTGACTTCGCGCTTGCCGCGATTTACCTCGGCTGCAGCCAAGCGCTATCGTGGGGCTGGTGCTACTGTGACAGCATCCGGTCCGGCTGGGGGAGAAATGGAATTGCAGCAATGAGCCGCCGAAGGCAGATCGCCTCCGAAGCCGCGGGGCCGACGATTACCGCCGGAGAAATCCTGGTCGAGATCATGGCGACGGACCCCGGTCTGGGTTTCCTCGAACCGTTGACGCTGGTCGGTCCATTCCCCAGCGGTGCGCCGGCCATCTTCATCGATCAGGTGGCAAGGCTCGGCGGCGGCGCCGGGCTCATCGGCTGCGTTGGCCGCGACGATTTTGGAACGATCAACCTGGAAAGGCTGAGGCGCGACGGCGTCGACGTCTCGGCTGTGTCGGTCAGCGACCGCTACCCCACGGGAAGCGCGTTCGTGCGCTACAGGCCCGACGGCGGCAGGGACTTCGTCTACAACATAGCCGAATCCGCGGCCGGGCAAATCCGTCTCACCGACGCGGCGCGTGCGCTGGCGGACAGGGCCGGCCATCTGCATGTCATGGGCTCGACCTTGTCGGTAGCAGGGCTGAAGGAGATCGTCGCCTATGCCTTGAAATCGGTGCGGGTCCGTGGTGGCTCGACCTCTTTCGATCCGAATGTGCGCAAGGAACTGATCGACGGCGCCGACGGCGCGCAATTTTCAGCCCTGGTCGACGATGCTGATCTGCTGTTGCCCTCCGGCGACGAGTTGCTTGCCGCCGCCGGGGTCGATGACGAATGCCAGGCGGTGAAGGCGTTGTTTGCCAGGGGCGTCGGCGAGATCGTGCTGAAGCGCGGGGCCGCCGGCTCGTCCTGGTTCGGCGCTGACGGCGCCAGGATCGACTGCGCCGGTTTCCGGGTCGAGGAAGTCGACCCGACCGGCGCCGGCGACTGTTTCGGCGCGACCTATCTCACCTGCCGGCGCAAGGGCATGGAGCCGGCCAAGGCGCTGTTTTATGCCAATGCCGCCGGCGCCCGCAACGTCACGCGGCGCGGGCCCATGGAAGGCACCGCCGGCTTCGATGTGCTGGACGGCTTCATCGCCGGGACGCAGAGGGCGACATGACCACCAACCCGCTCGCAGGCCTCGCCACCGCGCGCAGAAACGGGGCGCCCTACGGCATCACCTCGATCTGCTCGGCCCATCCGCTGGTGATCCAGACGGCCATCCGGCGCGCCGTCAGGGACAAGGAAAGCAGCCTGCTGATCGAGGCGACCTGCAATCAGGTCAACCAGTTCGGCGGTTACACCGGGATGTCCCCGGACCTGTTCATCGCTTTCGTGCTCGAGATCGCCGGCAAGGAAGGGCTCGATCCCCGGCGCATCATCTTCGGCGGCGATCATCTGGGGCCGAACCCGTGGCGCACGGAACCGGCAGCACAAGCGATGAGCAAGGCCGAAGCCATGGTCACGGCTTACGTCTGGGCCGGCTTCAGCAAGATCCATCTCGATGCGTCGATGGGATGTGCCGGCGAGCCGGCGGCCCTCGACGACGAGACCATCGCGACACGGGCCGCGCGGCTGGCGAAGGCGGCCGAAAAGGCGGCCCGCGCCACCGGTGGCGCCTTGCCGGTCTACATTATCGGCACCGAGGTTCCAGCTCCCGGCGGCGTCGATCATGCGATCAATGACCTGAAGCCCACCGAGGCGGCGGCGGCGCGGCGCACGATCGAGGTTCATCGCGAGATCTTTGCCAGGGAAGGGCTGACGGAAGCATTTGGCCGCGTCATCGCCGTGGTGGTGCAGCCTGGCGTCGAGTTCGGCAGCCAGAACGTCGTCGCCTACAGGCCGGAGGCATCGAAGCCGCTGACCGGTTTGCTCGACGAGGAACCGTCCCTCGTCTACGAGGCGCATTCCACCGACTACCAGAGCCGCGCTGCGCTGACCGCCCTTGTCGGCAATGGCTTTCCGATCCTTAAAGTGGGTCCAGGCCTGACCTTCGCGCTGCGCGAGGCGCTTTACGGGCTCGACCTGATCGCCTCCGAAATGATCGCGGACTATGGCGACAGGTCGCTTGCGCGTACGATGGAACGCGTGATGCTGGCCGCTCCCGGCCATTGGCACGGCCACTATCACGGCAATGAAGCGGATCGCTATCTGCAGCGCCACTACAGCTACAGCGACCGCATCCGCTATTATTGGAGCAATCCAACGGCCAGCGTTGCCGTCGGCCGCCTGCGTGAGGCGCTTGCCGGCGTTGCCATTCCCGAAACGCTGATGCGGCAGTTCCTGCCGACGCTGCCGTCCGGGCTTGGACCGGCCGGCAATCCCGAGGCCATTCTTCACGCAGCGATCGGCCAGGTGCTGGCCGACTACGACGCAGCCTGCCGCACCGCCTGAACCCGTTGCAACGTCGCTGGAGAGGCGCATCCGCCTCGACCATGCCCGAACCGAGATGATCCTCGGGCCGGGGGACTGCATCCACTGACGAGGCGCCTCCAGCTCCACATAGGCCTCCATCCGACCAGAAAGTCTAACGGCGCCTCACGGCCGTCGAAGTACGGTTCGCATTCAGCGTCAAAAAGACGAAGCGGGATTGCACCGCAAATGCTCTTGTTGTACGAACGTTCAACAAGAGCATTTGCGGGTACCTGCCGTGGTACGAACCGAGTTTCCCTTTGCCGTCGAAACCGTCGATCCGCTGTGGATCACGCTGGCCGATGGCACCCGCATTGCCGCGACGCTGTGGCGTCCGCGCACCGTGGACAAGGTGCCTGTCGTCGTCGAGATGGTGCCCTATCGCCGCCGTGACGGCACGGTGGCGCGCGACATCGACATCCATCCTTGGCTCGCCGGTCACGGCATTGCCTGCGCCCGCATAGACATTCGCGGCAGCGGCGATTCCGACGGCGACCTGGCCGACGAATATCTGCCGCGCGAACAGGAAGACGCCTGCGAGATCATTGCCCATCTCGCGGCCCAGGCCTGGTGCAACGGCAATGTCGGCATGACCGGCATTTCCTGGGGCGGCTTCAACGCGCTGCAGGTCGCGGCGCGCCGGCCGCCCGCCTTGAAGGCCATCATCGCCAACTGCGCCACCGACGACCGCTACGCCGACGACATCCACTATATGGGCGGCGCGCTGCTGACCGAGCAGGAGATGTGGTCGAACTTCATGCTGGTGAAGAAGGCGATGGCGCCCGATCCGCAGATCGTCGGCGACGCCTGGCACGCCATGTGGATGAGCCGGCTTGCTGCGACAAGCTCGCTCTCGGAAGTGTGGCTCGCACATCAGCGCCGTGACGATTATTGGCGGCAGGGATCCGTCTGCGAAGACCACGCCGCGATCGAATGCGCCGTCATGGCCGTCTGCGGCTGGGAGGACAGCTATTCGAACTTCGTGCCGCGCCTGCTCGAACATCTGCCGGGGCCGAAGCTCGGCATTGTCGGGCCTTGGTCGCATGCCTATCCCTGCCGCGGTGCGCCGGGACCGCTGATCGGCTATCTGCAGGAGGCGCTGCGCTGGTGGCGGCATTGGCTCTGCGGCGAAGACACCGGCATCATGGACGAGCCGCTTTACCGCGTCTGGGTCACCGGCGAAGAGCGGCCGCAACCTTTCTATCTCCCCGACCATGCCGGAAGCTGGGCCGCCGAGGATCAGTGGCCGTCGCCGCGCATCGAGCGCCGCGCTCTGCATCTGAATGCTGCCGGGTTGAGCAGCGAGGCCGCGCCGGGCGCGGTGCTTTCGGTACAATCGCCGGCGACCGCCGGCCGCGATTGTGGTCGCTGGGGCGGCTATGGCGGCTCGTGTCCGGACATGCCCATCGACCAGCGCCGCGAGGACGGCATGGCGCTGTGCTTCGACACACCGCCGCTGGATGATGACCTGACTTTGCTCGGCGCGCCGGAACTCGATCTGCTCGTTACGGTCGACCAGCCGCATGTCAATCTCGCCGCTCGGCTCTGCGATGTCTATCCCGACGGCACCTCGGCGCTGATGACCTATGGCGTGCTCAATCTCAGCCACCGCGACAGCCATGAGCATCCGACACCGTGTCCTGTCGGGACGCCTTTTCGCGTCAAGCTGAAGCTTAACGATTTCGCCCGCACCATTCCCAAGGGCCATCGTATCCGGCTGGCGCTGGCCAACCAGCATTGGCCGATCCTGTGGCCGCAGCCGAAGCCGTCGACGCTGTCGGTCGTGACCGGCGACAGCACGGTGATGCTGCCGGTGCGTCCGCCGTCGCCACGTGACCGTGACGTCCGCTTCGAGCCGGCCGAAACCGCGCCGCCGGTTCCGACCACAACGCTGGACGAGGGTTTTGATCGCCGCATCGTCACCGATGATGTCGGGTCGGGCATGCAGACCATTGCGCTGTCCTCGGACCATGGACGCAGGCGCTATGACGATCGCGCCATCACCGTTTCCTCAGCCAACAGCGACACGATGAGCATCCGCGCGGACGATCCGCTGTCGGCGAAACTCGTCACCGAATATCGCTGGGCGATTGCCAGCGGCGAGGCCGACACCGAAGCGATCGGGGTGACTGAACTGACGGCGGATGAAACCCATTTCAATTTGAGCTGGCGGCTCGAGGCGCGAGAACGGGGCATGCTCGTCCACAGCGCCTCGGCAACCCTGCGCATCAGGCGCGATTTCGCCTGAGGAGGGGAGGAGGCCATGCTCGCATATGCAGTGAAGCGCATCGGTCTCGGCCTCCTGATCCTCGTCCTCGTCATGATTGCCATGTATGCGGCCGTCTTCCTGGTGCCGGGTGACCCCGCAACCGTCGCGCTTGGTCCGCGCGCAACGCCGGAACTGAAGCGGCTGCTGATCGAGCGCATGGGGCTCGACCAGCCGGTCTGGTGGCAGATCATCGAATTCTTCCGCAACGCGCTGACCGGCAACCTCGGTTATGACGTGTGGTCGAACCGGCCCGTTTCCACACTGGTGCTGGAAGCGCTGCCGAACACGCTGATCCTCGGCCTGACGGCGCTTACCGTCGCGCTCCTCATCGGCGTGCCGCTAGGCTGCCTGTCGGTGATGCGGCGCGGCACCGCGGCCGATGCCGTCATCGGCGTGCTCTCGGTCGGCGTCATTGCCGTGCCGTCCTTCGTCGTCGCTATCTATTCGCTGCTGCTGTTTGCCGTCACGCTGCGCTGGCTGCCGGCGATCGGCGCCGGCGAGGCCGGCGACTTCGTCAGCCAGGCCAAGGCGCTGGTGATGCCGGCGGCGGCGATCGCGCTCGGCTGGATCGGTTACATCGCCCGCATGGTGCGCGCCTCGATGATGGAGGTGATGGGCGAGCCGCACATCCGCACCGCGCGCTCGTTTGGTTTGCCGGAGTGGAAGATCGTCTCCAAATACGCATTGCGCATCGCCATCATCCCGACCATTTCGCTGGTTGCCGTCGGCCTTGGCAGCATCCTGTCCAGCGCCGTCTTCGTCGAGGCGGTGTTTGCCCGGCCGGGCATCGGCAAGCTGATCACCGACGCCGTCAACACCCGCAACTATCCGGTCGTCATGGGCACGGTGCTGATCATGACCGCCATCTATGTCTCCATCACCATTGCCGCCGATCTTTTGATCGCGCGGCTCGATCCGAGGGTGCGCGATGTCTTCCGTGGCTGACGCCTCGTTGTCCGTCCCAGACCGACAACGGTTTCCGCTGCTGCGTGCGCTGCTTGCCGATCCGTTCACCTGCGTGGCGCTGATCCTGGTCACCGGCTTCGTCGGCACCGCGCTCTTCGCGCCGTGGCTGGCGCCCTATTCGCCGGTCAAGATCGACGTGCTGCACAAGCTGCAGCCGCCATCGGTCGAGCACTGGTTCGGCACCGATCATCTCGGCCGCGATCTGCTGTCGCGGGTCATCTACGGCGCACGCACGGCGCTGACCATCGCCATGGTGTCGGTGGCCATCGCCGGCGCCATCGGCCTGATGCTCGGCCTGATCGCCGGCTACGGTCCGCGCTGGCTCGATGCCATCCTGGTGCTCACGTTCGACAGCCTGAACTCGCTGCCGATGATCATGTTCGCGCTCGCCATCATCACCGTGCTCGGCGCCGGCACCGGCACGCTGATCATCGTCATCGCCGCGACCTCGTTTCCAAGCTATGCCAGGCTGATCCGGGCGCAGACGCTGGCGCTGAAGAACAGCGACTACATCCTCGCCGAACGCCTGATCGATGCCAGTGCCGCGCGCATCATCTTCATCCATCTGCTGCCCAATGTCATCGGCCCGCTGATCATCCTTCTTTCGATGGACATTCCGGTCGTCATCATGGTCGAGGCCGGCCTGAGCTTCCTTGGCCTGGGTGTGCGGCCGCCGACGCCGTCCTGGGGCTCGATCCTCTATGACGGCTACACCTCGATCCGCGCCGCACCCTTCATGGTCATCTTCGGCGGCCTGCCATTGGTGCTGGCGACGCTCGGCTTCACCTTTCTCGGTGAAGGGCTGCGTGATTATCTCGATCCGCGCCTGCAGTTGCGGAGGCCGGCATGACCGGCTCGCTCGCCGCCAGCGACCTCAGCGTCCGCTACGAGACGCCGCATGGCGCCGTACACGCTCTGCGCCATGTCGACATCGAGGCACAGCCGGGCGAGGTGATCGGCATTGTTGGCGAGAGCGGCTGCGGCAAGTCCACGCTGGTCACCGCTTTGGCCAATCTGCTGCCAGCCAACGCCCGCATCGACGGGTCGATCCACTACAACGGTGTCGACCTGGCAAAGCTCGACGCGCACCGGCAGCGCCTGCTGCGCGGTGACGAGATCGCGCTGGTCAGCCAGGATCCGATGACGGCCTTCAACCCGGTGCTGACCATCGGCGACCAGCTCGTCGACTTCCAGCATCACCGCAAGGATCTTGGCCGGGCGCAGAAGCGGGCGCGCATCGCCGCCATGCTTGGCCGTGTCGGCATCGCCGACGCCGAACGGCGCATGCAGAGCTATCCGCATGAACTGTCCGGCGGCATGCGCCAGCGCGTCGCCATTGCCGCCGCTCTGCTGACCGATCCCGGCCTGCTCATCGCAGACGAGCCGACGACGGCGCTCGACGTCACCATGGAGGCGCAGATCATCCATCTGCTGCGCGAATTGAG
Organism: Mesorhizobium sp. P2_E9; assembly: GCF_056403815.1. Taxonomy (NCBI): domain Bacteria; kingdom Pseudomonadati; phylum Pseudomonadota; class Alphaproteobacteria; order Hyphomicrobiales; family Phyllobacteriaceae; genus Mesorhizobium; species Mesorhizobium sp. P2_E9. Next base: position 108,435 of record NZ_JBFUET010000019.1, read on the forward strand.
GCGCGAGTACAACGGCATCATCATCGTCGTCTCGCACCATCTCGGCGTCATCGCCGAACTCTGCGACCGCGTCTATGTCATGTATGCCGGCGAGGTGGTCGAGGGCGGCGAAGTCGACGCGATCTTCCACGACGCCAGGCATCCCTACACGCAAGCGCTGCTCGCCTGCGATCCCGCGCGCTTCCACGAGCGGCTGGACCGGCTGCCGACCATTCCGGGATCACTGCCCAACCTGACCCAGCCGCCGATCGGATGCGTCTACGCACCGCGCTGCGACCGCGCCTTCGCGCCATGCGGTTCCATCGCGCCGCCGCTGGTCAAACTCGCCGCTGCCCATGTCGCGCGCTGCCATGCGGTGACGCCATGATCCCGCTGCTTGCCGTCGAAGACCTCTCTGTGAGCTTCGTGCGCGGCGGCTTGCTCAACCGGCTGATCAATCCGTTCCCGCTGCCGGGCTTCAACGTCATCGATGGCGTGACGCTGTCGCTGATGCCGGGCGAGACGCTTGGGCTGGTCGGCGAATCCGGCTCCGGCAAGACGACGCTGGCCCGCACCATCCTGGGCCTCATACGAGCCGCTGCGGGCCGCATCGTCTTCGAGGGCAGGGACGTGGCAACGCCGGCCGATTTCCGAGCCATGCGCCGGCGCTCGGCGATGATGTTCCAGGATCCGGTCGCGTCGCTCAGCCCGCGCCTGCGCATCGGCACGCTACTCACCGAACCGCAGATCATCCAAGGCGTGCCGATGCCGGACCGCCGCGCCGCGGCCAAGGCGCTGCTGGCGCTGGTCGGCCTGCCGGCCTCTTTCGTCGACCGCTTCCCGCATGAGCTGTCGGGCGGGCAGGCGCGCCGCGTCGGTGTCGCGCGGGCCCTGGCGATGAAGCCGCATCTGCTGCTCGCTGACGAGCCGACCGCGGGGCTAGATGTGTCGGTCCAAGGCGACGTTCTCAACCTGATCGGCGAGCTCAAGCGCGAACTCAGTTTTGCCGCCATGATCGTCACCCACAACCTCGCCATGATCCGCCATGTCAGCGACCGGCTGGCCATCATGTATCTCGGCCGGCTGGTCGAGACCGGGCCGACGCAGGACGTGTTTTCGGCGCCGATGCATCCCTACACCGCGACGCTGATCCAGTCCGAGCCGATCCCCGATCCGCGCCGGCGTAGCCAGACCCCTGCCGTCACCGGCGAGATTCCGAGCGTGTTCCGGCGGCCCTCGGGGTGCGAGTTCCACACGCGCTGCCCGATCGCACGCGAGCGTTGCAAAACCGAGGCGCCGGCCTATCGGCCGATGGGTGCCGACCGGATGGTGCGCTGCCATTTCCCGCTTGAGACAGGCGGGCAAGAACGGGAAGCCTTCTCACGCGCTTCCGCAAACCAAAGGGGAAACTGACATGACACAATGGACCATGGACAGACGTGCATTCCTGAAGGCGGCTGGCGCACTCGGCGCCGGCCTGGCGATGAAGCCAGGCTTTGCCTGGTCGGCCGCCGGCGACACGTTGCGCATCCGCATGGAAGGCGATCTGCAATGCCTCGATCCTGCCTTCATGAATGGCGGCATCGAGGATGTCATGATGCGCGGCATCTATGTATCGCTGAACCATTTCGGCGACATCCGGAAAGGCTCGCCCTGGTCGCTGTGGGGTGCCGAAAAGCTCGAGCAGAAAGATCCGAAGACCATCGCCTTCACCCTGATCGACGGGCTGAAATGGTCTGGTGGTTTTGGCGCGGTCACTGCTGACGACGTGAAATTCTCGTTCGAGCGCATCGCCGACAAGGCTCTCGCATCGCCCTGGGCCTACCAGTTCGAAAAACTCGATCGCGTCGAGGTCGTCGATGCCCGCTCAGGCATCATCCATCTGAAGGAACCTTATCAGCCGATCTTCGTCACCAGCCTGCCCTACTATGGCGGCCACATCATCAGCCGCGCCGGCACCGAGAAGGCGGGCGGCAAGTTCACGACGCAGCCGCCGGCGACATGCGGGCCCTACCTCTTCTCCGACTGGCAGCAGAAGCAGAAGGTGACGCTGACCGCCAACCCTGACTGGCCGGGTCCGAAGCCGGACTTTTCGAAGGTCGAGATCTATGTTGTGTCCGACGACCAAGCCGCCCAGCTCGCCTACGAGGCCGATGCCTTCGACTACACCAAGATCGCCATTTCGGCGACCAAGGCGGTCAAGGCGAGCCCACCCGCCGACACGACGCTGATCGAGGCGCAGTCGACGCGCTATGTCTGGCTGACGATCAACATGCTGAGCCCACGGCTCAAGGATCTGAAGGTCCGCCAGGCGGTGCAGTATGGCGTCGATGTCGGGCAGGTCCTCACCGGCGTCTATGACGACCTCACCAAGCGCTCCACCGGCGTCGTCCAGCCGGGTACCAAATTCGCGCGCGCCAGCAATCTGATCGCAGCAGTCGACTATGAGAAGTCCGCCGCGCTGCTCAAAGAGGCCGGCGTCAGCGACCTGTCGCTTACCCTGACGGTGATGAACGATTCCATTCGCACGGCGACCGCTCAGATCATCCAGGCCAGCCTCGAGCAGGCCGGCATCAAGGTCGAGATCCAGCCCTATGACGAAGCCGCCTTCTGGGGCGTCGGCGACAAGACGCAGGGCGATGGCTACAAGAACATCGATCTGGCGCTGATGGATTTCGCCGGCGGCATCGATCCGTCCGAGAACCTGGTCTGGTTCCGACCCGACCAGATCGGCGCCTACAACTGGTCCGGCTTCGACAGCGCGGAGTTCGAAACCAGCTACCAGCAGCTGGTTGCGGAAAGCGACGAGGCCAAGCGCATCGCACTGTCGAACCGCATGGAGGATCTGATGGAGCAGTCCGGCGGTTTCGTCTTCATCTGCCACCAGCCGCTGGTCGCCATCCACAAGACAGCTTTCGATCCGGTTATTTATCCGGACGGTCATCCCAATCCGGTGCTGTTCAAGAAGAAGGCGTGAACGCTTTCATGGACAGGAAAGCCACAATCGGCTAGCTGGGTTGCATGACGGAAGCCCAGCCTGACGGTGCAAAAAAGAAGCGCGGCGCGAAGAAATCGCCACCGCGCTTCAGCCGCGAACAGGCCGATGTGCGCCGCTCCATGCTGATCGAGGCGGCGACGCGCTGCCTGTCCGTCGGCGGCATCGGCGCCTTCACCATCGATCGCATCTGCAAGGAGGCCGGCGTCTCGCGCGGCCTCATCAACCACCATTTCGAAAGCCTCGACGGCTTGCTGGTCGAGGTCTACAAATCCTCGCTCTATGCCAGCGTCAACAACCAGATCGCCGAAGCCAAGCGCCGCCGCGCGGAGACTTCCGACTGGTCACCGCAAGCGGCACTTGCCGCCCTGGTGCACTCCAATTTTTCGCCGGAGTATTTCAGCCGCGAGAACCTGCTGATCTGGCTGTCGCTGTGGGGCGAGATCGCCGTCAACCCACGCCTCAAGGCGGCGCATCGCGAACTCTATGATGCCTACCGGGCGGAACTCGCCGAGGACATTGCCGCGGTTGCCGTACCGCGCGGCAGGCAAGTCGACGCGCCCGCGCTGGCGCGCAATTTCATCGCTTTGGTCGACGGGTTGTGGCTCGAATGGTGTCTCGATGAAAGCGTGGTGACGCCGCAGGGGGCGGAGGCTGCGGGGTTCGAGATGCTTGAGGGGCAGGTGGGGCCGCTGCGGGGCGGATAACGATTGCGGGTCGGCGCCTCGCATCAACCTTCGCCCACTCAATTCAGCGGCGAACCGCCCTCACGTTTCCGCCGCTCCATGTAGTCGCGCAGCGCCTCGTCGATGCCGGGGTCGATCGGCGGCTGTTCGTATTCGGCGACCATGCGCTTCCACACGACGTTGGCGCGCTCGCGCGCGGTGATCTGGCCGCGCTCCATCCAGGTGTCGTAATTGTCCCAGTTGGACACCATCGGCGAATAGAAGGCGCGTTCGTAGCGCTGCATCGTGTGTGCCGCACCGAAGAAATGCCCGGCCGGGCCGACCTCGCGAACCGCTTCCAGCGCCAGCGTGTCGATGTCGACCACGGGTGGGTCGAAATAGGCCGACATCATCTGCAGCATCTCGGCGTCGATGACCAGCTTCTCGAACGATGCCGTCAGCCCGCCGCCGAGCCAGCCGGCGGCATGCAGCACGAGATTGGCGCCGCCCATCAGGCAGCCCCACAGCGACATGGCGCTCTCATAGGCGGCCTGTGCATCGACGGAATTGGCGGCGGTGACATTGCTGGAGCGGAACGGCACGCCGATCAGCCGGCAGAGCTGCCCGGTGATCTGCGCGGCCTGCGTGTATTCGGGCGTGCCGAAGGCGGGTGCGCCGGTCTTCATGTCGACATTGGAGGTGAAGCCGCCATACATCACCGGCACGCCGGGGCGCACGATCTGGGTCAGCACGATACCGGCCAGCGCCTCGGCATGCTGCTGCGACAGCGCGCCGGCAAGCGTCACCGGGCTCATCGCGCCGGCCAGCGTGAATGGCGTGATGACATTGACCTGTCCATGATCGGCCAATGTGATCAGCCCCTCGGCCATCGGCTCGTCGAGCTGCAGCGGTGAGTTGGTGTTGATGATGCCGGTGAAGACAGGCATCTCCTGGGCAAGATTTTCGCGCGTCGTGCCGAGCGAAATCGCCACCATTTCCAGCGCGTCGGTGGCGCGACCGCGGCCGAGCGTCTGTGGCTGCCAGTTCTTGTCTAGCAAGGTGATCTCAGCATAGTAGAGGTCGAGATGGCGCGTGTTCTGGTGCAGGTCGAGCGGCTCGAACGGCCCGCCGCCTTCCTGATGCAGCACGTTGAACGACTGGATCAGCTTCAAATAATCGCACATCTCGGCATAGGTGCCGGGACGGCGGCCGCGATCATTGTCCATGACATAGGCAGGCCCGCCGACCGATGACAGGATGCAGTGCCGTCCGCCAACCTTGACGTTTTTCTGCGGATTGCGGGCGCGCAGTTCGAAGGATGACGGCGCCATGGCGACGCGCTCCATCACCATCGCGCGGTCGAAGCGCACCCGCATCTCGCCTTCGTCGACATCACAGCCGGCAGCGCGATAAAACTGCCGCGCCTGCGGCTGCAGCACGCGCATGCCAATCTCCTCGAGAATGGTCAGGCCCATTTCGTGGATCGTCTGGACCTGATCCGCCGACAGGATCTCGATCGGTGCGTAGGGACGTGTCAGCTGCTTCCACGGCCGCTGTTCGATGCCGCCGATCTCGCGTTGCGGGCGGCCGGGTCTGCGACGTGCAACAGTACGTTCCATGCGTCCTCCTATTCGGCTGCTGTGCGCATATCGAAATCCGCGACCGCATCGACGATCGGTGTGTCGCGGCGGTAGGGCTGCCAGCGAATTTTTGTGCCGATCTCCCGAGCCAGCTTGTGGCCGCTGTGCACGGCGTGGGCGATGGCGCCCGGCGCCAGGGTGTCGCCGATGCGATCGACGCTGCTTATGCCGGCGGTCGCAAGATCGTTGCTGCGTTCCGTCAGCGCCTCGAACAGCTCGTTGCGCGGCAGCCGAAGCCCGACGACCAGCACGGAGCGGCAGGCCACACGGGTCTCTTCGCCGGTGAACAGATGCGCCAGCGTCGCTGTCTCGCCGTCGAAGGCTTTCAGCAGATGCAGCGTCGTCACCGGCACCTTGCGCCGTGCAAGCGCGCGATGCACCAGCGGCAATTCATTGGTCATGATCGTCCAGGCCGACGCCTGGCCGGCGGGGGTCACATAGCTGACCGGAATGCCATGTGCCGCCAGATGCTCGGTAAGGACGCCGCCCATGTAGTAATTGTCGAAATCGAAGACCAGCGTCGGTCCCTGCGGAAGCCGACCGGCAGCGATGTCGTCGGGTGTGAACACTTCCGGGTGGTCGAGCGTGCCGACCGGAATCTCCATCGCGGAATAGAGCATGTTGGTCCAGTGGGCGCCGGTCGCGACCACCACACGCTCCGGCGCCAGATCGATGATCTCGTCCACGCCCAGAGTGCTTTCGGGATAGAGCGAGACATTGGTCATCTCGTCGAGGCGGCCGAGGCGGTACTCGACGACGCGGTTCCATGCCGACAGGCCGGGCAGCGTCTTCTCAAAAGTCAGCCGCCCGCCGAAGCTGCGGCTGCTGTCGGCGAGCGTCACCTCGTGGCCGCGGCGGCCGAGGGTCAGGGCGCATTCAAGCCCGGCCGGTCCGCCGCCGACAATCAGGATGCGTTCCGGCGCATCGGTGCGCTCGACCCGCTCGGGATGCCAACCGCGCCGCCATTCCTCGCCGGCTGTCGGGTTCTGGGTGCAGCGCACCGGCACGCCGTCATGCCAGCTGGAAATGCAGATGTTGCAGCCGATGCATTCGCGAATCTCGGCCTCGCGGCCCTCGCGGATCTTGGCCGGCAGGAAGGGGTCGGCGATGGAGGGCCGCGCGCCGCCGATGAAGTCGAGCACGCCGCGTTTGATCTGCGACACCATGGTGTCCGGCGAGGTGAAGCGGCCGACGCCGACCACCGGTTTTTTGGTCAGCGATTTGACGAAATCGATCACCGGCTCGTGGCTGCCTTCTCCGGTGAAGCGCGAGGCCGAACAGTCGGTCGGACTGGAATCCATCTTGACGTCGAACAGGTCGGGCAGGTCGGCCAGCAGCTCGATCAGTTCGTGCGCTTCGGAGGGCTGATGTCGGCCGGGACGGCCGCGCAGTTCCTCGAGGCTGACGCGCAAGGCGACGCCGCAATCCTTGCCGACGGCGTCCTTGGTGACCTCGATCATCTCGCGCACGAAGCGCACGCGGTTCTCGATTGATCCGCCATATTCGTCGGCGCGATGATTGTATTCGGGCAGCAGGAATTCGTAGCCGAGATAGCCCATGCCGGCATAGACATAGACGACGTCGAAGCCGGCGGTGCGCGCCTTGCGCGCCGCTTCGGCCTGGCATCGCAGCACCTCGCGGATATCGGCCTTGTCCATTGTCTTCGGCCGCAAATTGCCCATGAAGCCGACATGCGTGGCCATCCAGGGAATTCCCGATGGCGACAGCGGCGGCAGGCGGCTTGTCCGGTTCATGACGGACGCGCCGCCATGCCACAGTTCCACGCCGGCCAGCGAGCCGTGGCGGTGCACGGCTTCCGTCATCAGCGCATGGGCGCGGATGTCGTTGTCGTCCCACAGCGTGGCGAAAGGCAGCGGCGCGTCGTCCGAACTGGGGTCGATCGAACAGGCGCCGGTGCAGATCACGCCCCAGCCGCCCTCGGCCTTGGCTTCGCGAAAGGCTGCACGAACACGCGGCAGCGCGTTGGTCATGCCGCTGGCATGCGGCACCTGATAGAAGCGGTTCGGCGCGGTGACCGGCCCGATGCGCATCGGCTCGAACAGGATTTCATAGCGGGGGTTGCAGGTCATTGGGGCTTCGCAAACACGCTTGTTGAACGATCGTACAACAAGCATATTCGCTGATATTGCAGAACGCAATGGCCCAACGCATCGGCGCAGGGATCTATCCGAAAAGGAGAGCCGGTGCGATGGCGTCGGGGCGGGCGGTTCGCATGGTTCACAACACGATCGTATTTGTCCAAATTGGACAGATCTTGAAACCAGTCAGCCATATTTAGGGCTACCTTCTGCTCGCCTGTCGCCAGCCTCGAAGGCCGCTCGACCCCTTTTGGGGAGCGCTGCGTTCAGATCGCCGGCAACGGTCTGTCGGGCACTTTGGGAGGAATATCGTGACACTGTTTGCCGTCCACTGCCTGGACCATGCCGACGCCCTGCCCAGGCGCCTGGCCAATTATGACGCGCACAAGGCGCATCTTGCCCTGGGACAGGTGAAGACCGTCATCTCGGGTCCGCTGCTGGCCCGGGACGGCGAGACGATGATCGGCTCGCTCTTTGTGTTTTCCGCCGAAAAGATCGAGGATGTCAGGGCATTCAATGCCGCCGATCCCTTCAACGCGGCCAATGTCTGGCAGTCGGTCAGCATCAATCCGTTCCTGATGCGCGTCGACAACCGGAGCTAGAGCAGTTCACCGTTTCACGGAAACGGCGAACTGCTCTAACTATTTGTTTTGACGCAATTCCTGTGGGAAAACCGTTTCACACTTTTCCTGGAATTGCTTTAGGCTCGAGGCGAATTCATGGAACCCTTCGTCTACAACGCCCAGCCGGCCCGCGTCATTTTCGGATCCGGCACCATCAAGCAGCTGCCCGCGGAACTCGATCGGCTGGGTTTGAAACGGGTCGCCGTGCTGGCAACACCGCCGCAAGAGCTGGAGGCGCGACGCCTCGTCGAACAGCTCGGCGGCCGTGCCGCCGGCGTCTATGCGCGGGCGACGATGCACACGCCGGTGGAGATCACCGAGGACGCGCTGCGCGTCATCCTGGACCTCAAGGCCGACGGGCTCGTTGCCGTGGGCGGCGGCTCGACCACGGGTCTGGCCAAGGCCATTGCGCTGCGCACCGACCTGCCGCAGGTCGTGGTGCCGACCACCTATGCCGGCTCGGAAATGACGCCGATCCTCGGCGAGACCAGGGATGGGGTGAAAGTCACCCAATCGAGCCCCAAAGTGCTGCCGGAGGTGGTGATCTACGACATCGACCTCACTCTGTCGCTGCCCGCGGCCATGTCCGGCACCAGCGGCTTGAATGCGGTCGCACATGCGGTCGAGGCGCTTTATGCACGCGAGCGCAACCCGGTCATCAGCCTGATGGCGGCAGAGGCAATCGGCGCGCTCGCCGCCGCCCTGCCGATCATCGCCGGCGATCCCGGGGACCGGGAAGCGCGCGCAAAGGCGCTGTACGGCGCCTGGCTTTGCGGCATCTGCCTTGGCTCGGTGGGCATGGCGCTGCATCACAAGCTTTGCCATACGCTCGGCGGCAGCTTCGACCTGCCGCATGCCGAAACGCATGCGATCGTGCTTCCGCACGCGCTTGCCTACAATGCGCCGGCGGTGCCCGATGTGATGCACAGGCTGAGCGAGGTGCTCGGCACGGACGACCCGGCCATGGCGCTCTACGATCTCGCCGGAAGGGTCGGCGCGCGGCGCGCGCTTGCCGACATCGGCATGCCGCAAAGCGGCATCGAGCTTGCGACGGACAGGGCGCTGTCCAACCCTTACTGGAACCCGCGCCCGCTGGAGCGCGAAGCGATCAAGGGCCTGATCGCCCGGGCCTATGCCGGGCAACGGCCGCGCCCGTGAGGCGCGGCGACATATGGAGGAGGATCATCTTGGGCAAAGTCGAGGCCAGGCGCGCCGAGCCGCCGAAATATCCGTATTTCGAGGAGGAAACCTCGGTCGATGTCGTCAACGCGCGCATGGGGCCCGATGTCGATCCGCGCCTGCGCGAGGTGATGAGCGTGCTGATCAAGCAACTGCACGCCGCCATCAAGGAAATCGAGCCCACCCATGAGGAATGGCTCAAGGGCATCACCTTCCTGACCGAAGTCGGCCAGATGTGTTCGGACTGGCGGCAGGAATTCATCCTTTTGTCCGACACGCTCGGCGTCTCGATGCTGGTCGACGCCATCAATCACCGGCGGCCGAACGGCGCGACGGAGAACACCATTCTGGGGCCATTCTATGTGCCCGAGGCGCCGCGCTACGAGCACGGTGCGAATATCTGTCTGGACGGCAAGGGCGAGCCGCTGGTGGTGCGCGGACGCGTGGTGGATACCGAAGGCAAACCGGTCGCCGGTGCGCTGATCGACGTCTGGCAGACCAATGACGATGGCTTCTACGACGTCCAGCAGAAAGGGCTGCAGCCGGACTGGAACCTGCGCGGCGTGTTCACCAGCGGCGAGAACGGCGACTACTGGTACCGGGCCGTCAAGCCACGCTACTACCCGATCCCGGACGACGGCCCCGTGGGCAAGATGCTTGCGGCGCTCGGACGCCACCCCAACCGGGCCGCCCATATCCATTTCATCATCAGCGCGCCGGGCTATGACCCGGTCATCACCCATATCTTCACGCCCGATTGCCGGTATCTCGCCGAAGACGCGGTCTTTGGCGTGAAGGATTCGCTGGTCGCGGATTTCCAGGCGGTCACGGACCCGACCAGTGCTGCGGAGCTTGGTTTCACGTCTCCCTATTGGGCGGTGAACTGGGATTTCGTGCTGGCGCGCAAACCGGCTGGCGTCGCCTTGGAGCAATAGTCGCTACGGAATTCGTGAGGAGGAAGAGATGACGCTGAGCTTCGACCCGAGGGCGAAGGCCACGACGCTTTATCACGGCGAATTCCGGCCGATGTTCATCGGCGGCAAATGGGTTCCGGCGCAGTCCGGCGAGGAGATGCAGGCGCTCAACCCGGCGACGGGCGAGGTGTTGGCGACGGTGCCGCGTGGCGCGGCCGCCGACGTTGACGCGGCGGTGGCCGCAGCGCGCGCGGCCTTCGAAGGGCCGTGGTCGAAATTCTCGCCCTATGAGCGGCAGTGCGTGCTGTTGCGCATCGCCGATCTGTTCGAAACGCATTGGGAAGAGCTCAGCGTTTCCGACACGCTCGACATGGGCCTGCCGATCACGCGCACGCTGGCCAACCGGCGCCGGGTCATCGGCATGCTGCGCTTCTATGCCGGCATGGCGACCGCGTTGCATGGCGAATCCATCGACAATTCGATCCCTGGCGAGATCGTCTCCTTCACAAGGCGCGAGCCCGTCGGCGTCGTCGGCGCGATCATTCCATGGAACGCGCCGACCGCCGCCTCGATCTGGAAGATCGCGCCGGCGCTCGCCACCGGCTGCACCGTCGTGCTGAAGCCTTCCGAGGACGCATCGCTGACGCCGCTTTTGATCGCGCGGCTGATGCAGGAAGCCGGCGTTCCCGACGGCGTCGTCAACATCGTCACTGGCACCGGCGCCGAGGCCGGCGCGCGGCTCGCCGAACATCCCGACGTCAACAAGATCGTCTTCACCGGCTCGACGCTGACCGGACAAGCGATCGCGCGGGCGGGCGTGACCAACCTCAAGCGCGTTTCGCTGGAGCTTGGCGGCAAGTCGCCGATCATCGTCTCCCGCGACGCCGACATCGACAAGGCGGTTCCCGTCGCGGCGATGGCGGTGTTCGTGCATTCGGGCCAGATCTGCATCGCCGGCTCGCGGCTGTTCGTGGCGCGCGAAATCCATGACGAGTTCGTGCGCCGGGTCGCCGAATTTGCCGGCAAATTGCGCATCGGCCATGGCATCGAGGCGGAGACCGAAATCGGGCCGCTGATCAATGCCAGGCAGGCCGGTAAGGTGGAGGGCTATATCAAGGCCGGCCGCGATGAGGGCGCGGAACTGGTCGCCGGCGGCTCGCGGCTGACGGGCGCGCTTTATGACGGCGGCAATTTCATTGCGCCGACCGTCTTCGGCGCGGTGTCGGACAAGATGACCATCGCGCGCGAAGAGATTTTCGGGCCGGTCATTTCAGCGATGCCGTTCGATACGCTCGACGAGGCGGTGACGCGCGCCAATGCCACGCCCTACGGGCTGGCGGCCGGCATCTTCACCACGCATCTGGGCACCGCGCACAAGCTGGCGCGGCGCATCAAGGCCGGCTCGGTCTGGGTCAACATGTACCATGCCATCGACCCGGCGGTGCCGTTCGGCGGCATGAAGATGTCCGGCTACGGCCGCGAAGGCGGCATCGAGCACCTGCATGAGTATCTGGAGACGAAGTCAGTCTGGATCCAGACCGACTAGGGCTATGCCGATATTCAGGGGAGGCCGGCCTGCGAATGGCGGGTACGCAAACGCCCCTGACTTCGTCATCCTAGGGCGGAGCAGCCGCGAAGCGGCGTCGCGGAGACCCTAGGATCCATTCCGTGACGTCAGTCGGAAATGCAGCGGTCGAGGATAGAAGGCGCTCGTTTTGACAGCTAACGTCCATCCATGACCGGCTATGTCTACATGACCTCGAGCAAACAGCGCGGCACGATCTATATCGGCGTCACCAATGATCTTGGCCGTCGCATGCCCGAACACAAATCCGGGCAAGGGTCGCAGTTCACGAGTCGCTACGGCGTGCAGCGGCTGGTCTGGTATGAGGAATATTTCGATATCACCGATGCTATTCAGCGAGAAAAATCACTGAAGCGCTGGTCAAGGCAGTGGAAGATTGATCTGCCTTTAGGCCGGTCTCCTCACGAGAGCTTGCGGACATAAGCGACGGCTCGATGCCGCAGCTGTGTTGCCGACCATTGCGCATTGGCGATTTCAAGCTATGATGAAAATCGCCAATCGTGAGAGAAATATGAAAAAAAACTCCAAATCTGTCACCGTTGAAGTGGCAACGGCCAGGGATGCGCCCGAAATCGGGCGCCTGCTGAGCTGGGCTTTCGGCTTCAGCAAGGCACGATCCGAGGAATATATCGCCAGTGTCGGGCTTGGCTCGCTCAGGCTGCTGCGCGGCGAAAGTGGGCGTCCGGAAGCCTGCGCGGCACTGCTCGAGACGGCGCATGTCTTTCACGGCAGCCCGGTGCGGGCGGCCAACATCGCGCATGTGGCGATTGCGCCGGACCGTCGCGGCCAGGGGCTGGCGGTGCCTTTCGTCGACGCGTTGTGCGCGGAGGCGCAGGGCAAAGGCGCTGCTATCGCTACGCTGTTTGCTTCGACGCGGCCGGTCTATCGCAAGAGCGGTTTCGAGCTTGCCGGTCATGAGATCATCTATGAAGCCGAGACGGGCAGCCTGCCGGCGGCGAGCAGGCTCGCCTTCGAAAGCGTCGAGCTGGACGATCCACGGCTTGCCGATGCCTACGCCATCAAGGCGAGCCGCGAGGCCGGGCTGCTCAGCCGTGGCTCGGCGCATTGGAACGCGTTGCGGCGCGAACCGACCGATGCGCTTGCTGCCTATCTGGCGGAAGGCGATGCGGCCTATCTGATCCTCGATATGGGCGACGAGGCCCGTCTCGATGTCCGTGACTGGTACGCCGCTTCCCCGGACGCCGCGCAAGGGCTGCTGTCGTTCCTGGCCAGGTTCCGCTCGGTCTACCCGGTCGTGCGCTGGCATGGCGGGCCGCAGGACGATCTGGTGGCCGCGATGCCGGACAAAGGCTGGCGTCTCGCGCATCAGGAGGAATGGCTGTTGCGGGTGCTTGACCCGGCGGCGGCGCTGCGCCAGCGCGGCTATCATGCCGACGACACCAGGCTGGCACTGCGGATCGGGCCAGCGGAGGCGGCGCTGGAGGTCGCGATCAGCGGTGGCGCGGTCGAGGTTCGCGAGTCTGCCGGCGGCTGTCCGACGGTTGCCCTGCAGGCGCCGGCCTTCGTGCAGATATTCACGGGCTTTCGCAATGCCTCGAAACTGGCGCAGTATGGCCAGGTGATCGGTGATGCGGCTGCCATACGTCTGTGTGACCAGCTGTTTGCCGGACCGCCGCCCTGGGTGGCGGAGCACTTTTAGGGAAAAGGAAATTCATGACACATGCGCTGATAGCGTCGCTGAGGGCGGCGGCCGGAGACATGACGCCGGCCTTGGCGCGCGTCGCCGAGACGGTGCTGGCGCAGCCCGACGCCACCTTGCGCCAGAGCATTACCGAGCTTGCCGAGGCCTCCGCCTCGTCCGAGGCCAGCGTCATGCGCTTCTGCCGCGACCAGGGCTTTACCGGCTTCCAGGATTTCAAGCTGGCGCTGGCCAAGGAACTGGCGACCGACGAGCGGGCGCGTGACATCGGCTTGCCGACCGACGACATCCAGCGGCTGGTGGAAACCGCCATCATCTCGCTGCGCGAGACCGAACAGCTGATCGTCCGCGAAGATATCGCCACCGCCTCGCGCCAGCTGCTGGCGGCGACGGCAATCGACTGTTTCGGCATCGCCGCTTCCGCCATCACGGCGCAGTACCTCGCCTACAAGATGACCCGCATCGGCAAGCTCAGCCGCGCGCTGGGTGACGCGCATCTGGCTGTCATGGCGGCGGGAACCACGCAGAAGGGCGCCGTGCAGGTGGTGATCTCGAGTTCGGGCTCGACCATCGACGCGGTACGCATCGCGGAGCTTGCCCGCTCGCAAGGCGCCTTCGTCATCGGCATTTCCAACCGCTCGAAAAGCCCGCTGGTCGCGGCCTGCGACTTGGCCCTGATCGCGTCCTGGCCGGAAACGCCGCTGACCGGCGGCGCGTTTCCGTCGAAGATCAGCCAGCTTCTGATCGTCGATGCGCTGGCGGCCGAGATGATGCGGCAGGATCCGGCGCGGCTCACGCTGCTCGGCCGCACGGCGGAGGTCGTGAGTGACCGCAGCTTCTGATCGTGCGGTCTTCGCCATCGACATTGGCGGGACCAAGATCGCCGCCGCCGAAGTGCGCGGCGGCCGGTTGCACGACAGGCGCCAGACGGCGACGCCGAGAACGGGCAGGGGCGACGATCTGGTCGCGGCGATTGCCGGGCTTGCGCCTAAGCATGCGCTTGACGCTGTCGCCGTTGCCACCACCGGCATCGTCCGCGACGGTGCACTGACCGCGCTCAATCCGCAGACCTTGCCGATCGAGAATGGCTATCCGCTGGCCCGGGCGCTCGAAACGGCGCTTGGCCTAGCGCCGCTGGTCGTCAACGATGCGCAGGCGGCGGCCTGGGCCGAATTCAGCGTCGGCGCCGGCCGCGGCTTTCGCAATTTTGCGTTCTTCACGGTTTCGACAGGCATTGGCTGTGGCTTGGTGATCGACGGCCGCCTGCAGACCGGCGCCACCGGGCTTGCCGGCCATGCCGGGCATATGATGTCCGACCCCGGCGGCGTGATCTGCGGCTGCGGCCGGCGCGGCTGCCTGGAGACGATCGCCTCGGGCACGGCACTCGCCCGTCGCGGCGGTGAGCGGCTCGGCCGCCCGGTTGGCGCGCCCGACCTGTTCGCGGCCGCCAGGCAAGGCGATGGAATGGCTGCCGAGTTGATCGCTTCCGCCGTCGACGCGCTGGTCGACGGCTTCGCTGACCTGACGGCTTCCGTCGACATCGACTGTTTCGCGGTCGGCGGCGGCGTCGGGCTGGCGGAGGGTTTTATCCAGGCCCTGCAGGCGCGTTCCTTGAAGCTTCCGGCGGTTTTCCAGCGCCCGATCGTTGCCGCGCAGGCCGGCGCAGATGCGGGACTGTTGGGGGTCGCGCTGCTCTCTGACGGAAACTTTCATCGAAAATAGTTTATTGACAAAAAGTTTCATCCACGCTTGATTGCAGGGGTAACGCTCGAAGGAGAAACCCCAGGTGCAAGGCGATGTGCTCGCTCAGCTCGATGGAACGCTGGTCGTCTCGTGCCAGGCTGAATCCCACATGCCGCTCGACGCTCCCGAGCACATTGCCGCCATTGCCCGGTCGGTCGTCCTCGGCGGCGCCACCGCTGTGCGCATCGAGGGTGCCGCGAATATAGAGGCCGTCCGCAGGCAGGTCGGCGTTCCCATCATCGGCCTGATCAAGGCGCGTCGCGGCGACACCGAGATCTACATCACCCCGACGCTCGCCAACGTCGCGGCGGTCATCGAGGCCGGCGCCGACATCGTGGCGCTCGACGCCACCAACCGGCCACGCCCGACGGACCTCACGACGATGTTCGGTGCGATCGCGCAGAGGGGACGCCTGTCGATGGGCGACGTCAGCACGCTCGATGAAGGCAAGCGCGCGCTCGATGCCGGCGCTTCGCTCATCAGCACCACAATGGCCGGCTACACGCCTTACTCCAACCAGCAGCGCGGGCCGGATTTCCAGCTCATGGAACAGCTTGCCGGCGCCGGCCTGCCGTTTGTCGCCGAAGGTCGCATCTGGACGCCGCAGGAGGCTGTCCGCTGCTTCGAACTCGGCGCCCGTTTCATCGTCGTCGGCGGCGCTATCACGCGGCCCGACGCCGTCACCCGCGGCTTCGTCGACCAGGTCGCTTCGTGGAGCGCCAATCCGCAATTGAAGAGGAACCAGTCATGATCAAGCGCCGCCGCGTCGCCGTTATCGGTGCGGGCTTCATGGGCTCCATGCATGCCGCGATCTTCGGCAATATGGTCGGCTGCGAACTGGCGGCGATCGTCGATCCCAATCTGGAGCTGGCCGGCGCCGTTGCCGCCAAGGCGCCGGGCTGCAAGGTCTACGCCAGCCATGAGGCGCTGCTGGCGGGGGAGCGCGATCTCGACCTCGTCTCGATCTGCACGCCCGACAATCTGCACCTGGCGCCGGCGGTTGACGTGGCCAAGGCCGGCATCAACATCTTCGTAGAAAAGCCGATCTCCTCCACCGTCGAGGATGCGCGCGCCATCATCGCGGCCTGCGAGGCGGCCAAGGTCAAGCTCGGCATCGGCTATCTCCTGCGCTTCGACCCGCGCTACGCCGCCGCCAAGGAGCTGATGACTTCAGGCAAGATCGGCGACCCGATCCACATCTATGCCCGGCGCAACAGCGCCCGCACCGAAGGCCCCAAGCGCTATGGCGGCAGACTGCCGCTGGCGCTGCATGTCACCGTGCACGATGTCGACATGGTGCTGTGGATGCTCGAAGGGCAACACCCGGTTTCCGTCTATGCCCAGCAGACCGACATTCTGCTCGGCGCGTCGGGCACGCAGGACAGCCTGGCGGCGATCGTGCGCTTCTCCGGCGGCACGGTGGTGAATTTCGAAAGCGCCTGGTCGCTGCCGGCTGGCGCCCGCCACATGATCGATGCCCGCATGGAGCTGATCGGCACCGAAGGGTCGTTCGAGGTGCAGTGCGGCGACAGCGGCCTTTACTACGCCAGCCATGAGACTTCGCGTGAGATCGACACCCAGCACTGGCCTGTCGTCAACGGCCGTCTCGACGGCGACCTGGCGCGTCAGCTCAGCAGCCTGCTTGCCTGGCTGGACGGCGCCGACATGCCGATCGCCAGCGGCCGCGATGGTCTTCGTTCGCTCGAACTCACACTGGCGATGATGCAGTCGGCTGAGAGCGGCGAAATCGTGCGCCTCGGCTAGAGCGCGGTGCTCGGACAAACGCAGAGAATTTGAAACGAGGCCAAAGCGGCCCAACAATGGGAGACGAAAAATGCTTAACAGACGCAATCTATTGATGCTTGGCGTGGCTGCCGCCGCGCTTGCCACGGCCCTGCCGGCCCTGGCACAGGACAAGCCGTTCGACGGGGTGCAATTGTCGGCGCTGCTCGAAGGCCATCCGACGACCGACGCCATCCAAAAGCTGCTGCCGGAATTCAAGCAGGTGACCGGCATCGACGTGGCGCTTGAAGTCGTGCCCGAGCAGGACATCACAGCTAAGGAACTGCTTGAATTCTCGTCCAAATCCGGGCGCTACGATGTCGTCCAGAATAACATCATCTACCTGCCGGGCTTCGTGAAGTCAGGCTATGTCGTGCCGCTCGACGATTTCCTGGCCAAGCACAAGGAGAACTTCGACAAGGCCGATTTCGTGCCCGGCTACTTCAACACCAATGTTGTCGACGGCAAGGTCTACGGGCTTCCGGTCTATGGCGAGAGCACTTTCGTCATGTACCGCAAGGATCTGTTCGAACAGTACGGGCTTGCCGCGCCGAAGACCTTCGACGACATCGCGACCGCGGCCAAGACCATTTCCGAAAAAACCAACAAGCAGGTCGCCGGCATCACCATGCGCGGCCAGCAAGGCATCCAGGGTGTCTATGTCTGGGCTGCCTATCTCTGGGGTTTTGGTGGCTCGTTCCTCGATGCCAACGGCAAGTCGGCGCTGGCAACGCCTGAGGGCATCGCCGCACTCGATGCCTTCACCAAGCTGCTGAAGGATTACGGTCCGGTCGGCGTCGCCAATTTTGGCTGGGAAGAAAACCGGCTGCTGTTCCAGCAGGGCAAAGCGGCAATCACGCTCGATGCCACCGTCAACGGCGCCTACAATGAGGACCCGACCGTCTCGACGGTTGTCGGCAAGGTCGGCTACGTGCCGGTGCCGATGAAGTCCGCCTCGCCGAAGGGCGGTTCGTCCTCGCTCGCCGTGCATTCGATGTATGTCTCGGCCGAATCCAAGAACCAGGAAGCGGCAGCACTGTTCGCCGCCTGGGCGACCGCCAAGGAGCAGCAGCTGAAGGCGATCGAGACCGATCCCAATTCCGGCGTGACCTCGCTTTCTGTGCTGAACAGCGACGCGTTCGGCAAGCGCTACGGCGCCTTCAAGGATGGCATGATCGCGGCCATCAACGCCGGCAATCCGCAATATCTGCCGACGGTCGAACAGGCCAACGAGATCATCAACAACACCGGCATCGCCGTCTCCAAGGCGCTTGCCGGCACGGCCAGCGCCACTGACGCCTTGAAGGAGGCGGACGAGGCCAACAACGCCGCGCTCGCCCGCTAGGCGGGCAGGCGTGCCCTGCCGCGTGCGCTCCCTGTGCGCGGCAGGGCGAAATCCTCAACTGATGGATTGAGACCGTGGCGACAACAGTGTCGGATCCGACGAAGCATTTCTTCCAGCCGATCATCGTCTGCCTGACCGTGGCATCGGTCGCGCTGACGCTGTTCGTGATCTGGATTTCGCTGCACGATCTGTCGCTGATGCGCGCCGGGCGTGAGAAGTTTGTCGGCCTCGACAATTACCTGCGCTTCTTCGGCGATCCCCGCGCCATGGCCGCACTGTGGCGCACGGTGCTGTTCACGACGCTGGCGACGGTGATCGAGATCGCGCTCGGGCTTGGCGTCGTGCTCTTCCTCGACCGCGACTTCGCCATGAAGCGGCTGGTGCGGACGCTGCTCCTGGTCCCCATCATCATGACGCCGGTGGTGGTCGGCCTGACCTGGCGCTTCCTGTTCGATCCCGCCACCGGCATGGCGAATTATCTCTTGTCGCTGGCCGGCATATCCCAGGTTGACTGGCTGGGCAGTCCTCAACTGGCGTTGTTTTCGGTGCTGATCGCCGACATCTGGCAGTGGACGCCCTTCGTCATCCTGCTGGTCATGGCGGCGTTGGAATCAGCGCCCACCGATCCGCTCAATGCAGCCCGCGTGGACGGCGCGCGCGAATGGCAGGTGACCTGGTATGTGCTGCTGCCGATGCTGCGCCGGGCGCTGGCCATCGTCGCGCTGATCCGGGCGATCGACAGCATCAAGGCCTTCGACCTGTTCTACATCATGACGCGCGGCGGGCCGGCGCTGTCGACCGAAACGCTGAACTATTACGGCTACATCGTCGCCTTCACCAATTTCGACATTTCCTATGCGCTGGCCATCGCCGTCATCCTGACCATCTTCACCAATGTCGCGCTGCTGACCATGTACAGTGTTCTGTTTCCGAAAGCGGGAGAGCGCTGATGGGCCGGCGCGCGGTTTTCTATATCGGGCTGCTCATGCTTTTGCTGGCAGTGCTGTTCCCGCTCTACTGGGTGGTGGTGACCTCGTTCAAGACGACGCGCGATGCCTTCGCCATCCCGCCGGTCTGGCTGTTCAGCCCGACGCTCGACAATTACCGCACGGTGTTTGCCAATCGTGGCTTCCTCAGCGCCTTCGCCAACTCCTTCATCATCTCCATCCTGTCCAGCGCGCTGGCAGTGGCCATCGGCTCGGTCGCCGCCTATGGGCTGGCGCAGCAGCCGGGCGACCTGCGCCGCTCCAAGGAAAAGTTCATCCTCAGCCTGCGCATCGCGCCGGCGCTGCTGTTCGTTATTCCGATGTACTATCTGGCGACGCGCATCGGCGCGCTCAACCAGCACTGGCTGCTGATCGCCGCCTACGCCTTCGTCAATGTGCCGTTCGCCATATCGCTGCTGATCACCTTCTTCGACGACATCCCGAAGGAATTGCGCGATGCGGCCCGTGTCGACGGCGCGCGCGAGTTCAGCGTTTTCTGGCATGTCTATTTGCCTGCGGCGCGCGGCGGCATGGTGGCGACACTGATCCTGTGCGTGCTGTTCACCTGGAACGAATTCTTCGTCGCCCTGGTGCTGACCGGCCGCGACACGCAGACCTTGCCGGTCTCCATCACCTCGTTCCTGACCTTCCAGGGCATCCAGTGGGGCGCGCTGACGGCCGCCGCCACGCTCATCATGCTGCCGATGATCGTGCTTGGCGTTCTGGTGCAGGGGCAGATCGTGCGCGGCATGACGCTGGGCAGCGTGAAGGGCTGAGGGGATACGATGGCGAATTTGTCTATACGGTCGGTGTCGAAATCCTACGGTGCGGTCAACGTGCTCGACGATGTCTCGGTCGAGGTCGATGAGGGCTCCTTCGTCGTGCTGCTCGGGCCGTCGGGATGCGGGAAGTCGACGCTGCTGCATGCGATTGCCGGGCTGAACCCGATAGATTCCGGCACCATCGTCATCGGCGACCGCAACGTTACCAATCTTCCCGCGCGGGAGCGCGACGTGGCGATGGTGTTTCAGTCCTACGCGCTCTATCCGACCATGTCTGTGGCCGAGAACATCGCCTTTCCGTTGAAGATGCGCGGGCTCGACCGCAAGACGTCAGGCGAGAAGGTCGATGCGGTGGCGAAGCTGCTGCAGATCGAACCCCTGCTGGGTCGCAAACCACGCGAGTTGTCCGGCGGTCAGCGCCAGCGCGTCGCCATCGGCCGGGCGCTGGTGCGCGATCCCAGGCTGTTCCTGTTCGACGAGCCGTTGTCCAATCTCGACGCGGCGCTGCGCACCGAGTTGCGCGCCGAGATCAAGCGCCTGCACCAGTCGATTCGCCGCACCATGGTCTATGTGACGCATGATCAGACCGAGGCGCTGACGCTCGCCGACAAGATCGTCGTGCTCAAGGCCGGCAAGATCGAGCAGATCGGCACGCCGCTGTCGCTTTATGACGATCCAGACAATGCCTTCGTCGCCGGCTTCATCGGTTCGCCGCGCATGAACTTCCTCAGGGCAAGCGTGGTTGAAGACGGCAAAGCCGTGCTCGTCGGTGATGCCAGGGTCGACGTCTCGCATCTTGTCGCGAAGCTCGTCGGCGGCCAGCAGGTCACGCTGGGCATCAGGCCGGAGCATCTCGACGAAAAGCAGGGCGTTGAGCTCGCGCTTGCCGTCGATGTCACCGAGCGCCTGGGATCGACCTCCTATGTGCATGGCGTTCTGCCGAGCGGCGAAACGGTGGTCGCCGAACGGCGCGAGGACCAGCCGCGTTTCGGCGAGACGATCACGCTGCGCTTCCTGCCCAACCGCACACGCATCTTCGACGCGCAAGGGCTGCGTGTTCGCTGATCCCGGCGCTGTCTGCTTGATTTCAATGGCTTTTGGCTGAATCCGCCAGTTCGACGCGAATCTCCGCGCCATGTTCGTCGCGTGCGGGGCTCTTCGCCGGCGTCTTTTGCGCCCATCCGGAAAAACGTGGAGCGGCGGCGGCCTGCAAGATGCCGTCCACCTTCAGCCACGAGCCGCGCGCGGCCATGTGCGGATGCAGCGCCGCCTGCCATGGATCGAGCACTGGGGAGACGCAAGCGTCCGAGCCCTCGAACAGGCTGGTCCACTCGTCGCGGGTTTTTGCGGCGAAGATCGCCGCCAGACGGTTGCCGAGGTTTGGCCAGAGATTGCGATCGAATTGGTTGGCGAATTGCTGATCGGCGGCGAGGTCAAGCCGGTCGAGGAACAGCGCATAGAATTTCGGCTCGATGCACTGGACGCTGATGAAGCCGCCGTCGGAGGTGCGGTAGACGCGGCACCAATGCGGCCCGTCGAGAAGGCTTTTGCCGCGCTCGGCGGCAAGCCCGTCGAGTTGGCCAAGCGCCATCAACAGGTTCATCATGTGGGCCGAACCGTCGACAATCGCCGCGTCGACCACGGTGCCTTCACCGCTTACGCGCGCGTTGATGATGGCTGCCAGCATGCCGATCACCAGATAGAGCGCGCCACCACCGATGTCACCGACCAGCGTCGGCGGCGCCATTGGCGGCTCTCCCGGCAAGGAGGCATACCAGAGCGCGCCCGACACGCCGGTATAATTGATGTCATGGCCGGCGGTGCGGGCCAGCGGACCGTCCTGGCCCCAGCCGGTCATGCGGCCGTAGACCAGCCGCTTGTTGGCCGCGCGGCAGACATCCGGGCTGAGGCCGAGACGCTCCATGACGCCGGGCCGGAACCCTTCGATCAGCCCATCGGCGGTGGCGATCAGGTGCATCAGCAAGGCGACATCGTCGGCATCCCTGAGATCGAGCGCGATGGAGCGCTTGCCGCGATCGAGCAGCGAGCGTTCGGGGAGGCCTGGCACGGGCGCCTGCTTGCGATGGACGACGATGATTTCGGCGCCGAGATCGGCGAGCAGCATGCCGGCGAAGGGCGCCGGCCCGAGCGCCTCGATCTCGACGATTCGCGTCCCCTTCAGCATTCCACCCTCCACGGCGTTCAACCCCTGGTATGGCGCACTTTGGTATCGCGCAGGGCGACGGTGTGTAACCCCGCTGTTTGGGCATTGAAGCACGTGCCGCTCGCATATACTTCAGGGCCATGAAAAAAATCGGTTTCCTGTCATTCGGGCACTGGACGCCCTCGTCGCAATCGCAAGTGCGCTCGGCTTCCGACGCGCTGCTGCAATCCATCGATCTCGCCGTCGCCGCCGAGCAATTGGGCGCCGACGGCGCCTATTTCCGCGTGCATCATTTTGCCCGCCAGCTCGCCTCGCCATTCCCGCTTTTGGCGGCGGTAGGCGCCAAGACCAGCCGCATCGAGATCGGCACGGCGGTCATCGACATGCGCTATGAGAATCCGCTCTACATGGCCGAGGATGCGGGTGCGGCCGACATCATCGCCGGCGGGCGGTTGCAACTTGGCATCAGCCGTGGTTCGCCCGAACAGGTGATCGATGGCTGGCGCTATTTCGGCTACCAGCCGCAGGAAGGCAAAAGCGACGCCGACATGGCGCGGCATCATGCCGAGGTTTTTCTCGACACGCTGCGCGGCGAGGGCTTCGCGCAGCCCAATCCACGGCCGATGTTCCCCAACCCGCCCGGGCTGCTGCGGCTCGAGCCGCATTCGGAAGGCCTGCGCGAGCGCATCTGGTGGGGGGCCGCCACCAACGCCACTTCGGAATGGGCGGCAAAGCTCGGCATGAATTTGCAAAGCTCGACGCTCAAATTCGACGAGACCGGCAAACCCTTCCACATCCAGCAGGCCGAACAGATCCGCGTCTATCGCGAGGCTTGGAAGGCGGCCGGCCACGCGCGCGAGCCGCGCGTCTCGGTCAGCCGCAGCATCTTCGCGCTGGTCGATGACCGCGACCGCGCCTATTTCGGCCGTGGCAATGAGAGCCGCGACCAGATCGGCTTCATCGAAGAAAACACCAGGGCGATCTTCGGGCGCAGCTATGCTGCCGAGCCGGACGTGCTGATCAAGGAACTGGCGCAGGACGAGGCGATCGCCGAAGCCGACACACTGCTGCTCACCGTGCCCAACCAGCTCGGCGTCGACTACAACGCCCATGTCATCGAGGCGATCCTGACCCACGTCGCGCCGGCGCTGGGCTGGCGCTGACGGCCGCGCCGGCGCTGGGCTGGCGCTGACGGCCGCGCCGTGTAACCATCGACCGCGGCGGGCGATTCAGGAGGTTCACAGCATGCCAAAGAAGGCCCTGATTGCCTGGGGCGGCTGGGAAGGCCATACGCCCGAGCGCAGCGCCAATGTCATCCGAGCCTTGCTCGAGCGCAACGGGTTTGATGTCACGCTGGGCGAAGGCACGGCGCTATTTGGCGACCCGGAATTGCCGTCCTACGATCTCATCGTGCCGGTCATCACCATGTCGACGATCGAGAAGGGCGAGCTGCAGAACCTGACGCAGGCGGTTCGCGGAGGAAGCGGGCTCGGCGGCTTTCACGGCACGATGGGCGACAGTTTTCGCAACGAGCCCGACTATCAGTTCATGACCGGCGGCCAATGGGTAGCGCATCCCGGCAATATCATCGACTATCAGGTAACCGTCACCCGGCGGGACGATCCGATCACCAAAGGCGTCAGTGATTTCGCCTACCGGTCGGAGCAGTATTACATGCATGTCGACCCAAGCAACGAGGTGCTGGCGACGACGACTTTCACCGACGCGCATTTTCCCGGGATCGATGGTGTTGTCATGCCAGTGGTCTGGAAGCGGCGGTACGGCGCTGGGAAGGTATTTTACAGTTCGCTTGGGCACACGGCGGATGAGTTCGCGGTGCCGGAAATGGCCTTGATTGTGGAGCGCGGTTTGCTTTGGGCGGCGCGGGGGTAGCAGCCGCCTGTCGCCTTTTGCAAGGCTGTGGCGGAACCGTGCCTCGTTACCAGTCGGCGATGCAGTCGTCTCCGCTGCGCTTGGTCATTCAAGGATGGAGCGAAGGGTGATGTACATGCCCCAAACACCTGCGCCGATACCCACTCCAAAGACCACAATTACCAGGCGTTTTTCGACACTCGAAGTCGAGGGTTTCAGCTTCTCCTGAAGCAGCGTCCATCCACAGAAAACGGCAAGGATGGTGGCCATAATGAACATCGCTACAAAGATGCTTTTAGGGTAGAAGGGCCGCAACAGAATGCCCGCAATTCCAACCGCGAGATTGGCGGTAACCAGTGCCCTGTAATGGCGGGGAAGACGTGGCTGGTTCATGCGGCAGCTCCCTTACCCGATCCCACCGGTAACCACATAGCCGCCACCGGTGCGCCCATCCGCCAGCCGCACCACCGCTGTCACGATCGAGCCGTACGAGTCGCGCCAGACGCTGTGGAACCGCTTGTGCTCTGCGGCCGGAACGAGGGTACTCGCGCTGAAGCGCGTGCCGCTTCGCTGCATCGCGACGGGCTCTCCGTTGACATGCACCTTGACGCTGGCGTTCTCCGCCTCCGCGTCGCCGGGCAAGTCCAGCGTGATGGTGATCTCGTTCTGATCGCCGGAGGCTCGTGTCTCGGCGGCAAGTGCGAAAGCAAGCGGTGGCGCCGCGCTGCCACTGGCATGACTGGACCGTCCTGAAAACGCATCATCGGCCAGCTCCGGCGTGCGCGGTGGGCGCGTGCGCCGCTGGGTCGACCGTTCGTAATCGCCGGCCATGCGCAGCAGCCTTTCATCGTCATAGGCCTTGCCGGCGAAGGTGAGGCCGACCGGCATGCCGATGTCGGCCATGGTGCCCATCGGCACGGTGACGGTCGGGATGCCGAAATGGCGCCAGACCAGATTGCCGTTGGCGACCCAGGTGCCGTTGCGCCAGGCGAGTGCCGCAGACGCCTCGTTGATGTCGGCATCGGCCGAGCCGACATCCGCGGCGGCGGGCAGCACCACGGCGTCGATGCCTTGCGCGTCGAGCCACTCCTCAAAATCGATCCGCCTTGTCGCCTCCAGCCCCTTCAGGCCGTCTTCAAGCGTCGGGATTTCCTTGAAGGGCGTGACGCCGGATTTGGCCCGCTCGACATATTCCGCCAGGTCGAAGCCGCCTTCATAGCGGTCGGGCAGCGTGCCCGGCGGCTGCGGGAAGATTTTCGGGCCGTCGACCGAGGCGAGATCAGGCAAAGTCGGGTCGGCATTGGCACGCAAAAAATCGTCCCAGCCCCAGATGCAGAGATCCCAGAGTTCGCGGTCTGCGAATTCTTGCGGAACCAGCCCGCGCTCGACCATGGTGTGGGCACCGGGGCGGTCGCGCTCATAGTTGGAGACCACGGGGAAATCGACCTCCACCACTTCGGCGCCAAGCCGTTTGAGGTCGGCCGCCGCCTGTTCCCATAGCGCAATAACCGAGGCGCGGGTTTCGATCGGCCAGTCGGCTTCGGTGTCCCTGCCGATATACATTCCTGGCACGCCAAGCCGTTTGCCTTTCAACGATCCTGGAAGCGCCAGATCGGCATAGCGTTGCGGCCGCACTTGAGAGCTTTTCGGCAGGGCGACCCAGGGCTGCGCGCGCCAGAAATCGCCTCGCGTTTCGGGATCGTCGGCAACGATCACATCGAGCAGTTCGAGCATGTCGGGCACGCTGCGCGTGTGCGGTACGACGACATCCATGGTCGGCACCAGCGGCCAGTTGCCGCGCACCGAGATGACGCCGCGCGACGGCGTGTAGGCGACCAATGCGTTGTTGCTGGCCGGCGCGCGGCCGGACGACCAGGTTTCCTCGCCGAGCCCGAAGGCGCAGAAGCTGGCTGAAGTCGCTGTGCCGGAGCCGTTCGACGAACCTGACGCGAAGGCGGCGGTGAGATAGTCGGCATTGTAGGGGCTTTCGGCGCGGCCATAAACGCCGCGCTGCATGCCGCCATTGGCCATGGGCGGCATGTTGGTGAGGCCGATCAGCACGGCACCACCGGCGCGCAGGCGGGCGATGGTGAAGGCATCCTCATTGGCGACGAGATGTTCGAAGGCCGGCGAGCCGGCCGCGACCGTCAGGCCTGATACCTTGTAGCTGTCCTTGGCGGTGTAGGGGATGCCGTCGAGCGGCCCTAGTGTAGCATCGGTGCGACGCCGCTCGTCGGAGACGGCCGCTTCCGCGAACATGTCAGGATTGAGCACCGGGACGGCGTTGAGGGCGATGCCGTGACGGTCGAAATGCGCAATCCGCCTGAGATACGCACCGACCAGCTCGACGCTGGTGACGAGGCCGTCGTCCAGCGCGCGGCGCAGTTGGCCGATCGTTGCTTCGACGAGATGAAGGCTGGCATCGGTCATCATGAATCCAGGGCTGTTGTCGCCCGCCATGGATGAGCGAGGCTGCCGGCTTCGGCAAGAGCCAATCAGCAGTCTTTGTTTCTGTAGCCGTCCTTTCGGTTTGGTTCAGCCGCGCTCTTTCATGCGCTCGATGATTTCGGCCATCAGCGCCAGGTCGCGCCGCGAGTCGGCGAGGTCGGTCAGCGGTTTGGTGCCTTCCGCGATGTGGCGGTGCAAAATCTCCAGCTCGTTGGAGAAGGCGTCGCCATAGAGCGGCCCGAAGCTTTTGGTCACCGGGCCGAGCGGGCCGGCTTCGGTCACCTCCAGCCGGGTCGGCAGGCTGCGGATATAGGGCGTGTCGTAGATGATGCGCACGCGCCTGGTGTTGGAGCGCACTTCGATCATGGCGTCGAACAGGCCGAGATCATCGACCACAGCGTCATAGAGGCAGGCGAAATGGCCGTAGTCGAAGGTGACCGACGTGTTGGCGCCGCCATTGGTGCGGTGCGCGGCCACCACGCCTTTGGGCTCGCCGATGAGCCCGCGCATCGCCGAGATATGGTGCGACGACAGCGCCGTCAGCCCGCGATAGGCGCGCACCAGGTCGGCGGGCGCGTCAGGGCCCACCACCTCGCGGATCAGCGCATCCCGCTCCTTGGCGCCGTGTGCCAGCAGGGCTGGGTCGATGTCCCGGGGATAAAGGACATTCTGGCTCTGCTTGAGGAAATGCCGGCCTTCCGAAATCAGATCGAAGATGCGGACATGGGTGATGTCGGCGTGGTCGGGCAATTCGCCCCTGGCCGCCAGATAGGCTGGCGCGTAACGGCGCATATAGCCGACGAACAGGGTCTTCTTGTAGGCCGGCATCAGCGCCAGCAGCTCGTCGATCTCGCGCACCGTGAGACAAGCGGGCTTTTCCAGCAGGATGTGCTTGTCGGCTTGCATGGCCGCGCGCACGAAGCGGCTGTGGGTGTCGTCGGACGACAGCACGAAGACCACATCGATATCGGGTGAGTTGATCAGCGCCTCGGCGGTTTCGAAGGCTTTTGCCGTCGCATGTTGCGAGGTGATGAGCGACACCAGACTTGGCGAAACATCATACACGCCCGCGATTACCCAGCGATCACGCTGGTCGGCCAGAACCGGCAGATGGATCGACTGCGCGACTTCTCCAAGACCCACAAGCCCGACACGAAGTGGTGCCACTCTAAAACTCCCTGATTTCATTTCCGGCCTAGGCGGCCAACGGTTGATTTCACGATTGGGCGGTCACGCCGCGCCGGTGACCAGCGCGACGAGTTCGTTGCCCGTGGTCTCGGAGGCGCGCACGGTCGCAGCCATCTTTCCCGCCCGCATCACCCAGATCTGGTCGGACAGGCGCCGCACCTGATCGAAATTGTGGCTGACCAGGATGACCGAGACCGACTGTTCGCGCAGGCGCCGGATCAGCGCCTCGACATTGGCGGTCTCCTGCACGCCGAGCGCTGCCGTCGGTTCGTCCATCACCACCAGCTTGGCGCCGGAGCCGACGGCGCGGCAGATCGAGATCGCCTGCCGCTGGCCGCCCGACAGGCGGCGCACACGCTGGTTGATCGACGGCACGTTGATCGACAGGCGCGACAGCATGGCGCGCGCCTCGCGTTTCATCGCCTTGCGGTCGAGGAACGCGAAGGGGCCGATGCGGCGCACGAGTTCGCGGTTGAGAAACAGGTTCTGCGCCACCGTCAGCTCGTCGATCAGCGCCAGGTTCTGGTGCACGGTCTCGATGCCGGCCTTGCGCGCGCCGTCCGGGTTGGAGAAGGGATGTTCCCGGCGGTCGAAGACGATCGAGCCGGCATCCGGCACATGCACGCCGACCAGGCAGCGGATCAGCGTCGACTTACCGGCGCCATTGTCGCCGATGACGGCGGTGACCTCGCCGCGACGGGCCTGGAAGGCGACATCGGTGAAGGCGCGCACGCCGCCGAAATGCTTGCTCAGGCCGTCGCAGGCGATGATGGCGTCGGAGGCCGGGGAGGGGCTGACGGCGCTCATTTCTGGTACCGCATGATCAGCGCTGCCAGCACCACGATGGCGCCCACGGCAAGCGGTTGGTAAAAGGCCGAGACGTTGAGCAAGGTCAGGCCGTTGACCAGCGCCGTCAGCATCAGCGCGCCGATGGCCGGGCCCAATATGCTGGCGCGGCCGCCGAACAGGCTGACGCCGCCAAGCACCACCGCCGCCACGGAATTCAGGAGCAGGCTGGTGTTGATCTGCGGCTCGGCCGAGCCGATGCGGGCGACCAGAAGGATGGCCGCGAGGCCGGCGCAGAAACCAGAAATGGTGTAGGCGGCGATCTTGACCCGGTTGGTGCGGATGCCGAGAGCGCCGGCGCTCTCGACCTGGCCGCCGGTCGCCAGCAGATGCACGCCGAAGCGCGTGTGGTAGAGCGCGATATGCGCTGCAATGACGGCCGCAATCGCCACCCAGACCGGATAGCCGAACGGCCCGAACGAGCCGGAGGCGAGCTTCAGCAGGAAGGTGGAGCCGACCATGGTCGGTTCGCCGCCCGACATGATGAGACCAAGCCCGGTGATGGCCGACAGCGTGCCGAGCGTCACCACGAAGTCAGGAATCTTTCCAACGGTGATGATGAGGCCGTTGAGGAAGCCGATGGCGCTGGTGGCGAGTACCGCGAGCACACAGGCGATGAAGATGCCGTAGCCCGCCGCATTGACGAGGCCAAGCACGATGGCGCCAAGCATGACGGCTGCCGCCAGCGACAGGTCGATGCCTGAGGTCGCGACGACGAAGGTCTGGCCGATCGACAGCACCGTCAGGATCGCAGCCGCCAGCAGCAATGCCTGGAGGTTGGCGATGCTGAGGAAGACCGGCTGGGCGATGCCGAAGACGATGACGAGACCGACCAGGCCGACGACGGATGCCCAGTCGGCCCAGAAGGAAGGATCCAGGAGGAGAGCCGACAGGGAGGGGCGGCTCTCCTCCGCCGCGCCCGCCGAATGGGCGACGGGCGCGTTGTCTGTGGAATTGCTCACTTCAACATCTCGCGGAAAGGATCGGGATAATCGCCGCCGGGGCGCGGAAAATTCTTCAGCGAGGCATCGGCATTGGCCTTGTTGATCAGGAGCACGGGCGCGGGCACGTTAGCGGGCAGTTCCTTGCCCTTGGCGGCCAACGCACAGGCTTCCACGCCCATGGCGCCGACGACATAGGGATATTGCGCCACGGTGGCCGTGAGTTCGCCAGCGGCGATCGACTTCAGCGCGTCGACAATGCCGTCGAGGCCGATCACCTTGACGTCCTTGCCGGAGGTCTGCACGGCGCGTTCGACGCCGAGCGCCATGATGTCGTTGGCGGCGAAGAAGCCAGCGAGATCGGGGTGGGCGGCCAGGATGTCGGTGGCGGCGGTCAACGCCTTCTCACGATCCCAGTCGGCACTCACCATCACCACCACTTCGAGCTTGCCTTCGACGGCCTGCTTGAAGCCCTTGATGCGGGCATTGGAGCCGACATCGCCGACGATACCGGCGATCAGCGCGACCTTGCCGCCCTTCGGCACCAGCTTCAGCATTTCCTCGCCGGCCAGCGCGCCGGCGGCGACATTGTCGGTGCCGATATAGGTGGAGACGGCAAAGCCGGCGGCCTTGGCCTGTTCGGCGTCGATGGTCGAGTCGATGTTGACGATCGGCTTCTTCTTCTGGGCGACCGGCACCAGTGCCTGGACGAGGTTGGAGACGCTGATCGGGTTGACCAGATAGCAATCGAAGTCCTGCATGGCCATTGCGGTCAGGCGGTCGGCCTGGCCGGTGGCGTCGCCCATATTGGCGGCTGCCTGGACGCTGACATTGACGCCGTTGGCCTTGCCCTGCTCCTCGATGCCCTTCTGCATGGTTTGGAAGAAGGGGTTGTCGAGGCCTTTGACAATGGCCGCGACCTTCGCCGCGTCCTCGGCATGGGCCGAGACGATGGTTGCCAGCAGGCCCGCGCCAAGCAGGCCTGTGCCGAGCTTCAAGCCATTAAATACGCTCATGGTTTTCCTCCTCCTTATTGTTTGATGTGCCGTCGCATCAGTTTCGGTGTTCGGCGAACGAAGTGGCCGACAGGACGCAAGCGACCCCAACGCTTGGTGTCACGAACTGCCGACACGCCGCGGCCGCTGGACATGCGGCTCGTGGCCCCGGTCCGGGTGCTCCTTCGTGTCAGGTATTGCTCCTCCCAGAGCGCCGGCTGATGCCTTGCCGACGTTTGCGCATGTTTTAGAAAAAATTGACACGCGTCAAGATTTAAAATGGTGCGCAGTGATTTGGCTACCTGAGCCCGTGGCACATCCGTTCCATGGTCATAAAAAAAGCATCATCCATTGCAACTTTCGGCGGGCGGTTTGCGGTACTGCCTTCCTAAAGGGGGGAACACGAGGTTTGTATTGGACCGCTTTGGGCGCTGTCGTCGCTGAGCAACTGTCAGCCAAATAATACAGATCCGATACACCAAACGGCTTGCAAGCGTGAGCTAAAGCTCGCAGAAGTTGCGCAAAAAGCATACCGTTGGAGAAAACTTAGATCGTCATCCAGCATGAAGGGGGAATCATGTCTGACCAGAATGCCCTTATCCGAGCGGCCATCGGCCGGCTGCTTTCCGAGAAAACCGGAATGGCGGTCATTTCCATGAGAGAGAGTATCACCGAGCTACTGGCCATAACCGGTGCGACGCTGGCCGTCGAAACACTGCAGGACATGCTGTTGGAAATGGCCGAAGTGCGCGGCATGATGGTCGCGCTCGACGTCTAGGGCAGCTGACCGTTTCACGGAAACGACGAGCTGCTTTAACTCTTTGTTTTGACGGTTTTGACGCAAATCGCAACGGAAAGCGCTACGCGCTTTCCCGGGAGGCAGCCGGTAGCCGTTCAGCCACGGCCGGGGCAGGGCGTTCTACTTTCCCTGCCAGCCTCAGTGTGCCGTCGCCGTAGATCATGCGACCGGCGCGGAAGGTGGCACGCACACGTGGCACGGGATGGCGGTCGGCGACGACGAGATCGGCCAGAAAGCCGGTCTCGATAGCGCCGCGATCGGTGAGCCCCAGGGCGCGGGCCGGGTTGGCGCCCGTCAGTGCCACCGCTGCCACCAAGCCGCCGTCGCGGAGCTCCGACAGACCGAGCACGGCCGGCAGGATCGAGGCCGGATGGTAGTCGCTGGCCAGCATGTCGAGCAGCCCGGCCTCGTAGGCCTGGCGGGCGGAAAGATTGCCCGAATAGGATTCGCCGCGCAGTGCGTTGGGCGCACCCATGGCGGTGTGCATGCCGAGCCTGCGGGCTTCCTGCGCGGCTTCCAGGGTCACCGGGAATTCTGAGAGGGCGGCACCGAGGCCATGGACCAGTTCCACCTTCTCCAGCGTGTCGTCGTCATGCGAGGCAAGCACGATGCCGGCGGCCTGCGCACGGGCCGACAGGTCCTGCAGGGCGTTCAGCACATCACCCTGGCCGTTGCGGCCGGCCATGCGCTTGCCGACGACTTCGGATGCGTCCGCGACCGACATGCCGCGCTCCTTGGCGATGCGGGCGATGTAGAGCTCGACGTCGCGGTACTGCCCCTGGCCAGGCGTATGATCCATCAGCGAGATCAAATGCAGCCTGCCGGCGTCCATCAACTTCTGCAGCTTGGGAATCGCCGGGGTGAAGGTCACTTCGAAGCGGGCATGGATGCGGTGATCGACCAAAAGGTCGTCCTTCATGCCGGCAATGGTGTCGATGATCGCAGTCGTATGATCTTCCGAGCGCAGCACGCCGCTGGTGACGCTGGCGCCGATGAAGGAAAGCGCGGCATAGGCCGTGGTGACGCCGCAGGAGGCGAGCTTCTTGTCGAGCTCGGCGATGCCGATCCGCATCGGCACGTGGACGCCGGTGCGCGGCTCGACTTCCCTCTCCACCATGTCGCCATGCATGTCGATGAAGCCGGGCAGCAGCAGACGGCCGCCGCCTTCGATATCGGCATTCTCGACAGGCTTGTCGCGGATTTCGGCAATCCGGCCGTTCTCGATCCTGATCGCGCCGTTCGGGATGACGCGGTCGCGCAGGACAATTTCGAATTCACTCAGCCACATGACAGGTCTCTTGCAAGGAAGCGGTTTCAAGTCGCGGTCGACAAGGCCGGCGACATCGTCGGGGTGATGAAAGACTGGAATCATGATGCGCCGGCCTGCCGTCGCCTCGATCCTGATTTCTCCAAGACATTCGGACGTTTTTCTAGTTCACTCGAACGTCGGTTTCCATTTGATTTTTATGACATTTTCATGAAAGCCCGCCTTGCCGCAGCGTATGATTCAGCCGGTGCGGGATCGTTCCGACAGCCATTCGGCGGTCTGCTGGCTTGCCTGTTCGGCGGAGAGCTCGAGGCTCAGTCCCTGCAGCAGGCCGTGCAGGAATATCCCGGTGAAACAGTCGCCGGCGCCGATCGTGTCGGGCACGGAAACCTGCCTCAACGGCGTGACGTGGTTCAGCACCTTGCCGTCATAGAGCGAGATCGGGCGTGTTCCGTCGGTCAGTACCAGCGTCCTCAGACGAGGCCCGGCGATCCCTGTTGCTCGCTCCCAGATCGCTCGCGTGTCCTCGCCGGGAAAGTCGGCGCGCGATCCGATGACGACGTCGGCCGGGCGCGGCGAGGCGCTGCGCAGCGGAAATTGCGAAATCACCAGCGGGATCGTCCGCAGCGAGGCGACGAGGCCGGCATCGAGCACCAGGGCGTTGAGATAGGCGGCATCGCCGGAAACAGGCTCCGATGCGGCGAAGGGCGGGCGCATCTGGCCGCCGGGGTTCAAAATGGTGCGCTCGCCATTGGGCTCGAGCAGGATTTCGGTGAACCGGGTTTCGCCGGCCCAGATGGTGACGTAGCCGGTATCGATGCCGCTCGCCTGCAATGTGGCAAGCGCTGCCCGGCCATGGTCGTCGTCCAGCAGATTGCCGACCAGCCGGACATGGTTGCCGAGCCTGGCCAACTGGGTGCCGGTGTGGAAGCCGCCGCCGCCGAGCCTGACGTTGCGGTTGGAATAGACAATGCGCGCGCCCGAGGCGAGGGGTGAGGACAGCGACCAGACCTGGTCGTAGTTGACATGGCCGACAACGATGACTGTGTTCATGGTCCCTGCTTTTTCGCGCGGCGCATCGACGATGAAGCGCTGCGCGAGCAGGCTTAGCACTATGACCGGCACCAAGGACAGCAGGCTGGCGGCGGCCATCGGAGCGCCAGCTGGCGTGTGGCCAGTTGCTCAGCGGTCTGGCGCAGGCGGCCGACGCCAAGGAATGAACAGCCGGGCGCTACACCCCTAGAATAAAATCTGCGCAGCGGTCGGCGATCATGATCACCGGGGCGTTGGTGTTGCCGCTGATCAGGCGTGGCATGATCGAGGCATCGCAGATGCGCAGGCGCGGGACGCCGCACACACGCAGCTGCGGATCGACAACCGCATCGTCGTCGCTGCCCATCCGGCAGGTGCCGCAGGGGTGATAGACGGTCTTGGCGTGTTCGAGGATGTGGTCGACGATGGATTGATCGGAAAGATCGGCGTCTTCGCCCGGCGATAGCTCCTCGGCGATCACCGCCCGCAGCGCCGGCTGGCGCAGGATATTGCGGGCGATCTTCATACCGGCGAGCAGCAAAGCGAGATCGTCCGGGTCGGACAGGAAGCCGGTGGTGAAGCGAATCGGGTCGGCGGCGTCGCGCGAGCGCAGGCCGACCGTGCCGCGCGATTTTGGCCGCAGCACACAAGGGTTGAGCTCCATGCCGTGGCGCTCGATCGAGCCGTGCTCGGCGCTTTCGATCATCACCGGCAGGACGTGGAACTGGATATCGGGCCGGCCGTCGCCATCGGTGTCGAAGAAGCCACCGCTCTCGACGACGTTGGAGGTGAGCAGGCCGGTCCGGAACATCAGGTATTGCAGGCCGTGGCGCAACGCTCGCAAGCCGCGATCTTCGCCCAGCAACGAGATCGGCTGGCGTGTCAGCGCATAGACGGGGGCGGCGACATGGTCCTGCAGGTCGCGGCCGACCGCGGGCATGTCGCGGATGACGGGAATGCCGAGTTCGGTCAGGTGTTCGGCTAGCCCCAGGCCCGACAGCATCATCAGCTTCGGCGTCGCCAGCGCACCGGCGGCGAGGATCACCTCGGCCTTTGCCGTCGCCGCATGGTTCTGGCCATCCGAGGTGGTGTAGGCGAGGCCGCTCGCCGCCCCGTTTTCCAGGGTCACGCCGGTGACCAGCGCATCGGTGATCACGGTGAGGTTGGCATTGCCGGCCAGCGGTCGCAGGAAGACTTTTGCCGCCGACTGGCGTTCGCCGTTGGCAGTCGTCGTCTGATAGAAGCCGACGCCTTCCTGCGCGGCGCCGTTGAAGTCGTCATTGTAGCGGTAGCCGGCCTGCTGCGCGGCCTTGATATAGGCCAGTGACAGCGGGTGGCGATGGCGCGGATCGGAGACCGGCAGCGGTCCCTCGGTGCCGTGGCACTCGCTGGCAAGGCGCTCATTGCGCTCCAGCCGCCGGAACACCGGCAGCACCTCGTCCCAACCCCAGCCGGGGCAGCCGAGGTCGCGCCAGCCGTCGTAATCCTGCGGCTGGCCCCTGATGTAGAGCATGGCGTTGATCGACGAGCCGCCGCCCAGCGTGCGGCCCTGCGGCACCGGCAGCCGGCGGCCGCCGACGCTCGGCTCCGGCTCGGATTCGTAGATCCAGCTGCGTGCCGTGCCGATCACCTTGGCAAAGGTGGCCGGCATGTCGATGAGGCGCGTGTTGTCGGCCGGACCGGCCTCGACGACCAGCACGCGCTTGCCGGCATTGACCAGCCGGTTGGCCAGCGCGCAGCCGGCCGAGCCGGCGCCGGCGATGATGTAGTCGAACGCAGCACTCATGTCAGGCGTAGCGCATGATGACGGTCTTGGTCTCGAGGTAGCCGTCGATGGCGGCACGGCCATGCTCGCGGCCGATGCCGGACTGCTTGAAGCCGCCGAACGGTGCCGCAGGGTCGAGCGTGTTGTGCGAATTGACCCATACCGTGCCGGCCTTGAGGCCATGGATGGCGGTCATCGCCTTGCCCATGTCGCGGGTCCAGATCGAGGCCGACAGGCCGTAGCGCGTGTCGTTGGCGATGCGGATCGCCTCGTCGAGATCGGCGACCGGCATTGCCGCCACCACCGGGCCGAACACCTCCTCGCTGGCGATTTCCATGTCGGGGCTGACATTGTGCAGGATGGTCGGTGCCACATAATGCCCCCTGGCCGGCACCGGCCGCGCGCCGCTGACCCGTTCGCCGCCGGCCGCCAGACTGCGCTCGACGAAACCTTCGACGCTTCTTCGGTGCTTGGCCGAGACCAGCGGATTGATCTGTGCGGCCGCATCGCGGCCGGCGCCCAGCGTCATGCCGTCGGCGATCTCGGCCAGCCGCGAAAGCGTGCGGTCGTAGATCGACTTCTCGATCAAGAGCCTGGAGGCCGAGGTGCAGACCTGGCCCTGGTTGAAGAACATGCCGAGCCCGGCGATGAGCGGCTCGATGCCTTCCTCCATGTCGGCAAGCAGGATCATCGGCGATTTCGAGCCAAGCTCCAGCGTGAAGCGGGCGACGCGGTCGACGGCCGCATGACCGACGCGCTTGCCGACCTCCGTCGAGCCGGTGAAGGTCAGCTTGTCGATGCCGGGATGGCGGATCAACGCTTCGCCGGTGACTGACCCGCTGCCGGTGACGATGTTGACGACGCCGGGCGGGAAGCCTGATGCCTCGATCAGTTCGGCGAGCCGGAGCAGGCCGAGCGGCGTTTCCTGCGGCGGCTTCAGCACCACCGTGCAGCCGCACGCCAGCGCCGGCGCGATCTTCCACATGCCGATCAGCAGCGGAAAATTCCACGGCACGATGGCGCCGACGACGCCGACCGGTTCCATCACCGTCATCGCCTGGTGTTTGGCGCCCGGCGGCACGGGGATGGACACCTGGAAGGTCGAGCCCTCGATCTTGGTCGCCCAGCCGGCGTAATAACGCAGCCAGTCGACAGTGCCGCCGGCACTCAGCATACGGGCGACGCCGAGCGATTTGCCGTTCTCGATGCTTTCGATCTCGGCCAAGAGGTCGGCGTCGGCCTCGATCGCGTCGGCGAGTTTCAGCATCAGGTTCTGGCGATCGACCGGCCGCATCGACGCCCAGGGGCCTTCAAGGGCTGCACGCGCCGCGCGCACCGCCTGGTCGACCAGTTCGGGGCCGCTTTCGGGGACACGGGCGACGATCTCGCCGGAAGCGGAATCGTCGACGGCAAGGCCTTCACCAGCAAGACCATCGACGAAGCGGCCATTGATGAAGGGCCGATGCGAACGTGCCAGGAAGGCGGCTGCAGCGGCGCTGATCGGCGGCACGGTTCTCTCGTTCACGCCATCCTCCTCGATTGCTGATGAGCATTGTGCAGCGAGGGTTATGGAGCGCATCGGCGAGCTTCAAGCCACCCAAGGCGCGAGTGCGCGCTCAGTCAAAACAAAGTTCCCGCTCGGACAAGACGTCCCGCGATCGGCTGGCCAAGATCAGGATCGCATCGAGCCGCGCGTTTTGCGCGAGTCTCCCTGACGTCGAAGAGGTGTTGGCCATTGAGCGCATTGCTGGGCAATCCGATGGTCACCACGGCGGCGCTACCGCTTGTGCTCGGTATGGTGATGGCGCTGCTGGCAAGGGTTGTCCTGCCGCCGTTCTCGCCCGTGCTTTCGCTGGTGTCGGCCGCGCTGCTGCTGTTCTTCTATTGGGAAACGCTTGGCCCGCCGGCGGTGCCGCCCGTCGCCGCCAGTCAGAAGCTGATCTATCTCGCCTTTGCCGGGATTGTCGCGGGCCTGTTGCCGGAGCGCCTGCTCAGCGCTGCGGTCGCGGGCAGGCTTGTCGCTGCCGCTCTTGCGGCGGCGCTGCTGTGGCTCGGCTGGCGTCGTATCGCCGGCGGCTCGCTCGACCTGCAGATGATCGCCGCCCTCATCGCCGGCCTGCTGGCGATCGTCGGCGCCGCGATGCTGCTGTCCCTGAAAGCTTCGCCATCGCCTTCGGCAGAGGAGCCGTTCCTGGTGCCGGCGGCCATGCTCGCTCTATGCCTGGCCGGCGCCATCATCTCGGTGCTCGGCGCCTCGATCGTCACCGGGCAGTTGCTGGGATCGCTTGCCGCGCTCGCCGGCGGCTGGTGCCTCGTCCAGTACATCGTGGTGCTGCGCGGCGGATCGGCCACTGCCTGGAGCAAGGGCACCGAGTTGATCCTCACCTACGCCGCCGCCACGGTGCTGATCCAGGTGGCGCTGCTGGCGCCGAAGGCCAATCCGTTAGCGCTTATGCTTTCGCCCTTGCCGCTTGCCGTGGCTGCTTTGATGCCCGGTCCGTTGCAGGGCCTTGTTCCCGGTGCCCGGCCGTTGCGGCCGCTGGTTGCCGGCCTGCTGATCGCCAGTCCGGCGATATTGGCCATCCTGACGGCGATCCTGTTTGCGCCGCACGGAGCCGCGCTTGGCTTTTCCTGAGCCAGGGAACGACAACCAACAATGGGGAGAGTTACGTGACGATGAGAAAACTGACGGCCGCCCTTGCCTTTGCCTCGATGTGCGCCTTCGCATCGGCGGCATACGCCGATAATTACGAGATCGACGGCCAGCACGCCTGGGTTACCTTCACCATCAAGCACGGCATCTACGGCACCGCGCATGGCCAGTTCGATGCCGTGAAGGGCGCCATCGTGATGGACAAGGCCGATCCGTCGAAGAGCAGCGTCAAGGCCGAGCTCGATGTCGGCTCGGTGCACACCGCCTATGACCAGCGCGACAGCGATCTGAAAGGCCCCGACTTCTTCAACGCCGCCGAATTCCCGGC
Organism: Mesorhizobium sp. P2_E9; assembly: GCF_056403815.1. Classification (NCBI taxonomy): domain Bacteria; kingdom Pseudomonadati; phylum Pseudomonadota; class Alphaproteobacteria; order Hyphomicrobiales; family Phyllobacteriaceae; genus Mesorhizobium; species Mesorhizobium sp. P2_E9. The sequence continues at coordinate 146,710 of NZ_JBFUET010000019.1, forward strand.
GATCTCGTTCGAAAGCACCAAGGTCGAGAAGGTCAGCGACAAGACCGGCAAGGTCACGGGCAATCTCACCATCAGCGGCGTGTCCAAGGAGATCACGCTCGACGTGACGCTGGTCAACGAAGCGCCCGCACCCTGGGACGCGACGCTGACCAAGGCGGCGTTCACCGCCACGGGAAAGGTGAGCACCGCGGACTTCCCGATGGCCAAGGCCGCCGCCGGCTTCGGCCTCGGCCCGGATGTCGACATCGTCATCGATCTCGAAGCAATGAAGAAATAGGTCGCCGGCAGTACGGGGGCTTGGCGGTCGCCGCGTGGCTCGCAAGGGTCGCGCGGCACTTCTACCGAAGGCGCAAAGTGCGCGCTCAGTCAAAACAAAGTTCCCGCTCGGACAAGACGCGAAATGGCCGATGCCGCACTATCCCCAGCGAAGATCGGCGCATAGCCGGCGCGCTCAGTAATCGGGATGGAACCATGCGATTTCTTGGAAAGACGGCTTTCATCACCGGCGGCGGCACCGGCATCGGTGCGGCGGTCGCCAGGCGCATGGCGGCCGACGGCGCCAAGGTGGTGCTGATGGGCCGGCGGCGCGAGCCGCTGGAAGCGGTGACCAAAGACATTGGCGGGCTGGTGGTGCAGGGCGATGCCGCTGATCCCCAGGCGGTGCGTGCGGCGCTGGCCGAAGTGCATGACAAGATCGGACCGGTCGACATTCTCGTCGCCAATGCCGGCGGCCATGGCGTCGGCCCGACGATCTCGATGAGCGACGAGACATGGGCTCTCGCGACACGCAGCAATCTCGATACCGCCTTCGTCTGCGCCCGCGAATGCCTGCCGGATCTGATTGCGCAAAAGGGCAACATCGTCGTCGTCGCCTCGATCGCCGGCCTGTTCGCCGGGCCGGACGCGGCCGGCTACGTCACCATGAAACATGCCTGCATCGGCTTCGGCAAATCGCTGGCGCGCGACTATGGCCGCAAGGGCGTGCGCACCAACATCATCTGCCCGGGCTGGGTGTCGACCGACATGGCCGACGAGCAGATGGAGGTGATCGTCGAAAAGCATGGGCTTGGCTCGATCGACGAGGCCTACCGGCTGGTCACCAAGGACGTGCCGCTCGGGCGGCCGGCGACACCGGAAGAAGTGTCCAACGTCATCTGCTTCGTCGCCTCCGGCGAGGCGGCGATGATGAACGGTTCGATCCTGACAGTCGATGGCGGCGCCACCGTCGTCGACCTGCCGACATTGGCCTTCGTGGATTGATTGGAGCTTTTGTCGATTGATGTGGAGAGTGCGATGAACGACCAGAACAGACCGGCGGACTGGAAGCATTTTGACGATTTCGCCGCCGGCATCGCCACCAACCGGCTGGCGACGACGGATGCGCTACGCGGCCAGACCTTCAAGATCACGCTCGACACCGGCCGTACCATCGACCTCGCCTTCACATCGCTCGACACGGTGGCGTGGAGCGAAGGCACGGAAGCGGGTGCCGACTGGTACGAGGCGCTGGAAATCGCCTCCAGCGTGTACTTCATCAACATGATTTTCTCGGCCCGACTGAACGAGGACGAGGCCTTCATCGTCAACACCAGCACGCGCCGCGTTCTGTCGGTGCGCGAAAAGGTGCGTGATGCCAGTGAAGCGCCCGGCGAGCCGCGCGTGGCGCAGACCTGGTCGGCCGGCGTGCTCGGCGATCCCTCGGTCGCGCCGACCGGCATCGCGCCGGCGCCGACCCGCGATCTGATCGGGCTCACCGCGCACTACACATACAGCCCCAATCACGTCTACGAGCACATCTATCTCTCCTCCGAGCGCTATGCCTGGCAGAACCTCGTCGGCATCCAGCGCGGCCATGGCGACGTCGACCTGGCGACGACCTGGAAGTTCGCCGACAACCAGTATGTGTTCGGCTTCCGCGAGTTCATCATCCCGGTCGCCTCGCTGTTCTTCTACAATTGGGACGTCATGCGCTCGACGGGGAAATTCCTCGGCGTCACCAGCCAGGGCAAGATCGAGAACAAGCCGGCCGGCGCTCACATCGAGAAGAAATCCAGAACCGTCTACGACGAAGGCAAGGCGCCGGTCTGACCGCGCGGGAGAACGCTATGGGCAAGAACTACGAAGCGATCAAGGCGCACTACGCCGGCTCCGACACCAAGGATCTCTCGGCGATGATGGCGCCGGTTACCAGCCGCACGGCCTGGACCGAGATGGCGGGCTTTCCCTATGCCGGCACCTATGTCGGCCCGGAAGCCATCATCGAAGGCGTCTTCAAGCGCATCGGCGAGGAGTGGGACGGTTACGCCTTGAAGCTGGAAAAACTGGTCGATGGCGGCGCCACCATTGTCGGCATCGGCACCTATTCGGGCACCTACAAAAAGACCGGCAAGGCGATGTCGGCGCGTGTCGTCCATGTCTGGGAAATGGAGGACGGCAAGGCGCTCAGTTTCGAGCAGTTCACCGACACCAGGCTGGTCGCGGCAGCGACGGTCTGAGGCATGCCCGCGGGCACCGCCCGCTCGATCGAAAAACCTGGGAGGATGAAATGGGAAACAGTCTGAAGGCAATGCTGGCGGGTCTGGCCCTGTCGGCCGCGTTCGCGGCCGGCACCGGTATGGCGAATGCCGGCGATACCGAGATCGTCATCGGCGCGCCGATCTCCTTGACCGGGCCGTTGGCCGGCGACGGCAAGGAGCAGAAATGGGCCTATGAGCAGGCGGTCGCCGACATCAACAAGGCCGGCGGCATCATGGTCAAGGCGGCCGGCAAGAAGCTGCCGGTGCGCCTCGTCGTCGCCGACGACGAAAGCTCCGAAGGCAAAGTGGCGTCGGCGCTGGAAAACCTGATCAAGGTGCAGAAGGTCGACGCGCTGCTGTCGACCCATTCCGGACCGATGAACATAGCGGGTGCCATCGTCGCGGAAAAATACAAGAAATTCTACATGATCACGACGGCCTTCCCGTTCGAATGGCAGCCGTTGAAGCTGAAATATTCGGCGCTGTTCTTCTTCCATCCGGGGCCGGGCGCGGAAGTGCCGTTCGAGATCTGGGATAAGCTGCCGGCCAATGAGAAGCCGAAGAACCCGGCGCTGGTCTCCGAGGATTCGCCGGACGGCAAGGGCTTTGGCGGCGCCTTCGAGGCGGCGGCCAAGAAGTATGGCTACACCTTCGCCGTCGACGATCCCTGGGCCATCGGCGCCACCGATTACTCGGCGCTGATCACCAAGCTCAAGGCGGCAGATGTCGACGCCATGCTGGTGTTCGGCTCGCCGGCCGATACGGTGACGCTGCTGCGCCAAATGAAGGAGCTCGGTTTCTCCGTGCCTTACCTGCATGGCTGGAAGGGCACCTGGACGGGCGAGTTCCACGAAGCGCTCGGGGCGGATTCCGACTACATCCTGACCGACGGTTTCTGGTCGGCGAGCTATCCCTATAAGGGCGCCAAGGAACTCGGCGACCGCTACGAGGCCGAGTTCAAGAAGGACTCGGTGACCGTCGGCGCCTTCTACGCCAATGCACAGGTGTTGGCGCAGGCGATCGAGAAGGCGGGCTCTACCGATGCCGGCGCGCTGCATGACGCGATCTTCGGCCAGGAGTTCAGGGATACCGTGGTCGGCGATCTGAAATTCGACCAGACCGGCTTTGCGCTCATCCCCAGCGTCGCCACGCAATGGTGGCAAGGCAAGCACCAGCTGATCTTCCCGGACGGCAACTGGACATACAGACCGGCGCCGGCCTGGGACAAGCGCTGAGCGGCTGAAAACAGCGGGCGGGGGAGGCGGACGCCTGATTGCGAAGCCGGGCGCCCGCCTGCCGACCTGCGAAACCTGATCGGAGAAACGGAAACACGATGCAGCCTGACGAAACCCTGCTTCGCCTCGAGGCGGTCCAGAAGCGGTTCGGCGGGCTTGTCGTGCTGGACAATATCGACGTCGCCGTCGGCACCAATGAGCTGATCGGGCTGATCGGCCCGAACGGCGCCGGCAAGTCGACGCTGTTCAACCTCATCACCGCGCTCTACACGCCGACGCAAGGGCGCATTCACTTCCGGGGCCAGGACATCACCGGCACGGCACCGCACCGTATCTGCCGGCTCGGCATTGCGCGCACCTTCCAGCTGGTGCGCACCTTCCTCACCATGACCGCGTTCGAGAACATCATGGTCGGCGCCGTCTATGGCTCGGGCGGGCGTGTCAGGCATGCGACGGCTGCCGCCGAGGAAGCGCTTGAGCTGGTCGGGCTGACCGCCAAGCGCGATGTCCGCACCGCGCATATGACGCTATCCGACCGACGCCTCCTGGAGATCGCCCGGGCCGTCGCCTCCAGCCCGGCGCTGCTTTTGCTCGACGAGCCGATGGCCGGGCTGAACCCGACCGAGATCCAGCGCATGGTCGATGTCATCCGCCGGGTGCGCAGTGAACGTGGCGTCTCGATCCTGTGGGTTGAGCACAAGGTCGATGCCATCATGAAAGTCTGTAGCCGGGTGATCGTGCTCGACCATGGCGAGAAGATCGCCGACGGCAGCCCGCGCGAAATCGTCGCCAACCGCAAAGTGATCGAGGCCTATCTTGGCGAACCGGCTGCTTGAAGTCACCAATCTCGAAGTCGCCTATGGCGATGTCGGCGCGCTGTGGGGCGTGTCGATCCATGTCGACCCCGGCAGCATCGTCGCCATCGTCGGCGCCAATGGCGCCGGCAAGACGACGCTTTTGAAGACGATCTCCGGCCTGCTGAAGCCGAAGCGCGGCGAGATCTTTCTCTCGGGCGTGCCGCTGGCCGGCAAGGCGCCGGAGGAGATCGCCGGCATGGGCATCGCGCATGTGCCGGAGGGGCGCGGCCTGTTTCGGCAGATGACGGTGCTGGAAAACCTCGAGCTCGGCGCCTACCGGCCCAAGGTGCGAAAACACTTCAAGCAGTCGCTGGAGAAAGCCTACACGCTGTTTCCGCGGCTGCAGGAGCGGGCAGGGCAGAAGGCCGGCTCGCTCTCCGGCGGCGAGCAGCAGATGCTGGCCATCGCGCGCGCCACCATGTCGGAGCCATCGCTGCTCATCCTCGACGAGCCGTCGCTGGGCCTCAGCCCGATCGTGGTGCAGCAGATGTTCGCGCTGATCGAGACGCTGTACAAACAGGGCGTCACCATCCTTCTGGTCGAGCAGAACATCCACCAGGCGCTGAAGGTTGCCGACTATGGCTTCGTGCTGAAGACCGGCGAGCTTGCCATGCAAGGCACTGGCGCCGAGCTCATCGCCGACCCCGAAATCCAGAAGGCCTATATGGGCGTGTTGGAGGTGCAATAATGCAGGCCATTCCGCCTCCCGAAATCCTGCTGCAGCTGTCGCTCAATGGCGCGCTGGGCGGCGCCATGTATGGCGTCGCCGCCGTGGGCTTGAGCCTCATCTTCGGCACCATGCGGCTGATCTTCCTGGCGCAGGGCGCCATGATCATCCTCGCCGCCTATTTCGTACGGGCGCTGTTCTACGGGCTGGGCATCGACCCGTTCCTGTCGCTGCTGATCGTCATTCCGGTCGGGCTCGTCGTTGGCTGGCTGATCTACCAGGGCCTGTTCCGCCGCGCGGCGGCCGCCGAGGACCGCAACATCTCGCTCTTGATCGCGGTCGGCCTGATGTTCCTGGTCCAGAATTTGATGACGGTTATCTGGGGCGGCAACACCGCGGCGATCGTCACCTCCTACACGGCAAGCGGCATCGAGATTTTGGGCGTGCGCACTTCGTTCACGCGCTCGATGGGCTTTTTGATCGCGCTCGCCGGCACCGGGCTGGTGGTGCTGTTTTTGCGCAAGACGATTGTCGGCAAGGCGGTGCGCGCTGCCTCCGAGGACATGGAAGCGGCGACGCTGATGGGCATCAGCCCGCACCGCGTCAACGCGATCGCTTTCGCCATCGGCATCGCGCTGGCGGGAGCCGCCGGCGTGGCGGTGGCGACCACCTTCCCGTTCAATCCCTTCGCCGGCTTCATCTTCAGCCTGAAGGCGCTGGTGGCGCTAGCGCTGGGCGGCATCGGCAATGTCGCGGGCGCGCTCGCCGGCGGCATCATCCTCGGCCTGATCGAAGCCTATGTGCAGTATTTCATCTCCGGCGGCTGGACCAACGCCATCGCTTACGGCGTGTTCCTGGCGGTGCTGATGTTCAAGCCGGAAGGCCTGTTCAGCCGGCCGTACAAGAAGGCTTGAGCACCATGGTGAAGCAAGAATTTTTGGAATGGGCCTGGCCGAAACAAGGCTGGGCATGGATAGCCGTCGCTGTCGTAGCAGCCCTCGCGCTGCTGCCGCTGCTGCCCGGCGCGATCGACAGCTACGCCTTCTCCTTCCTGTTCTTCGTCTTCATCTACGCCATCATGGCGCAGGGCTGGAACCTGGTGGCCGGTTTCGGCGGCCAGATCAGCCTCGGCAATCACGCTTTCTTCGGCCTCGGCGCCTACACCACCGCCATCCTGTGGAGCGGCAACTATCTCTGGGGCTCGCTCTATGATGTGTATCCGCGCATCTATTATTTCGATCCGGTGACGATGGTGCTGGGCGGGCTGGTCGCGGCGGTCGCCGCCATCATCATCGGCCTGCCGCTTTTGTCCAAACTGCGCGGCGACTATTTCGCGCTGGGCACGCTGGGCTTCGGCGAGATCGTCAAGGTGATGTTTATCAATGGCGGCGACTTCACCGGCGGCGCCTTCGGCGTCGTCGCCCCCGCCGGCACCTTCGACACGCTGTTGCCGCACTATCTGGTCGGCCTCGGCCTGATGGTGGGCACCGCATTTGCCATCCACTTGCTGATGCGCTCGCGCTACGGGCTGGCGCTGATCGCGGTGCGCGACGACGAGATGGCGGCGTCGGCCAACGGCATCGACGTGCTCAAGGTCAAGGTCGCCGCCTTCGCCGGCAGCGCCTTCATCGCCGGCATCGCCGGCAGCCTCTACACCTACTACATCTTCCATGTCGGTCCGGACTCGGTGTTCGACCTCGACTGGATGCTGTTGCCCCTGATGATGACCGTGGTCGGCGGCACCGGCACGCTGCTCGGCCCGATCCTCGGCGCCTTGGTGATGTATGCGGTGTTTGATCTGGCACGGATCGTGGTGCCGGATTATCACCCTGTCATTTCGGGGCTGACGATCATCCTGGCGATGCTGTTCTTGCCGAAGGGGCTGATGCGGAGTTTCCGCGGCAGGGCAAGGACAGCTTGAGGATTTAGCGCATCCGAGGTCGCCAGAGTCGTCGTCGCCAAAGGCCGTGCGAATGACCGCTAAATTCCCGTGCATTCTTCAGGGTTCTGATCCCCACCTAGTTAACCAGGTGGAGTGTCGTGAACTTTCCAGCGATTGTCTGGAACACGTTCGGCAATTTGCTGGGATCGTTGACAGCGTAGTAGTCGGTCGGGTTCGTCGCGCATTTGCCGTAGAGTGTCCGGTTCGCGGCCGTGTCGGATTGCAGCGTGATGGTGTAGATTTGAACCTGCTGCGCCTTTAATTTATCGCAAACGTCAAGCGTCCATCGATCCACGGCGCGCGCGGCGTCCGTCTGGTTGCTCGTGCCGAACCGGCCGGAAGCGAGGTAGCCATAGGACGTGTAATCCGACTTTTCCGGTTCGGCGCTCGCGCCATAAACGACATTCTCGCCATCGGTAAGCAGAACGACGATCTTGCTCGTATTCGGGGTCTTCCAGGGGGCGCCGTCGGTGTAGGGCGCGTCTGGTGAAAGCACCCGCATGCCCCAAGAGAGCCCTTCGGAGACATTGGTGCCAGATCCGTTCCACTCCTGCATCTGAGCGGCGGCCGTGCGCAACTTGTCCAAATCAGTGGTCAACGGCACCACTGGAGTCGGGCAGGCCCGGTTTGGGCCGACCGTCAGGGGCGCATATTTGTCGTTGATCTTTTTCGCCTTGGGGTTCTCGTATTTCGCGATCTTCTTATCTTTTCCCTTCGTGTCCGCGCCGTCCATAACGTCATCGGAAAGATATGAGTTGTTATAGACCTTGGCGTCGTTGCCATAGCTCGCGGATGGGCCGGTCGCATCGCCGGGGTCGTCCGGAGCGAAGTAAGGCACGAACAAGGTGTTACCGTCAGCCTGGTCCGGCGCTACGTCAGAAATGGCAGCGCTTCCAGGGCGTGCCTCCACGCAGCCCTTCCATCCCGTGCCTTTCCAACCGGTCCCCTGTGCCAGGTCCTTGAACAGGTCCATGTGATTTACGCGCTTGCCATCGGGCAGCAGAGGGAAATTCGCGCCGTTGTTCGGCGATTTGCCTTCCATGTCTATCCAAGAAGGGTCAAATTCATCGCCATTCACGTTAACGGCGGTGACGAACGGCACAATAGCCGCGGTCACCTTGCGATCGGGTGACTTTGCTCCATCCAGATTATCGAGGAGCGCTTTGGTGGCGTCCCTGAGAGCCTTGATCTTGGCGCCGGCCATCGAGCCGGTGTTGTCCAGCACGAGCACGACTTCGAGGTTGTTCGTCGCCTCCACGCCACCGGAATCCACTTCGATGTGCTGGTTGTCACCGAACAGGAAAGCAAAATTGAGGTTCACGTCCGCGGAAGCGACGGCCCTGGTCTTGACGTAGTTGAAGCCCTTGTCGACGGACAAGGTCACTTTCGCATTGGAGAGTTCAGGGTGATTTGCGACGTTGGCTTGAAAATAGCCATCAAATGCAAGTCTGCGGTTCGCTTCGCCGTCTGACAGGTGCGACGAGGATAGCGTCGCAGCGTCCAGAGAGTTCTGCAGATTGACCTTTGCTCGCATGACGGTGGATACGTCCACTGCGAAACCGACAGCCGCCAGGATTGCAGGCGCCGCCAACGCAAACAACAAGGCGAAATTGCCGGCTTCCGACCGCCAGAACCTATTGATGACCATGACCCACCCCTCGACTGCTACGGATATGACGGAGCGTTGGTTTACGGGCGGTTGATTTGTTAGCACTCGCGCATGAGGCGACAAAACTTGGTAAAATAAGTCCTGAGGCGGCCGGGCGCGCCTTTTCGACAAGGCTTTCAGGGTCGCTGAGACGGCGGGTGTATCGCCTCAGGCAGCCGTACTTCGCATTTTCGCATCAGCCAGGGATCACCGTGGGCCATGAGCTTTCCCTGATCGACAAGAGCCACGATACGGCTCAGCAACATCAAGTCGCCGACCTGGATATACGGCTCCCTATTGTGTCCCATGGTCTCGGCGACGACCCGTGCAACCTTGCGCCAGTCCTTGGTGGCTCGCTCCAGCAGGAGCGCATTATCGGCACGCCCTTGATCCCCGCCACTGCTCATTCCCAAATGGCTCGAGATCGCGCGCGGGCTTCTCCTACTCCGAAAAACTCACGCTCACGCCGCGCTGGCGAAAATAAGCCTGCATCAACTTGCGGCCCGAGCGGTTGCCCTGCGCCAACTTGGTCGGATCGAACACCGCCTGTTTTATCCCCTCGCGTGCCAGCGCCGCCTTAAGTGCCGCGATATGGGCGTCGAGGTCGGCATTGTCCGCTCGGAGCGAGGCATAGATATTTTCGGTCGCCTCGGCCACGGTCAGTTCGCTCACAGGTGTCGTCCTCTTGTTGGTTGATTGGGCGGCGGCTTAGCATAGATTCGCGGCTCCGCGATACCGATGGAGCGACGGTGCACTGCGCCCGGGTTTTCGGGCGGCAATCTGTGTAGGGGCCGATCCTGGGTGCCTTCGTGATGTAGCGGTGTTCGACCTGGCGCGGATAGTGGTCCCGAATTATCACCCGGTGATTTCGGGGCTGACCATTATCCTGGCGATGCTGTTTCTGCCGAAGAGGCTGATGCGGAGTTTTGGGGGCAGGGTGCGGGTGACTTGAGGAGGAAGGGGGTGGGCTCAAATCGACTGGTTGCTGATGTCAGGAATGGGGCCGTGTATGGACGGCTCTCCGTTGGCAAGGGATTTGTGAGCTTTTGCAGTTGCTGGTTGGTGCGGCCATGTATCCGACCTGTAGGTGCGGCCTTTCATGTGCCGCTGGCCATAATGCCATTCGCGCGTTTCAGGTCCCGATCGAAAGCTCGCACTTATAGTGCACGGCCCCAGTGGGTTTTCCTGATCCGGCGGTTTCAACCGGCTTTGTGCATTAGCTCCTGTCCGCCCTTTCCAACCTCGTT